>DASYSA010000661.1:0-4247 GCA_036003885.1 Blastocatellia bacterium | reverse complement strand
TCTGTGTCTGGGTGTTTTGCGTAAGTTTTGGTGGCGGATAACGGTTCTGGCCTTCAACGAACCGACTCTTGCTGGCCGTGTGAAGCGGACTTTGAAGGAGAGCGTTGTTACTCACAACGCTCATCGAGTATTTGTGTGCCGACGGTAATCGACCAAGGTGAAGCGACGAAGACTGCACGCCGCCGGCGTAAAGACCTATTGGACGACAACTGGCAATGGCGTCGGGATTGTCTCTTGGAACCTGTGGCTCCTGAGGCGGTCGTAGAACACGTCTAGCATGGAAACAGGTTGAATTAGGGGTTACCGGAAGAAGGTGCTCACCGCCTCGAGGATTGGTTGGCTGTACCAAGAAGACACCACAATCTGAATTTCACTGTGAACGACGCATACTCTAAGTTCGGAACCAAGATCGACGAATCTAGGTGACTAATCTGGGGGAGATTTGATAAGACGACTAAAGACGATTAATTAACGCGGAGTCTTTCAGCCATTCTCACCAAGTCGGCGAGAGAGTCAGCTTTCATCTTTAGCATCATCCTGCCTCGATGTGCCTTCACCGTAATCTCGCTGATCCCGAGCTCGAAACCCACTTGTTTATTCAATAGGCCGGAGACCACTAACGCCATTACCTCACGTTCGCGAGGCGTGAGTGATGCGTAGCGGTCGCGGAGCGCCTGAATCTCCGCCTCGTTACCAAGTGCAGTTTGACTGCGCTCGATGGCGTGCCGGATGGCGCTCAATAACGCCTCTTCGGCGAAGGGCTTCGTCAAGAACTCGACAGCTCCGGCCTTCATTGCTCGGACGGTCATCGGTACGTCGCCGTAACCGGTTATGAAGATGATCGGCATTTCGATCCGATCGGCGACGAGCTTCTGCAGATCGAGACCGTTAAGGTCCGGAAGAGAAACATCAAGTACGAGGCAGTTCGGCGTAAGCACTCGTGGGTGGGCAAGGAATTCTTCTGCGGTTGCAAATGTCTCCGGCTGCCAGCCCGCGAACTGGATCAGAAGTTCGAGCGATTCGCGCACCGAGACGTACTTCTGCATTAAGGCGTTTTCCGAGACAGATCTCACTGAAGATCTCAAAAAGATAGACGTACCGACCTTGATCCTGCATGGCGATGACGATCAGATCGTGCCCATCGACGACTCGGCCAGACTGTCAGCGAAAATCGTTAGTAATGCGACGCTCAAGGTCTATCCGGGCGCGCCGCATGGGATGTGCTCGACGCACAAGGATCAGGTAAACGCAGATCTACTTGCTTTCATAAAAGGTCAGCAAGCGGCGGTCGCGTGATCGCGAAATCTTCGCTCAAGCCATCGGTCCTCTACGAACAGTCGTAAGAGCAAACGGAAGTGCCGGTCAAGAATCCGCGCGGCTATCTGGTCATCGCGGCGACCGGCGGGCGATCAGCCCGTACTTGTCCACCAGCCGTGATGCCCACCTCGTCCAGCCGGGTTCTTATTGATTCTGGATGGAACAACAGTTGCTCCTATAAGTACTGGAACTGATCACCAGCTATTTACCCGATCCGGCTATCGCTTGAACGTGGGAGATCTCCTGCCCCGAAAACAAAGGAGAACACCATTATGATCAAGATGATACATCGGGTGCTGGTCACTATGTTCCTTCTCGGTGTCGTCAGCTTCGCTGCATCGGCAGCTACGCTGGGCCCCGCGCTTTCTGTAAAACTTTCCGGCCTGCCTGGTACAGCAGACGCCGGCATTGTAGTCGTGGTGTTCAACACAACCGTTGGCCTTACGCCTTCGCACCTCGACCTCCTGCGGAACATCGGCATCACCAAAGGTATTACATACCCGCATCTTGGTATGGTAGGGACACCCGCGACTGCGGGTCAGGTCAGGGCGCTGGCCGCGAACCCGGCTGTGCGCTCAGTATGGTCTAACGATCGGCTCGCTTATTACAACAACGAAACTCGGATGCTTTGTGGAGTTGACAAGGTCCGAACTGATGCTGCGTTCACGAAAGCAAACGGCGGCCTACCTGTCTCGGGAGCCGGAGACTTCTCTATCGTAATCAATGATTCAGGAATCGATGCAACCCATCCCGACCTGCATTTTCCGGAGCACGTAGTACAGAATCTGCAGATCTTGACCGATACCGAGACTCTGTCCGGGTTCACGCCTGTCCTGACAATTGAGAATCTGCCCGATACCGATCTTAATGTCGGTCACGGTACTCACTGTGCGGGTATAGTCGGGGGAAATGGTGCAGCCTCGGGTGCACTCTATGCGGGGGTCGCTCCAGGAGCAAAGCTGATTGGAGCGGGATCCGGAGCGGTGCTGTTCATACTCAATGCGCTTGGCGGGTTTGAATGGTCAATCTCCAATCAGGCCGTCTACAACATTCGTGTAATCTCAAACTCCTGGGGCTCGAACGGGAGGTTCGATCCCGATAACCCGATCAACATTGCAAGCAAGACGTCGCACGACCTCAATATGGTGATCGTTTTCGCCGCGGGCAACTCGGGGCCAGGCAAGGATACGTTGAATCCTTACGCGGCGGCGCCATGGGTCATCGGGGTAGCCGCAGGTACTAAGGAGGGTGGCCTCGCCGGCTTTTCGTCTCGTGGCATCCCCAGAGCCGACCGTTTATCAAACGGAGATCCCACCGATGATTTTACGGCCCCAGCGATAACCGCGCCGGGAACCGGACGAGAGTTCGCCTCCGACCAGGGTAAGTTCACCTCCGATGTTGTCTCCGTTCGCTCTAAGACGAATGTGTTTGCCAACGGTCTGGACGCCGATGCCGAGATTCCGGTCGCATTCGTGCCGTTCTATACCCAGATCAGTGGCACGTCGATGGCGACTCCTTTCATCGCAGGCACTGTGGGACTGATGTTGGATGCGGATCCTACGCTTACTCCAGATCAGGTGAAGCAGATACTTCAACAGACGGCTTCGCAGATGGCGGGCTTTTCGGAATTCGAAGTGGGTGCGGGTTACGTGAACGTGTACGCCGCCCTGGACAAGGTCTTCAATCGGTCTAAGAACTACGGCACGTACAGCGGCGCGGTCGACGTCAGGCAGTTTAACGCTCAGTTCAACATCAGCAAGCCCACTAGCGCCGATTTTCCGCAGAATCCAAAGCCTTTTCACATAGATTACAATCCGGCAGCATTGCCGGGTCCCGGTTCTTCCAACTCGACCACCTTTATCGTTCAGCCGGGCATAAGCGTGCTCGACGTGTTCGCTAACATTGATAACGCGCTAATGACCGGTGACGGCAACACTATTGGCTTACTGCTGACGGATCCCACTGGTGCCAGGTTCTCGAGCGGAGTCCTCCTCCCGATCCTCGATGCGCCGAACCGGCAGGTAGTAGTGAAAAACCCGGTGCCTGGTCAGTGGTTGCTCGAAGCCCGCGGAGTTCGCGGGCTGGCTGCGGTTCCAAACTTCAGCCTGCCGACTTCGGGTGCCGCGACACCGGGGCCGATTGACGGCACGATCACGCAGCAACAATTCACGCTGGCAACCATCCCCGACATCCAGGGGCATCCTGCGCAGGCTCAGATCGAGTCGGTTATCAAGAATCGTATGATGGATACATTTCCGGATGGTACATTCCGACCCGATTCGAACGTGACCCGCCGCGACTTCGCGCAAACGCTTGTGCTGAACACACCCTTGCGCCAGTCGCTGGGTGCGACTCGGAGGTTTACCGATGTCACAGGAAGCCTCGAAGCGATTGCCGAAGCTGTGACCGCCAACGGCTCGACTCTTCGTGACTGGAACTTCACACCTCAGGGGATGATGGGCGCCAGCGGCCCATCCTTCAATCCGTCCGGACTGATTAGCAGGCTCAACACGGCGGTCGCTCTGGTGAGGGCGCTTGGTCTGGATGCGCAAGCGCGGGCTCTGGCGGGCACGAACGTCAGAGTTTCATTCAACGGTGAGACGTTCGTGCTCGCTGATAATGCGGACATCCCGGCTGCACTTCGCGGGTACGTTCAAATCGCGCTCGACAAGCAAATACTTCAAGCGTTCTTCGCGCTCGAGCAGGGGCCGTTCGACTTTCAACCAACCTTGAAGGCGCGGGTGAAGCCGAACGATCCGACCACTAGAGCCTTCCTGTCGTTCGGGCTCGATCACTTCAGGCAGCATTTCGCCTCAGGCGACTAGTCTCCGGTCCTCGACCGCTATGCCGGACGCCTGGTCCGGCGTAGCGGTTACCAACAAACACGAATCGAAGAACCAGGGAGAGTCTCATGCCCTTCGATCGTCAAC
>DASYSA010000660.1:0-10406 GCA_036003885.1 Blastocatellia bacterium | reverse complement strand
CAACGCTATGACGCTGGCTCGGTAGGCGACAAAAGAACTGCCCGGCCAGCACGGAGGCGCCGACACTCCGATGAGACGCCCGGTCACTGGTACTCCGTTGAACAGCACTGTCTGTGCAAGCGCAATCGGGCCCGTGATGATTTCGCCCCAATAGAGGAATGCCCGTACACGGGTGGCACCGTTAGGAGCGCCCCGCAGGCGGATTGTCCCGAACCCGGCATTGCGCGTGGCTACACCGTTGGCCACGTGATCCAGCCCACCGCGAAGTGGCACTGGAATCGGATATACTTTCGCGATTGGAACAGGGGAGGGATCGGTGGGTGAGGCGGTTGAATCGTCAGTGTCATCCGGCGCTACCGGGTTGGCTTCGACGGACTCCGTGTCGAGGCTCTCCATATCTTTGAAGCTGTCTTCCATGTCGTTTGCTTTTTCTCGACTCGTACCGTCCTGAACGCCTCCATCTGTTTGCGCAGTTGACGCCAGAGGTCTTACGGCAACGGCCGCCATAAACAGCGCGGCTATTGTCATCGAAAGCACTAGTCCGGATATTTGTCTTTTCACTTCGTTGATCCTCCTGATTTTTGTGAGTGAGTTCTCACCTGTGTATTTAATCCACCTGGGAGACAAACCAGGCGGCGCGGGGTATGAGCAGAACGTTCTGTTCATACGTTCGGCCCTGGGGAGATGGGAAATGGAGGGTAGGGACTGTGAGAAAATACATGGGCCGCAAAAAACTCCCCAATTCTTGTCCCGGTTCGCTTGATGACACGAGAGCAGGCAGTCTCCACATATTCAAGCGAACCTGGTGGCTAGAGACAGGACGCTTATGCAGCGAGGGATCGCTGCGAATTTCTCTCTTCAATGACCGTCATCTGTTCTGATTGATGAACAGATTTCTACGGTCAGGAATGGATGTGATCTATCGAGTGGCCAGTGGTCAGTCGGGCCGGCTCAAATGAGAGCCGCTCGAGAAGCGGGTGCTCGATTTCATCGAGCGGGACAAGGGATATTCATTACGCACTTCAAGAAGACTTGTAATCTCAAAACAGTGAAACATGTAATACATTATGGGACATCCTTTCAAATCGTTGGAGATTCGCTGCACTTCGCCTGGCGACGGAGGGTGCGCAATAACCTCCACTCAACAGTAGACGCATTCAGGTGAAAAACTTTTGCAAAAGTATCAGGCGGGAAGAAAGAATGCAGCCCGGAGGAAACGTAACCCCTACTCTTCTTCCGCGTAGCTGATGCGGATCTTTCTATCACTGCCCCACTCTTCAGCGTTCTTGTAGATACCAGCCGATTTCGAATGCCTGATGATCAAGTGTTCATCATCTTGCCAGACTGCGGTAATCCTTCTTGTTCCACTTGCCGTGAAGACGATGCCCGTTTTTGATTCGAAAGGTTCCTCTCGCTTTCTTAGATTCACACAGTTGTAGACATAGCCTGCGGCTCCTCCGCCAGATACGTTATAAACCGTGGCAACGTGTTCGTTGTTCGGCGAACCGGCTGTAGTCACAGTAACAACGTCCTCATGACCGTTGTTCAGGGTACAGGCATTAGAGAGGTCCAAAGCCAAGAGGATTAGGACAGGCATAACGATAGAGTAAGAGGTTTTGCTAAGCGTAATCATTGATAATCCTTTGCGTCCTGGCGATCACCCATGGATTACCCAAGCGGGCCGAGTGGGGCAAGAGGAATTCAGGTCGGTCAGGGGCAGGAGCTGTTTGGAGACAGAGCTTCAAATTACTCGATCTGATAGTTTGGCGCTTCCTTGGTAATAATCACGTCGTGCACGTGACTCTCGCGAAGGCCGGCAGAGGTGATTCGGAGGAACTTGGCTCGTTCCTGCAGCTCTTTGATAGTCTGGCAACCGCAGTAGCCCATTCCAGCCCGCAAGCCTCCAACAAGCTGTTGAACCAGGGAAGACAACGGCCCCTTATGTGGAACTCTTCCTTCGATGCCCTCGGGCACAAGCTTCGACGTCTGAGTTTCACCCCCTTGCCCATATCGATCCTTGCTTCCTTCTCGCATGGCGCCGATCGATCCCATGCCCCGGTAAGCCTTGAACGAGCGGCCCTGGAACAGAATTACTTCGCCCGGACTCTCATCAGTTCCAGCGAACAGGGAGCCGATCATCACCGAATCTGCGCCCGCCGCAATTGCTTTTGCGATGTCGCCTGAGTACTTGATACCGCCGTCGGCGATGATCGGAATGCCTGAGCCTCGAGCCGCGCGCGCGCAATCGATTATTGCGGTTACTTGAGGCACTCCTGCCCCGCTTACAACGCGAGTCGTACAGATCGAGCCCGGGCCCATGCCTACTTTGATCGCGTCAACACCGGCGGAGATCAAGTCCTTGGTCGCCTCGGGAGTGGCTATGTTGCCGGCAAGGAGATCGACCTCGGGGAAGCGGCTCTTTATCTTCTTTATCGCGGCGATGACGCTTTCGGTGTGACCGTGAGCCGTGTCGATAACCAGCGCGTCAACGCGGGCGCGAATCATCTCATCGGCGCGCTCGAAGAAATCGCCGGTGGCGCCGATCGCCGCCGCGACTCGCAAGCGGCCGAGTGTGTCCTTCGCCGCCAGCGGATACTTGATCGCCTTCTGAATGTCCTTGACTGTAATGAGTCCCTTGAGCCGGTAGTCATCGTCGACCACCAGGAGTTTCTCGACGCGGTGGCGTTGAAGGATAGCCTTGGCTTCCGTGAGTGTCGTGCCGACCGGGACTGTTATGAGGTTCTCCTTCGTCATCACCTCGCTGATCGGGAGGTCGAGCCGGGTCTCGAACCTGAGGTCGCGGTTGGTGAGAATGCCGACCAGCCGCCCGTCTTCCTGGATTATGGGAACGCCCGAGATATGGTAGCGCTCCATCACCTCGACCGCTTCAAAGATGGGGCGATCGGGTGTCATCGTCACCGGGTCTACAATCATACCCGACTCACTGCGCTTCACCTTATCGACCTCATCGCGCTGGGCTTCGATCGAGAGATTCTTGTGAACAACTCCGATCCCGCCCTGCTGGGCAATGGCGATGGCAAGGTGTGACTCGGTCACGGTGTCCATAGCCGCTGACGTGATGGGGATGTTGATCGAGATGGTGCGAGTGAACCGCGTCGTCGTATCGGCATCGGATGGGAGAACACCGCTACGAGCAGGGACCAATGAGACGTCGTCGAAAGTAAGGGCCTCGGGGATTCCAGTTGCCAGCATCGTCTACCTCAATAAGAGAGCTTTGAGCCGCGCGCTTTAACCTGTGATCGGTGTTGCGCGATTGATGCCGGCCAAACAGCTTGACCAGCTTCCGAGGCTACCAAAGTGAGTATGGGAATGCAAGGAAGGAAATTCGAAATGCGAAATGCGAAGTGCGAAATTCAACTTCCAATTTCGAATTTCGAATTTCGAATTTCCCTGTAGGCGCCGTCTATCAGTATCGGAACGCACACGCTCGCATTCAGTTCGGTTGCTATGATGATGTCTCTGACTTCACCTCGGGCTACTTTCTCTTTTCCTGAGCTGCAGGCCTCGATTTGCTCAGAGAGATTCGAAGAAGCGCCTTCGAATGCCGCCCTGGCAGCCTTCGCCTCGGGCGAGAGTCTCCCGTCCAGATAGGCGATGATTGCCCCGGCCCCTATCAAATCTTCGGCACATGGGCGAAGCGTGCCGTCATCCCACCTTTCACCGGCCGGAATAACGGCGACATTTGCTCCCTTCGACATTGCAGATTCGGCAACCGCTCGGCAGTTCCTCAAACACCCGGCGATAGTTGGCGTTGAACCCGTCGACAAACTGAGACTGGAGCCATTCGGTGAGGGCAAAACCAGACGAATACCGAACGGCAGGGCTTGCAGTGATGCCGGAGAAAGGCAGTAGCCTCTTTTGTTGTTCTCGTCTGCGACCTCTGCCTCGACTGAGTTCGCAAATTCATTTGCGGTTTCATCCTTCCAGCGATAGGGATACACGAGCGCCCCTTGACTGGCCGCAACCTCTACTGAAGTCGAGAATGAAAGCACATCGACGATGATGATCACGTCACTGATATGGGCAAGCAGTGACACGCCTTTCTCGCCCCATTCGCAACGGATGTTGTACTCAGATTGGTCGAATAGAATCATGGGCGCTGCGGGCTGATGCCGGACTTCTGACAGAAGTCTGAAATCTCATCGATAACTTCTCTCCTCAAACTCCGCGAGCAGACGTTTGGATGCGTTGCCCCGCCACGCTTCCTCGAGTAGTCTGCGAAGATCGTCTTGGTCAACCCTCGAGAGCCGTATGAGCATCGCAGGATAGCGGAGGTAGTGCTCCGAAATATAGAAGGTTTCCGGGTCGGTTCCCATCAGCACTTCGCGCGTGGCGAACTCGACTCTTATGGCGATTTCATCTTCCTCGCGAAGGCGGGCGAGAAACTTCCCTCCGACCCTGAATGCCGGATTTCCGTAAGACTTTCCCTCCTCAACCCCTGGCAGGGCGAGTGCGAGCTGTCGCACAGTCTCGAAAGTGACCGGCTCTCCCTTCTGCCGGCGATTCTGTGTTCTTGGCTTGCTCAAGCTCACCTCTCCATCACAAGTCGCATCAGCGCGGAAGTAATCCCGTTCCTACGTGCCGGCCAACGGCGACGCCGGCAACCTCAGGCATTTAGCGGCGGATACCAGTCCTGCCCTCGACCCTCGGGTGTCGTGTCCAGAACGTTCCAAAGCGGCCACATCAGGTCCATATGGCGTGGCTCGCGATCGAGGTCCGCGTACAGCATGTCGGTGCCCCAAAAGTGATTTATTAAATCACCTTTGCGCACGAACACGTTAGCCATAGGATACTGGTCCCCCTCAGCGGTCTCCCCGAAATAGTCGGCGTTGTAACTGTTCTTTGCTGAAGAGAGCAATCGAAGTGAATTCCAGCCGCGGGGCTTCGCGAACGCCAATATCCGCTCGATGGGAGATCGAGCAACCACGGCGAGGTTGACCCTCTGCGTGATGTGGCGAGCGTTGCCGTTGAGTCCATCCAGGATCGAACTGCACATAACGCAGGGATTCTCCATCTTTGGTCCGTACATGAACGAGTACACGAACAACGAGGTCTTCGATCCCTCGAACAGCTCTGAGAGTTTCACCGTGCGCAATTGACCGTCCGCCGCGATCTCCTCGAATGCGTAGTCTTCCTTGAGAACGCCGCCAGGAGGGAGCCCCCTCCGCATTGCGGCCACCCGTTCAATCTGGGCCACCAATTCGATCTCCGCTTTCAGGAGCCCATCGCGGGCTTCGCGGTAGCCAGTCGTTTCGTTCGGGAATCTCAATGGTGCCATAAGCAACCTCCTGAGTTGAAGCCGCTGTCAGATTGAGTATCTAAAGGCGCACTGAGGTGTTTGGGTTGAATGGCCCATTGCTTTGCTGGATCGAACGGAACTTCGATGGCAGCTACCTTATGCCCGGACAGTAGTTCCGCCTTGAGCCTTTCTCTTTTCATCACGATTCACCATTGAGTCCGTCTGTTCTGCACTCCTGTCACCCAAGCATCCAGCCTCCGGAGTTCCGCGTCAAGGCTGAGCTTTGCAAATGGCAGTCCTGGGGTTCAGGCCCTCGATTTTGCGATTCTGATTTCAGAGTTGACGGGGAAGGCAGGGCCTGCCCACAGGTCGGGAGAAACTGAAAGCGGATCGATGGGTGACTCAAGCGAAGTTGTTAGAGATCCTTCCGAGAAGACGGTTCCGGAACGCCGCGACAGCGGTTGAGCGAGCGCCCCGAGTTAAGACATTTCAGACCCGCCGGGCTCGCCGGCGGGTCTGGCTGAGTTGCCGATTTACGCTTTCACGTCGTCCCAGAGCCGTCTTAAGTCGCCACCGGGATCGTTCTCCACGCGGCAGTTGCTGTCGAAGACCATCGTCGCGCGAGTCTCGGGCGTATATGCCGGCCACTGTGGAAGTCCGGGATGATTCGGATTCCCGGTCTTAGCAAATGCAACCCAGGCCGTGCTCATTTTTTCGCCAAGCGCTTTAGCGACCGGTCCCATGCCTGTGATGCCCTGAGCGTGGATGTTGCCTACTACGAGCGGAACGTCGGTCCCGTGCACGGCGCCGAACTTTCCGCCGTATCCTGGTGAAGGCCAGGTGAAGAGATACATGTAGACCGGAGCCTTGTGTTGGGCAAACTTGCGCTCAGCAAGAGCGACCGCGCTCTTGCGTCCGCCGCGATCAGTGAGCATACGGCACAGGAGCAGGAACGGCGACGTCGTTGGATAAGCGCGGCGATACGCGCCAATCACACGATCGGCTTCATTGCCCGCAATCGTCTTCACCTGAGTCTGTAACCCTGTCTCATCGAGTGAGAAATCGGTCCTGCCCAGCGCGGCGTCATCGAGCGTTGTGCTGACGATTACCGGCACGTCTGCTGAAATCGCCGGCGCAACCGGATCGAAGGGGTTTTGGGGGATCACGGCACCATCGACCATCGGCCCGAATCCGAAAGGCGGGCTTTGCGCGCCGAGTGTTGCTTGTGCCGACATCATCATCTCGACAGGGATATCCTGCAACTCGGTGACCCGGCTCTTGTCGATGCCTATCTGGGCAAGCATGCGCTCCGCGGATCTGGTGGCAGTCTCACGCGACGTCAAACGAAGCGCCGAGCCGCTCTGAATAGCCGCGCGATGAAAGAGGCCCTTCGCAGCGGGCATGGTCAGCAGCGTACAGACCTTGGCCCCGCCGCCGGATTGGCCGAAGATCATCACGTTGCCCGGATCGCCGCCGAAGTTCTCGATGTTGTCGCGAACCCATTCCAGCGCGGCTACCATGTCGAGCGCTCCCGCAACTCCCGACTTCGCGAACTCCGGCGGTGCGCCAAGACCGGCGAGATTCATATATCCCAAACATCCCAGCCGGTGATTTACCGAGACGCCGACCGCATTGTGTTGGCGAGCGAGTTCCTGACCGTGAAAGCCCGGGTTCGATCCCGACCCGCTCGTAAAGCCGCCTCCGTGGAAGCACACCAGCACGGGCCGCTTGCCGCCGTCTCTGATGGCGGGCGTCCAAACGTTCAGCGCGAGACAGTCTTCTCCCTGGGCGCTGGCCGGATAGAACCAATCGATCATTTTCACGTAGTCTATTCTGCCTCCCGAGAAGGGCTGCGGGGCTATGCGGCCAAACTCGGTAGTCTCGCGTACACCCGTCCACGCCGTTGGCTTCGTTGGCGGCATGAAGCGGTTCTTACCCGCGGTTGTTCCACCGTAAGGGATCCCCTTAAACACCTTGACTCCGTCCACGGTCGTTCCTCTGATCTTCCCCGATGTTGTCTCGGCAACCACATCGCCGCTCTTGCGCGAAGTCCTCGTGTCCGTTGTCAGGATTGCCGCGCGGCTGCTCGCCGATGCGAGCGGCAGGATTGCGCTCGCTTGAACGCCGGCAGCCAACAGCGATGCTTGCTTCAGAAAACTCCGGCGCCCGGATACTTCAGGCGCTCCGTCGCGACTCGAGCTGGACTTTCTATTATTCATTCTTGACGCTCCTCCATTTCGATGAATGTGCTTTTCCGTACTAGTTGACTCTACAGAGAATTCGATTGCGCCTTCTCATTAACACCCAACTTCAGAGGGGTGTTTGCTCCGGGGGCAACGACGAAACCGTTTTAACGGTTTCCCCCAATTGTGGAAGCCACCGGCTTCCGCGACAGATTCTTTGTGCAAGGTTGAGACCACATGGACGGATCGGAAACCGTTAAAACGGTTCCACCAGCGCCGTCGCCCACCAGACACCCCACTGAAGTGGGGTGTTAATGAGAGGACGATGCTGCCGAAGCGCAATTATTTTTTCGGATCGTTTGCGTTGATAAACTTGACGAGGCTCTCAAGATACTCCTTCGGCATGTAGCCGGCCATGATAGCTGTCAGGTGCGACTTGCCGGGCAGCACGACGTTCGTAAAGTTCTTAACCTCGCGCGCGATCCGCGTCGTCTTCGCATTCGGACGGTCAAACTCTCCGTTGATCGCGAGCATGGGAATATTCAGCCGCGTCAGGTCGAGCTGCGGACCTGTGCGAGGCGGAGTGGCTGCGGCCGGCCCTCCCGGACCGGGTCCAACTCCTGTTCGGGCAGCAGGAGGAGTAGCGGCCTGTTTTTCGGCCTCCTCTTTGCTCATACCTAGATCCATTGCTCGGTGCACCCTGAGCGTTCGCGAGGCCTCATCCTCCTGCGGATCGCGGCCCTGCTTATCCGGCGGCGCCTTCGCTCTCATCTCCGGATCGACCTCGGCAATTCCGGAACCGCCGAAGGCGGCAGTGATGAAACGATCAGGGATCAGCGCCAGTAACTGAGCTGTAATCCCGCCTCCCATCGAGTACCCGTGGATGTGCGCCTTCTTGATCTTGAGATGATCCATCAACTCGATCACGTCCTGCGCCTTGCCCGGCCCATTGGCCACGGGCTTGTCGCTCTTTCCGTGGTTGCGGCAATCGAGCGCCACAACCATGTGTTTCTTCGCAAGCGCTTGAGCAATGCCATTGGAGAACCAGTTGCCCCATGCGGTGCCGGTGTAGCCGTGAATCAAGACTACCGGCGTTCCCTTGCCAATCACGTAGTAGTGAATCTTAACGCCGTCGGAGGTTGTCATGTAGTCTTCCGAAGGCTTGTCCTCCGCCAACATCGGGCCCGCCATCGTCAGCAGGCACAGAGCCATTGAGAGAGCATTTCGTCTCGTCATTTCGATTCTCCTTCAGTATTCAAGAACGACAGATCGCTATGTCAACGACAGAGCCGCAGGATCCTGCCGAGCTGAACGATACAATTGTCACTTACCTCGCACCCTGCGATGACTCCCCGATGTGCGACTGCTCGGCCGCCTTGCGGGCCAACTCTCCTTCTGGCTTTAGCCAGTAGCCCTCGCGTTGCACGGCATCCGTTGCCTTGCTGAACAGCTTCACGTACGAGTCGTGACTGGTGTAGAGCTTTGACAGAGTTGCTTTGTCGAAAGGAACGGTCAACCCGAACAGAAAACAGAAATTCGGCGTGCCACTTGCCTGCTGTGCGCCGACCCCGTTTGCTCGCCCGTTGAGCGTAGCGGTGGGCGCCTCAAGCTCAGGGAGACGGATGCCGCCTTTGGCGTTGCCGTACTGGTCACGCGCGATAGGATCGCGTGCGGTCGGGTCGGTCAATTCGATCAGCGGCGACTGCTTAGGCGCGATGCCTTTCAGCACCCACTGCGCGAGCGCGTGAAGCGCCGCCTTCACCACTGCGTGGTGTGGCGCGGCATTGACCGGATCCTTGCATCCCGGTCCGAGATCCAATGGAGGCGGAACCTCGACAACCCAGCGCGGCGTCTCAGCGTGCGCGCACCCGGCAACCTCCCACTGTCGGAAATGAGGGCTCTGATCCTGTCTCGCGAGGTGAGAACGAAGCGTGATCAAATCCCCTTCGGTCTGCAAACAGAGCACCGGCACATCGACGTCGATACGAGTATGCGCGTTGGCCGGCACCCTGCCGTCCGCGCCATCGGAAAGCGGAGCCGGGCTCGACCCGCGGCTGTGCACAAAGAAACCGTCGAATAAATGAGCGAGCGGATGAACGGCGTTGATGTAGGTCACGAGCCGGAACGCCGACTGAGAGCGGCCGGTCGCCAGTACCTTCCGCGCGCGGAGGCCGCTCATTGGATCGATGCCCTGCGGATGCCGCAAGGCTTGTGTTCCCTGCGAGAAGATGTCGTAAGAGTAAGCGTCTCCGGGTTGCAACAGGGAACCGTAGCGAGTCGGGTCTAACGACTTGAGACCGGTCCTCGGCGCATTTATCCCCACTGACTGAACGCCGAGCCCAACCCACACGTAGCCTTCACGCAGCAGTTCCTCCCGCATCTGCATGAAGTCCACGGCCGCTTCCGCTTGCGCTGAGACGTTCAGCCACTCGACCACAACAATCCCGTTGAAGCGACGGGCCTCGGCAGGCCGCCTCACCAGCATGCGAACCTTGTAGTCCGCCTTCGAAGTCGGTCGGGCGGTCCATGCCCCGTCCGCTGCCCAGGTGCCGACCTGTCCGAACGCGGTGGCACTGCCCGCATAGAAGTATTCCCCCTCTACGTAGCCGGCCTTCGTCAAGTCTGCGACGGGAATGGCACCCAGTGCCTGCGCTCGGTCGCCACCGGTAATCGGACCCGTAACTATCGGACTCGGGACACGCATTGAGTCGTCAGGACGCGTCGAAGTTGTATCGTCCCCAAGGCTCAGAATGCTCAGGGCGGTGAGGACACACAGCGCCAGCCCCCATCGTAAGCCCGTTCGCTTCTTTGTCATTTAAGTTCCTCTTCCGATCAGCGCCGCTTCTGAACCTGTTCCAGGAAGTCGAGCTGCTCCTTGAGCAGATGGTTGCGCAACTGAACGACGTCGCCAAAGTCCATATAAGGCTCCGCGTCGCGATTGTACGGAATCCATCTCGGTAGTC
>DASYSA010000659.1:0-7080 GCA_036003885.1 Blastocatellia bacterium | reverse complement strand
CAAGAAGGTCAGCGAAATGGTCTTCCGGCTGACTCCGGCAGGACGATTCTTTGTTCTCCTGAGGGATGCGGCCACCGGCGAGGTTGTGACGTCGGCCGCCGAATTTCGCGATCCCGCAAGCGCAACCCAGCTCGGAGAGATCATGTTGAGCAAGACTGTAGTCGACCGGGTGATCGAGGACCGGGTGTCGCTTCTTTCATTCGACGCTCAGCAGGACAACCGGCTTGTCCAGGCGCGCTCAATCGTACTGCAGGGAATCAGCTCGGTTATGTGTGCGCCGTTGCTGGGCAAGACCACCGTTCTCGGCGTCATCTACGTGGATTGTCAGGAACAGCTGAAGATATTCAGCGAGGATGATCTCGACCTGCTCAACGCCGTGGCATCCGAAACTTCTATAGCGGTCGACAATGCGATTAGTCACAAACGGCTGGTGAGCGAGGAACTCGCTCGAGCGAAGTATCGGCGTTTCATGCCGCCGCATGTGGTGGACGAGATTCTTGCAAATACCGATTCGCTCAATCTCGGGGGAAAGAACTCTAACGTTACGATTGTGTTTTCGGATGTGCGCGGCTTCACTACTATGTCCGAGAACCTGCCGCCCGAGAGTGTGGTTGAGATGTTGAACAGGTACTTTGCCGATATGACGCCGATTGTCTTTGAGCATCAGGGATTGCTGGACAAGTATATCGGCGACGGCATGATGGCTCTTTTCGGCGCTCCGAATGAATCCGAAGACTCCGCGGCGAATGCGGTGCTCGCTGCCATCCAGATGCAGCATCAGATGGGCTCTGTTAACGAAGCTCTGAGACAGTCGGGCCTGTCCACGATACAGATTGGCATCGGCATCAACACCGGCACGGTCACTGTCGGCTACATGGGTTCGGAAGAGCGGACGGACTACACTGCCATCGGCGATGCCGTGAATCTCGCCGCGCGCCTTGAGAAACAGGCACAGGGCGGCCAGATTATCATCAGCCGTTCGACGCTGGACCGCATTGGAAACCGCTTCCCGGTGCGTCCCTGCGGTCAGGTAATGGTTAAGGGCAAGAAGGCCCAGATAGAGATATTTGAAGTGCTATGGCGTGAAATTGCTCGCCGCTCCGGCCCTACGAGCTTTTAGGCTGCTCCTGAATCAGCTGGGCGGGCCTCAAGACCGATCCTTTTGAAGAGTGCGGAGATGTGCTCCGCTGCAGGAGGGTTCGACTGCCAAGCCTTATCGCGGACGGATGCTTCCCGGAACATAGTGCGGGTTGCACAACGGCTCAACCCTCAAGAGGAATCTTGGGAAATTGTCACGATATGCGCTTGCTTCATACGGCGCGCCAAATCTCCGATACCGTGTTCCGCGATAGTGATAGGTAGCGAGAATGCTCTCTGACACGGTTTCATGCTCGGATGCCGTTAGGCGCGACCATCTGAGTACTCGCCTGTGGACGTAGAGGTTCTCAGCAAACACGACTCCTAGTACGCGTGTTGGCTTCAACGCGAACACCGCCCACTCGCAGTTCCCCGTAGCTCCACATTGAAGCGGAACAAAGTACTCGGGAGCTTGATCGCCGTTTAAATCGTAACTGAACGCCCGATCGCCCCATTGACCAGGCTCGCCCGTGTCGGGGCCCAGGAGTGTTCGAACCAACCGCCCAAGTTTGGCTTTCGGAAAGGAGGTCGGCTTCGCGCATTCCAAATCGAATCGTACCACCGCCGTCTCTTTGATCCTGAGGTATTCCCTGCGTTGCGCGATGGCTTCGGTACCGAAGCAGCCGAGGAGCAGGATCATCGTGACTATCCTTTTCATTCTCTCCTCATCACCCTCACGGAGAGCCCGGCTAAGTTTGATTTGCGCATGACTGTCGGGCTCAGTGCCTACCAGAGTAACAGTTTTTCAGTGCCGCCGGGTCGCGGTTAACTAAGCCCAAAGAACCGCTTCATCCTGCCAAGTATCGAAACACTCCGCGCTCTCGTCTGCTCCTCGCGGCCTTCGGCCGCGTACTCCTGAAGCTCCGCCTGACGCGTGGCAAGTCTCAGACTCAAGGACTCAGCCAACTGTGCATTCTCGCCGAGCAATTGTTTGATCGCTGACTTCCGGACCTCCAGTATTTCGACCTCGGTTAGCGCGTTGATATCGGCAGTACGAGGCTCGCCAGTGAGCAGCGCCATCTCGCCAAAGAAGTTCCCGCTCTCGAGTACCGCAACCCGCTGAAGACTGCCGTTGCTGCCCGGAAGTCGCACCTCGACCTTTCCGCGATTGATTATGAACATAGAGTCGCCCGGATCGCCTTTACGAAAGATCAATTCGCCCGGAGCGTAGATGTGCCTCACGGCCGACCTTGCAATTACGTCTCGCTCCTCGTCAGACAGCGGCTCGAAAATCTCCACCGAATCTATCGCGCTTCGATGATCCGCTTCTCCGGCCTTTGACTTTGCGTCAACCTGTTCCAGCAGTATGTGACGCATCGGGTACGGTATGTCGATGTCATTGCGGCGGTAGATGTACCACAGGTGCTCACGAATCTCGGCCTCGATGTCGTGAATCAACATGAAGTCCTTGACCCAGAAGAGAATCTCGTAGGTGATCACCGAATCCGAGAAGTCACCAACTCGCACTCGCGGAGTCTTCTCACCCGCCACATTCGCTATCGAGGCAACCGTTTGCTGCGCCAGCTCGATGACCCGTTGCGGCGGAATCGAATAGGGCGCCGGGAACCGCAGTATCCGACGGTTCAGATTGCCGAAGGGATAGATCTCCATCGACTCGCGCGCGATTTTGCTATTGGGAAAGATGATGATGGTGTTGTTGTTCGTCCGCAAGGTAGTCGTGCGCCAGGTGACGGCTTCGACACGGCCGAGCATGTCTCCGATCTTGAGCGCGTCGAGGATGTGAAAGGGCTGCTCTATGTGAAGCGACAGCCCGGCGAAGAAGTTGCTCAACGTGTCCTGGAGCGCGAGTCCGATGATGACCGAGACCACAGTGGAGGTCGCCAGAATCTCTATGCCGCCTAGCCCGCTATTGAGTACGCGGTTGCAGATCAAGACGAAGAATATTGCGTAGAGAATGATCGATACCGGGGCCCGCAGGAGCGCGGGAGCCTCGTGGCCTTTACGCCTGAGAAAAACTACATCGAAGAGAAGGTAGCTGACCGTTCGGACAAGCGCTATGGCGAAGGCGCCAAGAATCAGTGCGAGAAGATATTTTGAGACTGTGTCGTTGAGTAGCTGAGGGCTGAGGATTCGCACCCCGGCATAAACTGCCGCCATCAAGAGGCTGATGATCAGAGGAAGAGAGATCTTCTTCATGGCTGGCCAGTACTCTATCACGAGAGAAAAGAATTTCGAATTTCGAATTTCGCATTTCGAATTTTCTCATTTCGTTCCTCCGCGAAGCTTCACTTGGGCCTGCCACCACTTCTCCCATTCAGGAATTGATGAGAGACCGACGCCCGGTGCCATGTACTGGAGCGCCATAATGCACCATTGTTGCGTCTGCGGATCCCGAACCTTTTTCCCGAGATCCAGGATTCTGGGAATGTTCTCGAATCGCGTTGCCCCCGAATAGCGCCCGCACTGAGATATGCAACAGAAACTGCGCTCGCGGGCCACAGGGCCGTAGCGCTCAGTATCGGCGGCGATTTCGTAAAAGTGCTCCAATGCATCTTCGCTGCCTACTTCCCCGAGAGCCCAGAGCGCGTTATCGCAGACGGGATCTGTTGGGTGCCGTTCAACGAAACGGAGGATCACGTCGGTGATACGTTCATTGGCCACGCCCTGAAGAGCAAGTTCGCCGAGGAGCCAGAAACCGTACGCTCGACCCTTCGAGTCTTCGTTCGTTAGATACCGCGACTCAACCCGGTCAACTCCTGCGCTCGACACCGGGATCCCGGCACGCTCCAGACGGACGCGGGCAGCGGCGGCACGTTGGTTGAAGTCCTCTTCGTTAGGCTGGCTGGAGAGGTCCTGATCACTCAGCCCCCGAAACCTCTCGAGATAGCTCTCGGCTATTGCCGAGTCTATCTGATTGCTCCCTGCCTTCGGTTTGTACAGTGTTTCGCTCTTCGACTGTGAGAGGCCTGGCGTGTTGCATCCGAATGCGAGTGCCGATACTAGCAGGATGAACGTGAGGATTGGTCTCATGGATTTGTCGAACCTCGCTTTTCTGTCAGGTGTCACGCTTACATTCCTCAGGTTGGGCGCAGAGAAGATGTTCCGGGTCACTGGCCCTTCACGCTGCCGTAGATCCTTTCGCGATAGATGCGCTCCTTCTCCAGATCGCCCAGGAGAAAGTGAACATCCGACAGCTTCAACAGAGCGCTGGTATTCTCTTCGTGCGCCTTGACACTTTGCTCATACCACCCGACGGCGGCCAGGTAGTCCCGGGAAAAGAAGGATGCATCTCCGGCTCGCTCCAGCCAGAGCCAGTTTGACAGGCCAAGCTTCTTGTAACGCTCCGACATGCGCAATGCGTACTGTTGAGCGGCGACCAGCGAGTCCTGCCACAACAGAACAAAGAAGTACTGTTCAGAAACGAGCCACGACTCGACGTACTGCCGCCAGTTGTTTGGGTATGCTCTCTTCAGCTTGCTTAGATTGGCCTCGTCGATCTGTCCGTTCCACAGACGCCGAATAATCTCGTCTTCGAGGTCCGTGGCGAGCAACTCCGCGGGATCTCGAAGCCATTTCTCCGCGTCGGCCAGATTTCCGCGCGCCACGCCGACCATCGCGCAAGCCACCGAGAAACGGACGTCGTTCTGCCACTCCGAATAGATTCGGGCCAGTCCTGTATCTACATCCTCCCAGCGTTTCAAAGCGGCAAGAGCCAGAATTACGGAGAGCTTGAAGATCTTCCCTTCCGGCGCCAGCCGGGCCGCCTCTTCGAAATCCCTCAGCGCGAGATCCGATTCACGCCTCGACACCCGAGTGTTTCCGTTCACCCAAAGAGCTACAGCGCGCATCAATCGCGCGTTGTTTGGCGAGGCACGGTCGAGCACCGTTGCGGCAAACGCAGTTCCGCTGAGCAAGTCGCCGAGGGGACGCATCAACTCCTCCTGCTTTAGCGATGCGATATCGGGCGCGCCGATGCCGAAATCGTTCAGGTCGACGAGCGGGATTACGTTAGGGTGCTTCAACATCTTCTTGTACGAATCATTCCAGGTGTCGACGAACAGCTTCCTCCGGCCGGGCGCGATCAAAGGCTTTTGCGAAATGGGCTTGTCCGTGCTGATGACGATGTCGTCGACGTAGTAGACGACATTCGATTTATCTTCGAGGTCGCCGATGAAAGAGAACTTATCAACGGACGAGGACGGTTCGCCGGGCGCATTGGGTTGATCGCGGAGATTTACCGCGGGACTATCGTTGTGTCCCTCTTCATGAATGATGAGATCATACGTGCCCTGGTTGATATCGTAGACTACGTCGACCGAGTACCATACGAACGCTTTGATTGGTATGAGCTTTCGTACGACCTTGTTTGAGTGGTGGGTGAGGATCCCTGCGTCCGAGCTGAGCCAGAATGCGATTCCATCCTTTTGGACGGTGAACCATTGAGGCCCGGCTAGCGCAATGTTGAACTTCTCGTCGGGAGTGGCGGTCATCATGGCAAAGTGGGCAAACAGCTTCCCCTTCTTGCGAATTGAAAAATAGCCCTGAAGTTCCGGGAACGCCTTATCGCTTTCTACATCCCGGAGCTCCAGCGACCGATAGCCCCCATAACGATACGCACTGGTAAGATTGACGGTCCCTTTGGCGAAATTGAAGACCCTGAAAGTATCGGGACCAGTCGCGTTGTTGTCGTCGTCAAAACTGTAGCTCACGATGATATTCGGCCCGCCTGCCTGCCCGAGCGCCATCGCTCCAAGCAACAGAGTCGCGATGGCAAGTCTGAGAGATTTGAACTGCGGCATTTCGGTCCTCATTTTTCCGTTTGTTTCCCCAATCACTGCGCCCGGCAGTTCCCGCAAATCTGGTTTGTGATGCGAAGACTCGGAGATACAAAAGCCCGAAGTCAACGGATATCAGCGCTCGGGCGTTTTGGCATCCCTTAGTGGCAAGACGTGAGTCTTCGAGTTCTACAGAAAGTCGAGTGCGCAATGATAGTCAAAGAAAGCCTCCTTATTGTGTGGGCTCTCACTCGGATAGCTTTGCATTAGAATTCCATAGGCTTCCTTGAGTGCGCTCGAGGAGCTTGCAACTTTCGGGTGGGAACCAAGGCTGGTACCTCGCGCGTACTGGAACTCGCTGCCTCGAGATCGCCACTCGTCAAAGAAGGCTCTCTGGTCCGAGACTGCCTGTTCGATACGTTTGTGGTAGGTCTTCAAGTTTGGCGGTGGATCCACGCTCTGCAGGAACTCGATCAGTCGATCCATACTGCGAATAGCAGAGGAGTCCGCGGTTCTGCCTCGCGAGAAGCTCTGATAAGTGGTGACGCGCAGCAGGACAGCCTGATCGATCGCCGCGAAGGCGACCTGAAGATAGTCCTGGTCCGCCTTGGGAACCTTAGAGCCGGTGAACTGCATCGCCGTTCTTCGATGAGGAATCGCAGCGTATGCCTCGTCTACGGAGAGGCCGAGCTCGGGAGTCGGCACGGTTTCTATTCGTGGAAGGGATCTTTGAGTGGTCATCCTTGTGCTGGCATCGCCGGACTGACACGCGGAGAAGGCGCAGGCGAGGAAGACTCCCGTGGCCGCAATCGATAGTAGACGCCCATGAATGGCGAATCTGAACAGTTGCATAGACACTCCGGAGTAAGGCAGAGACCGATAAGTAGGGGCGGGATGTGAGTTATGAGCCGGAACCTTCTCAGTTCGCATGATGGCACGAAAGCGGCTGAGGATAAATACAAATCTTACTCAGGGCCGCTCCGGCAAAAGGGAATATGACTGGATCAGAGGCAAGCGTGAGCCCGTGGTAGCTCGCTTTCGGCCTACTGCATCATCTATCAATAGCGTGTTAGGTTGAAAGTGAAGCTGCTCCAGGCTGACGCCCTGGAGCTTTCTAGATCCGTGGCGCGAGGTGTTAGGTTGAAAGTGAAGCTGCTCCCGGCTGACGCCCTGGAGCTTTCTAGATCCGTGGCGCGAGGTGTTAGGT
>DASYSA010000658.1:0-7094 GCA_036003885.1 Blastocatellia bacterium | reverse complement strand
TGCAGCCTATGTTGCACAGGCCGCATCCCAGGCAGTTGCTGAAATTTCCCGCGAGACGTCGCGCCTCCGACAGTCTTCCCATGCCGTTACAAGAGGCGTTGTGCCCCGCGACTCCCTGTGAGAATAAGCTCTCAACGCGTTGGTTCACGGCCTCAGGCTTAAGTTCCTCAATGTTGATCTCGGATTTGATCCGGTCGTAATGGCTGTTCAGCCCGCTTGTATCGATGCCAAATGTCGCCCACTCGTTTCGCGACACTTCCGGCATCTGGAGGCATATGGCGTTGTTCACAACTGTCGATCCACCGACTGATTCTCCCTGCAGTACGGTGAAATCAAAGGTGCGGGACATCTGCAGGCCACCCTCGGTGTAGAGCATCCGAAGCATTCGGAACTCGTCATCCGAAAAATCCTGAAGAGGACTGTTGTAGGCGCCGCGCTCAAGAACGCAGATCGAACTGTCTTTACCTGTCGCCACCCCGAGCCTGTAAGCGAGCACGCCTCCCGCGGCTCCTGAACCGATAACGCAGTAGTCGACTTCATCGGCGAGATCCGGGAAGTCATACGCCAGGGCGACCCTCGGCGTCATCAAAGAAGCCGCTGTAGTGGGATTGGAAACCGGCTTCTTTCCCATTGGGTCCTGAAGATTCGATGGCAGCGGAGCTGGGTGTGCTTTGATTGGCGGACGCAAAGTGGCAAGTTCCGGCTGCAGACGCTCTCGAGCGTCCGGCAATACATAGCCAACCTGAGCGTGCGCTCGGGGAGTCGTGAAGTAAGCGACTGACAGGAGAGAATTGATGACATCGCCTATCTGAGACATGAAATCAGAGAGCGGTGGAATGGCCGATTTAGCCCGTTCATAGTTCGGCCTCAGAATGTACCTTCTGAGCATCCAGCGTTGTTCTTCGCGAGACATCGTCGAGAATGGCGGCCGGAACCAGGTCAGAATCGGGAACAGATGTTCCAACAGCCAAAACGGAAATGCGAGCAGGCCCCGCCGCCTGCTTCGTATCTCGGCGATGTATTCGTTGAGACGCTGAAGCACTTCACGGGAGGAGGCCGCCGGGTCCAGGTCCAGCTCGCGAAGCGCCAGATGGGACGCGATCACGCAGTCTGCGGAGGTGGGACTGAGCGACGTGATCTGATAGTCGACCTGGTACTGCATCGTGCGCAGCCCCAGCAACAGGACAAGCAGGCCGCCGTCGATTACGATCTGCGCCATAAAAAACCACGGCGCCTCGGCCGTAGTTCCTATACGCGTGATGATCGTGGTATCTCCCATCAGGGCGAAGATGAAACAGACTATGACGCCCAGCGAAAGAGCGACGATGGCGGGGGGCAGCAGATACTTTCTGAGAGACGCCTTCGCAAACAACAAGAAGAAGATCGTGGCAAGGGCGAGATACCTGGTCAACATGTTGGTGACGAATGGGTCGGGTCCTCCGAACACGGCCCCGAGCGATGACTCCGGCGATGCAAATAAGCGCAGGCAAACAATCACGGCGGCGTATGCAACGCAAAGAAAACCCATTCCCAGCAAAGCGTCTTTCAAGATGGTTGAGGCCGGGGATCGCAACTCAATATCTTCGACGCGGCTGAGATCATCGGGTTGAGGGCGGCCCTTGAGGACCACGTAGAGCGAAAGCAGGATGACCACGCTGTCGCCGATGATTCCGGTCAGGAGATATGGGTGATCAGCCGGGAAGAACGGATTGGGCGCATAGCCGAAATAGACCCACATTTGAGCACCCACGGCAATGACGTGGCCTATTAGCAATACAAGCGCGGCTTCTCGTCGAATGTGAGCATTGAAGGCTCCCACCAGGGCAACCGATAGCATTAAGGTTTCTTTGGCGAGGGTGTTAGCGGTCTGAGGGGGATTTACGAAAAGCCTGCTCAAGGCGCCAATGTCCCGGGCTCCGACAATGAGGCTCACGATTTGAAGCGTGAGAAAAGCGAGGTTGAATATCACAAAGATGCGAAGAAAGAGAAAACCGAAGTCTCGTTTGACTTTTAGATCTCCCAACGGGACCACCGAGGCTTTAAAGAGATTCTCCACTTCCGCCAGCGGTATGGCACGTTTGCCGCGCGGTTCAAGCAGACTCAGTACCAGCCTCTGCGTCCACAACGAGGCTGGAGCGATCAAGCTCATAGTCGCGCCCGACACCAGGGCTATGAAGAAGGGTTGTCGTATGCCGAACAGCGCACCGTCAGTGAACTCCCAGATTCGCGGAGATCCGAGGCCTCGGCTGATGAAGGCGCCGGTGACGAATTGCCAATCGATAAAGCGGTAATGATTCGCGAGCTCGAGGAAAGCAACAATAACGACAACCAGCAGCATAGGGACGATGACCCATGACTTACGCAGCACATAAAGAAGGGGGCCAAGTCCTATGGCATAGACCGCTATCGCAATATAGAAGGTGCTCGGCTGTGTGTAAGAGTGCAGATGAAGGACGCCGGTGCCGAGGTAATCGACGGCCAATCCCATCAGTCCTGTCAAACAGATCGAGATGCCCAGACGGATCGCTGGTGAAAGAACTCCTTCGGTGGTCTCTTCAAGTGCTCTATCCGTTCTATTCATGGTTGCACCTCCAATCCAGGAGAGAAGAGTTGTTGCTGTCGAGTCCTATCGCGAAGCGTCCAGTGTTCGGCTGACCCGTCGGGGCAAGGTCAAGCAGACGAAGTAGAGGCTGAAGCAGAGCATTTCATCCATCCGAATTGCCGGGCCTCGCATCCCGTCATCTGGCCATGGATAGCGAAGTACAGATGGAAGACGGGCGTTAGTTCTTGATGACGAATCGGTCCCGTCCGGAGCATATGTGACTGAACGACGGCAACGATAACTCAAGACTTTCTTGACTGCAACTACGAAGGGGAGATGGGGAGAGGGGAGAAAGGGAGATGGGGAGTAGGGGAGAGTGGGAGAGTGGGAGAGTGGGAGAATGGGAGAATGGGAGAATGGGAGAATGGGAGAATGGGTGAGACATTTCTCCCATTCGCCCCATCTCCCACTCTCCCACTCTCCTTTTCACACGGGCCATTCGCGGTTTATGAACTGCACGCAGAGCCTCTCGCATCCATCGATCCCGAAATAACGATTGCTCACAGTCGCCATGCTATCGAACTTTAGTTTCGAGCATGTCACTCGGACCAGGTCGAAGTCCTCAGGCGGTTTGTTGACGAAAATTCGAGCGCCGCTACTGCTGACGTTCTCTGTACGTGCCTTTTCTCGCGCCAACACCTTCATCGAGCCGGTGACGTATTCCACTATCACCATCTCGGACTGGTCCTTGCGCTTCGCCCTTCGACGTTCAGAGCCAGCCCACTTCGCGGTCTTATAAATAGCCCAGGGTTTCTCGAAGAAAGCGGTTGGCGGATGCTCACCCAGAAACTCGAGCGCAACTGTCCTAAGGCCTCCCTTGGCGGGCTGAACCCGTCGGACCAGCGTATACACGTTGTAGCTGGGATCGGAGTAGCCGTGAGCACGCATTCTTGTCGGCAGCGGCAGCGTTATGTAGAGCACGGTGCCGTGGCGAACCAGTGTGCGCATCTGAAGCGTGACTCCCGTGCGACTCACGTCCACGGTCTGACCCATCTCATGCCACTTGCCCGTTTTACGGTCGTGCCCGCTCACTCGCACTGGCAACAGCATCCTGATCCGGTCGCACCGCCGGCGGTTACTCGCCAACGTAGTCCTGGCGCTCTCTCCATAGACCACTCGCTGCGAAGGCGCGCTCTTGACGTTAATGCCTTCTCCCTCGGAGGAAGCCGCTTGCCGCCGCACCGGTTTACCAGGCACTGCTGGAACCCTCGGCGCCACTTTAGGAGCCGCGGGCGGAGCAGGCGCGGTACGCTTGAGCCTCTCCGCTTCCCCGATGTAGGCCAGGTTCTGCACTAGAGCTCTGTCATAGTCCGCTCTCTTCGATCGGCTGGCGAGTACCGAGAACGCCCACGAAAGCTTGCTGAATACCCGTTCGATGCGGGGCCCCATCTGCGGATGCACCGTGGCTGCAACGGCGTAAGGCGGATAGAGCAGCGTCAACGAATGCATGTAGGCGAGCCGGATCTCTTCATGGGTCGCAGCAGGTCGTACTCCCAGGGATTCGTAGTGACTTAGGGACCGCTCCACTCGTTCTATCAATCGCTCGAGACTCTGCTGGTACATGTTCTGTTGTTTGACGGCGGACTTCGTTTGGCTGGGTCTTCCGGCCGGGACTGCTCTGGCAGTATTGCTCAAAGTGCACCTCTAAGATGTTAAGCGTTTGCAGTCTGGGGGCAATGACGGGGCGGTGTTCAAAAGCCCCCCTATTATGGCTGGAATTTCAGGGAAGTCAACAGTTTGACAGGAAGACAAAGCCTGAGAGGTTAATCACTTGCAAGCCGTGAGGTCGGAAATGTAGAATCCCCCTATTGTGGCGACACAGTTCAACGAGCCCCGGGTGGGCGACGCTTAACAAGGTGTTGAAATCAAGGTTAGTGTTCGGCCGACGACGTTCCTCTTGAGATCTCGAAGGAGACATCGTATGCAAGCTCTTTCGCGGACCGTATTCATCGTTCTTCTCAGTGTGTTCTCGATGTTTGCAGCCGCCAGGACTTCCTCGGCCCAGGAGTCGAAGAAAGAGAATCGAGCGACGATCACGGGCCGGGTCACACTGGAGGGCAAGCCGGTTCCTCGGGTGACGGTGATACTCACTTCGTCCGACAGGTACATGAATCTCACTCAGTCCGCGCCGCCTGTGAGGGCTACGACTGATGAGGACGGACGTTACCGCATGACAGGACTGTCAGCCGGCAGTTACGCCGTATCGCCCAATGTCCCTGCTTTTGTGGTCGTTGAGGAAAGGGTGGGGCAGTTGGGTCAAACGGTCAATGTTCTTGAAAGAGAGGACGCTGAAGACATCAACTTTACGCTGAAGCAAGGAGGAGTCATAACGGGTCGCATCACTGATGGCGAGGGTAAACCAATCATAGGTGGACGCGTGAACCTGATGCAGGTCGACGAACAGGGCCGCACGTTTGAAAAACCGTACGCGAATGGATTCAGATTCATGACAGACGATCGGGGCGTCTATCGGGTCTATGGTCTACAGCCGGGCCGCTACAAAGTCAGTTTCGGAGATTCGACCGATGGTCGTTCAATGAGGCCGGCGTTTGCTGGGGGCGGCTACCCACGCACTTTTCATCCGGACGTCGCAGACGCGGCGAGATCACCATTTGTCGAGGTTACTGCCGGCATCGAGGCAACAGGTATTGATATCACAGTCGGTCGGCGGTCCAGGAGCTACGCCGCTACCGGCCGCGTCATTGATGCGGCGACTGGCGCCCCGATCGCAAATATTCAATTTGGATACGGCGTCTTGCCCGATCAGAAACATATAATGCCGGTCGGAGGGGGTGGCAGCAGGACAAATGCCAATGGCGAATTCCGTATCGAGAGCCTGCCAACGGGACGATTTGCCGTATTCGTGGTAAGCCAGGAGGAGTCCGAGTTCTACGGCGAACCCTCGGTATTTGAAGTAGCCGACAGCGATGTCAGTGGCTTGGAGATCAAGCTCCAACGTGGCTCAACTGTCAGCGGCGTCGCGGCGATCGAAGGAACGGAAGATCCCGACGTGCTGGCGAAACTGGCCAAACTTGAGATCAGAGCCTGGGTTCAGTCGGAGTCACTGAGCCAGCCTTCGTTCGCTCCGACAAAGTTCGGAGTGAATGGGAGCTTCAGGCTCGCCGGGCTGCAACCGGGTAAGGTGTATCTCACACTCAGCAACTATCCTCCGGTCAAAGGACTCTCGCTGCTGCGAGTCGAGCGTGACGGCGTCGAGCAGCTCACCGCGTCGTTGGTCGACTCCCGTTCAGCCGGGACCAGATGAAGAGTGGATGGAGCGGACTCCGCGGCCCATTGCGTGGGACTCCGCTGCACGATCGACGCTTCGTCAGGAAATGGAAACAGCAAACGCCTTTGTCGAGCTTCGGCAGTGTCAGAGGCTCACAGACTACGTACTCAAGTACGCTATTACGTCGGGGCCAAAGCCACCGCCGCGCGCGAAGAAATCGGGTCAGCACTAGCCCGGTGATATTGGCGCTGGTTGTCTTGCTTCTGAGTGGCCCGTTTACTCGATCGGACTGATAGAATGTCCGCTGTCTGGAATGGGAGCTCGTAGGTGTAGGACCTAAGGCGCCGGAAGCGATCTCAGGAGGTCTGATGGCTTCTCTCATAGGCCGGTTAATTGTCGGGACGCTGCTGTGCAGCGGCGCTGCGGCGGCTCAATCACAACTCAAAGAGGGGACCGGCTCGATCGGGGGACGAGTCACGCTCGGAGGAAAGCCCGCGCAAGGCGTAGTCCTGACGCTCAAGGAGACCAGTGCCGACGAACGCCGCGCATTTAACATGTTGATGCGCGGATCGCCCTCCGCGAAAACCACTACGGACCTTGAAGGTCGCTATCGTTTTAGTGCGCTCGCCACAGGACTCTACGAAATCGCCGTCTTTGACCCAGCCCTTTTCGGCAGCGATGACAAGTCCAACTCGGTAACCCTGGGCGATGGAGCGACCGTAGACGACATCGATTTCTCCCTTTCCAGGGGTGGCGTGATTACAGGTCGAGTTACGACGAAGGATGGCCGCCCGGTAATCATGGAGCCCGTTCAGGCATTGCCAATGGTTCGACCAAAGAATCAGGAGTTCTCCTTTAGCTTCTTTTCTGGTTCTTCATTCACTACAGACGACCGAGGCATCTATCGCATTTACGGACTGGCGCCGGGCCGCTACAGAGTGAGCCTCGGGAAGTCCGAGGGGATATTCGATGCGATTGGAGCCTCGCTGAAGCGCCCTGACCGCCCGAGGACTTTCTATCCCGGTGTCACCGACGAAGCGCGGGCCGCTGTCGTCGACCTTTCAGCGGGCGGCGAAGCCTCAAACATTGACATCAAGCTTGGAGACGCGAATAAGACCTACAGGGCAACGGGCCGCGTGGTGGATGCGGACACAAACAAGCCGATTCCCAGCGTGATGACTTCCTACCGAGCCATTCAGGCTGACCAGGCTGATTTGCGAATACCAGGAATGGGTGTCCCCACTTCGTCAGCTGGCGGATTCC
>DASYSA010000657.1:0-18731 GCA_036003885.1 Blastocatellia bacterium | reverse complement strand
AGAAGCACTGGACCACAGCATTACTGGTAGCGTGTTCCAGCCTATTTCTGTTGGCCTGCCACGCAAAGCAGCAGAGGGCGCCTGAGCCGGCGCCCAGTCAGAAAACGGCTTCGGTGCCTGAGATTACATCTGAGTCCGAGGAGGAAGACTTTCACGATTTGGTCTTCAAGCTGGGTGACATAGATCAACTGTCGGATGGCGGCCAACGCTTCATCGCGACCGGAACTCATCATGGAAATGCGGTAGAGGTAGAAGTCAACCTGCGACATAAGTGGACAGCCGATCGAATGGGGGACGAGACAATCTATATGGGATCCGTAACGATCCGATCCCTGGGGGCAGGCAGCGACTCACTATTAAGAGCAATGGATGAAATTTACGAAACGCAACTCAATCCTAAACGGATGGCGGAAGCTACCGAGTTTTCCGCGATCTCTCTTGGAGGGGATCCCACTTATCTGCGAAGTGGCCCCGTCGAGCTCAAACTGTTCTTCGAGAGCGAACTCGAAGACGGGTACGCCGAGATGTACCTGAACATCGACGCCGCAGGATTACGCGTCGTCCTTGCTGAGAAAGATCCGGACTATCGGAAGGCCGTTGTCCTTGCTTTGACGAGCAAGGTGAAATGATCGAGGCGTCGAAACTCCCGCATGCAATACGCCATCGCTGATCGGGAGAACCTGACTCCGCTGCGAACCTGCTTGATGTACATCAAAACAAGAGGAGGCATACATGGCTATTCCATCTCTATTTTGGGGAAGTCTCCAACTCGCCAGCCCGGCGATTGAGTCTGACTCCGACATCTGGGGCGTGATCAAAAGCGCAATGAAGGACGCCGGTCTACAGGACGTCAAGAAGAACGCCTCCGACGTGAATGGGCATTCTCAGGATACAATCGTGGCCGTGACTTTCGTGAAGCTTGCCCCACACAACTACGTGCTGATCATAATGGCCGCTGGAACCAACGCGTCCGGGCTTCGAGACAAGGTTTCCAATAAGCTCAAGAATGTCCACTTTCTATAACGCCTATGCGCTGCCGACCCGTGTGTGGAGTTGGACGAAGCCCACGAATCCGGCGATAATGCCTCTGGCTTGCCTGGTTGTCTGCACGGAGAGTGAAGCTATGATGACGAGCAACTTCTTGGTCGCATCGCTATCGATCCTGGTGTGATGGTCCGAAAACCGGTCATCAAAGGCACTCGCCTGACTGTCGAATACATTCTCAATCTGCTGGCACATGGTGCAACAGCTGACGAAATACTCGTCGAATACGATGGTCTTCTCCAGGAGGACCTACAGGCCTGCCTGCTATTCGCGACCAAGTCGCTTGAAGACGTGTCATTTATGTACTGATCAATACATATCCCGATGATAGCCCTCTGGTAGAGCTGGCAAAGCTCCTGATCTCTTACTCCCTTGCGCGCGAAGGCGCTGAAAGAGACGCAGATGCACAGATACTCTTAAAGCAGATGCAGCGCTGCCCCGACTCCCACGCGCCGAAGCCGCCAGGCCGCTGAAGGTTGCCTCGCAGCAAGCGCCCGTCTCTGAGTTACAATCCAGTCCTTCTTCGAGGCACACGTAATAGCGGCGGCGTCTTGACTCGACGAATCATTCGGGAGTAGGTATACGAGTCATACAGCAGAGTGGAAGGAAAAACCATGAACTTTATTCGCTTGAAAAGCAGGGAACCACAGGCCGAAGTCGAGCTGAAAAAAACCTACGACGCCGTCGTGGTCGGCTCGGGAGCCGCCGGAGGGATGGCTGCGCACGTGTTGACTTCGCATGGAATGAAAGTGCTCCTCCTTGAAGCCGGCAAGAAGCTCGACACCACCAAGGAACTCAAGTCGATGGAGTGGCCTTATGATCATCCAAGACGCGGGGAGATGCCACCCGGCTCTCACGCTCTCTCGCTGAATGAGTACAACATTCGTCAGCCGCCTTATGCCGCCGGTTCTTCGTTCAAGCACGTCTACTCTTACGTACAGGGCTGGGGAGGCTCGGACTATAGCAAGAACATCGTGGTCGACGAGCGCGATCATCCGTACACCGGCACTAACTACGCCTGGGTGCGCGCAAGGCTTCTTGGAGGTAAGACGAACATCTGGGGGCGGCTCGCATTGCGGCTGTCGGACCTGGACTTCAAGGCGAAGACCCACGACGGCTACGGCGAGGACTGGCCAATCTCCTACAAAGATATCTCGCCTTACTACGACAAGGTCGATCGCTACCTCGGCATCTCCGGAGTAAAGGAGAACCTGCCGCATCTACCCGACAGCATTTTTCAAAGACCGATCAAGCTCGCTTATGCCGAATTCAAGCTGCGTCAGAGCTTGAAGAAGATGAATCGGGTGTTGACGCCCTATCGCGCCGGGGTGACTACCGACGGGCTGAAACATAACAAGTATCGGAGCAAATGTTACGGTCGCGGGGCATGCAACCGCCGAGCGGGCGGCTGCGACATTCACGCAGCTTTCGATTCGCCGACGGGGTTGATCTTACCGGCGATGGATACGGGCAACCTAACGCTCAGGACTAACGCGATTGCGCGCGAAGTCACGGTCGACAAGAAGACGGGCAAGGCAAGCGGAGTCGCATTCATAGACGCCGAAACGGGCACGAACTACGAAGTTAAGGCGAAGGTCGTCATCATTGCCGCTTCTACTCTCGAGTCAGCGCGGCTCATGTTGCTGTCGAAGTCCGACGCGCATCCGAATGGCATTGGCAATTCGAGCGGCCACGTCGGTCACAACTTCTGCGAGCACATAATGGGCCCGAATATCACCGGACTCGTGAAAGATCAAATCGGCAAGCCGCATACGCTCGACGACGGCAAGCCGGGTTCCTTCTATCTCGCCCGGTTCCGCAACCTGACCGAGCGGCATCCGAAGTTCATACGCGGCTACGGCTTCGAAGGCAGCTCGGGATCGTCGATGGACCCCGGCCGCGCAGCCTCGTCGCCAGGTTTTGGATCGAGCTACAAGAAGAAAGTGCGCGACTACTCAGGTGCGTTCATCTCCATGGGTGCGTTTGGGGAGGTGCTCGCCCGATACGAGAACTACGTCGATATCGACCCGGCGGTGAAGGACCGGTGGGGAGTTCCGGTATTGCGGTTCAATTACAGGTTCGGCGATAACGAAAAGAAGATGGCCGAGGATATGGCGGATACGGCTCAAGAGATGTTCACGGAGGCGGGCTTCGAAATCGTGAATGTACACCGCCGAATCCTGACCGAGGGCTGGTCGATCCATGAACTGGGGACGGCTCGGATGGGGGCTGACCCAAAGACTTCGGTGCTGAATCAGTTTCAGCAGTCGCACGACGTGAAGAACCTGTTTGTAGTAGACGGCAGCAGCCACGTAAGCGCCTCATGCCAGAACCCGACATGGACTATCATGGCGCTCGCCTGGAGATCGTGCGACCATCTCGCGGACCAGTTCAAGAAAGGAGACTTGTGATGGAAGAAAAGAGCGAGCGGACTGATTCAATCGACGACAACGAGAACGCCGATCTGAGCCGGCGCGAGATGATCAAGCTCGGCGCGGGGGCGGCGATTGCGGTGACGCTTCTTGGACTGGATGATAAGGCCGTCGCCCAGGCTCTGCAGGGCAAGGCGCCGCTTTTCTTCACGAAGGAAGAATTCGCGCTTGTAGACGAGTTGACGGAGCTGATCATTCCCACGGACGAGCACTCGCCGGGTGCGCGGGCGGCTCAGGTGGCGAGCTACCTCGACTTCCGCTTGTCGGAGTCGTTTGAAGAGGAGCCGAAGGCGGTCTGGCGTCAGGGGTTGAAGCTGATAGAGCAGGTGTCTCAGGAGATGCACGGCAAGTCGTTTCTCGAAGCGTCTCAAGAACAACGAATCGCGTTGCTCACACGAATCTCGCAGAACGAAGCGAAACCCGTAAAGCCGGAAGAGGTGTTTTTCAACGAGCTGAAATCAAGCACAGCGGACGCTTATTACAGTTCGAAGATAGGGATTCACACTGAGATGGAATACAAAGGGAATACGTATTTGAAAGAGTTCGTCGGGTACGATGCAACATAGGAGTTAGAAACGGTTCTTCTCATCGAAGAGGCATCGGGTGGCGTTGGCTGGTAGTATCCAGGTTACTTGCGTTGAGAACCTGATGGTCCGCAAAGGGAGCCGCTGCCGCCTTGCACTAATCGTGAAGTCTGAAAAGGAGTTGACGACATGACTCTTGCGGCTACAGTCACCGACCTGCTGCGACAGATGGAGTGGGCGGACGCCCTGATCTGGCAGACGGTTCTCTCCTCTCCTGCCGCCGCTGAAGACGCTGTCTTACATGACAGGCTCTATCACGTTCACGTCACCCAGCACGCCTTTCTTCAGGTATGGAGAGGGGTCACTGCGGAGATGCCACTGGCGAACACGCTCGACGCCACATCGCTGGCACTGTGGGCAAAAGGGTTTTACGTTGAAACGAGGCCCGACAAATTAGAGCTCGACGAACACATGCTTCGCGGCTCTGTTCCAGACTCCTTGCTGCGCAAGGCTGAGGCGCGGCTTGGAATCGGAGCAACGACTCCGACGATCTGCGATACGGTGCTTCAGGTAGTTACGCACAGTACTTATCATCGCGGCCAGGTCAACGCGCGGTTGCGCGAGCTTGGATGCGACCCGCCGCTCACCGAGTACTTCGTGTGGGTGTGGCGTGGGAAGCCGGCAGCCGACTGGCCGGGTTGAATCGCTCACGAGAAGCAGGGATAGAACAACTCTCGCTCGTTCTTTGACCGTGAGCCTGCACACCGTCCGTCGCCGGAAACTACTCTTGACCAGATTCTGAGAGTTTTCGTATCATACCGATTGTTCCCTGCCGGAAATCTCCCCTCATACCGACCGGAACAGGAGGGTCAACTCTACATGCTCAGAGTGAGCCGGTATTCTCTTGCATTTCTTATCAGCATGGCACTGTTAATGGCCCCGGGTCTCAAGGTAGGTGAGGCGTCGACGGCGAGATCAGACAATCCCACCGAACCGGCAGTGAATTGTTCAGCGTTTGTGGTCACTGGAGATCCACGGTCAGCAGGCGGTGCGACCTGGACCTATCAATCTACCGATCTGGGGACCCGGTACGTGTTGGAGGGTGTGTTGTTCTTGCCCGCCGGCGCGGGCCCATTCCCATCAGTCATCATCAGTCATGGCAAGGGCGGCGCGCCTCGCGGCTATTCGGCGAGCGTCGCGCGCATAATGGTGGCTTGGGGCCTGGTTGCCATCGGCGTGATGTATACCCACGCACCCGATGGCGAAGACCTCGGCAATGAACCCGCAGGCGACGACGGCGCTTCACAAGCCAACGTTCTGCGTGCGCACAAAGCGCGCGATCTGGTCAGTTGTGTGGGTAATGTGGATATGAGACGAGTTGCGGCCCACGGTCACAGCATGGGGGCCTTTGTCACCGGACAGTTGCTGGGATCTTATCCCTCCGATTTTCGAGCGGCGTCGCACACCGCGGGTGGCGTGAGCGAAGGACCGAACGCCACGAGGCGCGCCGCGGCGGAGCAGATCGTGACACCCTATCAACTGCACCACGGCGATGCCGACATGGTAGTGTCGCTGTTCCAGGACCAGACCCTCGACAGCATTCTGACGGCAAATGACATTCCCCACGAACTCAATATCTATACTGGCCATGATCATCAGGAGATGACGCTCGATACGGTGATGCTTGAACGAGTTCATAACTGGTATCGCGCTCACGGTGTGCTGCGGACGGATTCGGACGAGTCAGGGCCGCGCATCAGCGCGGTCAGCCTCGACGGCAAAAGGCTGACGATTACGGGCGAGCGCTTCAGTAACGCCCCCGGTGTGACAATAAATGACAAAGAGCGCAGCAAATTTATAGTCGGGGCGAGCGAAACGACTATTGAGCTAAGAGCGAAGCAGAAGAAACTCGGCATTGCGGCGGGAGACAACAGCGTGATAGTCATCGATGCATCGGGGAAGCATTCCAACGTTTTCGTTCTAAAGCGTTAGGGGTTGTGATTCATCTCAGAGGCCTAAGATGTATCGAGCGGCTGACGACAGCCGGTCAGGAGCATCGCACGTGGGCCTGGCGGAGCGAAGCTCATTTCGCCCGACGAACACACATTGGAGAACTCGCCGCCGCAGCCTGGAATCGTTTCGCGTGCCGCTGTGCCAGAGATGCCCGTTGAAAGCCAGCACAGAGCCGGCTGTGGCAACAATGACCTTCTGCTCTGGATGCCGGTTTGCAGGAGCTGACAGGCTCTTCGGTGGTTGCGTCAGCAAGTGGTGAGTTCCTGGAACCAGTCGCGTGGCGCCGTTGTTCGCGGTGAAGTCGTCCAGAAGACAGGTCGTCGTGACAACCTGAAAAGGCTCTCCCTTCGCCCGCACAAACCAGTCGGCATGAAGCCCTTGTTGTCCGAATCCAGGCAGGGGGTCACGCCCGCCGATCTGGCTCAATCTGAACGGGCACTGCAGGACGTGGTGAACAGCGGCTAAGATCTTCGGGTGAGTGTAAACATCCTGAAAGACCGGATCGCCATTCACGAGATCGTTGATGTGTCTTGTCCCGCTCTCCTTGCTCACCTGCCGGCCCTGACTGGAGGCTTCCTCGAACGCTTTTCGTAAGCGGTCTAATGAATTGGCATCGATGACACTCGGAAATACAACGTAACCGTCTCGATCGAGGGCCTCTTGCTCCGCCGAGCTGAGCGTCCCGACGTCGAGGCCGCACCTCCTCAGGTCGTCGCCGTGGATTCTGTTTGTCGCGGTTTCACTCATCATCACGGGCCTGTCAGCAATGGCCTATTCTAATGCGGCAGCGGCTCCGCCGCCTAAGGAAAAATTGCCTCTCGTAGTGCCGGGGCCGGAGAAGCAGCCACGAATTACACGAATTCCACAAATGCTCACGAATTCGTGGTAATTTGTGCAATTCGTGGCATTCGTGACTGTCCCTGCCTCGCGAAATCTGAAAGTATTCTCGCGACGGTGTTAATAAATCTCTCCCGAGGATCGTTTTACTTATGGACGATGAATTCAAGGAGGATGACGTGCAAGCTGTAGAATACCTCAGACCGGTCCCCAATCCTCCGGAAGAGTTGGAGACCCTCTTTCGCGAGCACCACGACCAGGTCTTTCGCACCGCTTATCGGGTTACCGGAAGCGCCGTCGATGCTGAGGACGTGCTGCAAACGGTCTTCCTTAGGATTGTGCGCCAGGAGAATCGTAACCTATCACCCAGCCCTGGCAGCTATCTCCATCGCGCAGCCATCAATACATCTTTGGATCTGATGCGCAGCCGCAGCAGGTCCAGATCAGTTTCAATTGAGGATGCGGACTTCGAGCTGATTGAAAGCCCGGATCTCGACCCCGAAGCTCAGCACGTCGATCGAGAGTTCAGGCGAGCGGTCCGGCAATCAATTTCCCGTTTGGGTGATCGGGCTGCCGAAGTCTGCGTCCTCAGATATTTCGAAGGCTACGACAATCGCGAGATCGCAAAGATACTGGGGACGTCGACTTTGGTGGTCGGCGTCACGTTGCATCGCGCCCGCACAAGACTGCGCAAGGAGATAGGAAAGTTTTTGGAGGGATATCATGAAACGAACTAATAAAGAGCTTGACGAGATACTCGATCGAGTCAGCCGTGAGATTCACAGCGAGTCGATCGACCCTTCGACAGTGCGAGGCGCAGCGGATCGTGTCCTGGCCAACCTGTCGAGCGAGCGAGATGCGGTAGTCCCGGAGATGGCCCACGTAGATCACATCCGCGGCTGCGAGGATTTCCAGAAACTGATCCCATCTTACCTCCGCGGCTCTCTCTCGAGTCCGCGCACTATGCTGCTCGAGGACCACACTCAGGAGTGCATCCCCTGCCGGAAAGCGCTCAAGCAGGCCCGAATGGGTGGGCGAGTCGCCGCGCGGCCGCTCGATCGGCCTTCAAACACGACCTCGCGCTTCGCCGTGAAATGGGCCGTGGCGGCCGCTCTCATGGTGTCGGTCAGCGTCGTCTCGGCCGTGCTGGTGCGACGGTCAGGCCGTTCGGCGCACGCTGTTTACGCGATGGTCGAATCGGTTTACGGACCGGTCTACCGCGTATCGGATACAGCCAGCGAGACCATCGTGACCAGCCAGCAACTTCAAGCCGGCGAGAAGATTCGCACAGCCAAAGACGCAGGAGCAATTGTCCGATTGCCGGATGGCTCGGCCATTGAGATGAAAGAGCGCTCGGAATTTTCGGTCAGCGAAAGCTCGAAGGGCGTAACCATTCACCTCGAACGCGGCAACATAATTGTTCAGGCGGCGAAACAGCACGACCACTTGTTTGTCCAGACCAACGACTGTGTCGTCTCGGTCAAGGGCACAATCTTTTCGGTCAACAACGGCACGAAGGGATCACGCGTGTCGGTCATAGAAGGCGAAGTTCACGTCGATCATGACGGGGAGAAGGACGTTCTCCATCCGGGTGATCAGGTCTCGACCACTGCCAGCATCGATCCGATTCCGGTAAAGGACGAGATCGCATGGAGCCGCGACTCAGAACGCTACTCGAAGATGCTGGCCGAGATCGACGCGATTCGCAAAGAGATCGACGAGAAGGCGCCGCGCCCGGCGGTCCGATACTCGACCCGCCTGCTCGACATGGTCCCCGACCAGACCGTGCTCTACGTCGCGTTGCCGAACTTGAGCGCGACGCTTGCGGAGTCTCGCCGGATAATGGAAGAGCGCATTCAGCAGAATCCTGCGCTTGGAGAATGGTGGCAGAAAGAACAGGGCTCGCGCCGCGGGCTCGATCAGGTCATCAACAAGATTCGCGAAGTCGGCGAGTACGTCGGGGACGAGATTGTCGTGAGCGCCACGATGGACGCGCAAGGTGAGCCGAATTTCCCGACTGTGATGGCGGAACTGAAGGATGCGTCGGGCTTCAGGTCTTACCTGGAGCAGCAGATTGGATCGGCAAACGCTCTGGCTAAAGGGCCTGACGTGCGGTTCATCGACGATCCGATGAACGCCGCCGAACTTACGCCGGCGAGCCAAAAGTCTCGAGACGGCATCCTCATCTGGATCAACGGAGATGTGTTCGCCGCCGCGCCGCACCTCGCGTCCTTGCGACAGGTGGCCGCGGCCGCTCGAAAGTCGAACGCGAAGGGGTTCACACACACGCCCTTTTACGAGCGGATTGCCGAGTTGTATCGCGACGGCACCGGTCTGATTGTCGCGGCAGACCTCCAGGCCATCATCGGGGGGGGCAGTCGATTCGGCAACGGGCGCGAGGCCGAAGCCTTTCAGCAGCTCGGGATCACTAACCTGAAGCACTTCATTTTCGAGTTGAAGGAGACCGGCGGCAAGCCTCAGAACCGCGCGGTAGTGACGTTCGACCACGCGGATCACGGACTCGCTTCGTGGCTCGCGGCCCCGGCGCCGATGGGAGCGCTGCAATTCATCTCGCCGGATGCGAATGTCGTTGCTGCCTTCGTCGTCAAGCAGCCGGTTGCGCTGGTTGATGATCTGCTCGGGGCGCTCAAGACCCTGGACCCGAGTCTCTGGCAGCACCTGAAGGATGGCGAGGCCGAGCACGGCATAGACGTTCGCAACGACTTCGCCGCTCCGCTTGGAGGGGAATTCGCGTTCGCCATCGATGGCCCGCTGCTCCCGGTGCCCTCGTGGAAGCTGGTGTTTGAGGTGAACGATCCAGCCCATCTGCAACAGACCTTCGAGCGCATAGTGGACAAGCTGAACGAATACGCAGCGAAGGAAGGCAAGCAGGGATTCGTATGGGAGCAGAGCGAGATCGGCGGCCGTACGTACTACACGCTGAAGTCGGTCGATTTCGGGTTGAGCCTGACCTACACCTACACCAACGGCTACCTCATCGCTGGTCCGAATCGCCCATTGGTTGATCTGGCCGTTCGCAACAGCGAGGCCGGCCGCACGTTGTTGGTGTCGCCTCGATTCATAGCGGCGTTGCCTGAAGACAAGAATGCCAACTTCTCGGCGCTGTTCTATCAGAACCTTGCACCGGTGGTGGGGTCCGTAGCGCGGGGATTGGGTGGTTCAGCGAAGAGTCTGCCCGAAGAAGGTCAGAGAACATTGAGATCTCTGGCGAAATCCGCGCCGGTGCTGGCTTATGCCTACGCTCAAGGTGACCGAATCATCTTCTCGGTTAACGGCGAGGATGGCCCGATCGGGTTGAATCCGTCGAGTTTGATGGGGCTGCCCGGGTCGTTTGGGCTCAAGCAGATATTTAGTGAGGCAACGCACTGAAATAGTAGTACAATTCATCGACGTGAATGCCAGCCGGCGGGAACTACTTCCCACCGGCTGGCGTAATCTTTTTAGCGCTTCAATAGTCGAGAGAGCGGTAGCGCGAGATTGAGGCACTCGTTCGAACTGGACACTCGGTGCAAGCTCCGACCCTTTGAGCATTAGTCTTCACTCAGGATGAGTTCAATTCACATAGGAGGAAAAGGAAGATGAGAAATAGAACAAAGGCGCTTCTGGTGGTACTCGTAGTCGCGATCGCAGGTGTGTGGCCGGCGCAGGCTCAGACGAAGACGAACGTCAGCGGCACCTGGAAGATGAATCGCGCCAAGAGCAAGTTTGCGGAGGGTGGGCCTGAAGCAATCACCATTAAGTTTGAACAGCAGGATGCGAGCATTCACGAGTGGCTGACCATTGGCGGAACACAGGGCGAGCGCACGCTGGAGTTCACCTACAAGACGGATGGCAGCCAGAATGCGGCTCAAGTAGAAGGGCGAGATATTAAGACCATGGCTAAATGGGAAGGCGATTCATTGCTTGTCGTCCTCACAGAGGGTAACGGGGGAACCTTTTCCAGGAAATTCACAATGGCTGATGGCGGCAAGACGATGACGATTGCTGTGCGCCAGACAGGCCCGAACGGAGACAAGGACGACACGGTGCTTCTTGAGAAGCAGTGACGGGGGAGGAGACGTTTCGCGTTTTACGTTTTACGTTTTAGGTTCTCGGTTCTCGTCCAAACGTAAACGTAAAAACGCAAAACGCAAAACGTAAAACGCAAAACGTGACCTTATGAACTCAGTAATCGAACTCGACAATCTCGGAGTTGAATTCGGCAAGCGGCCCATCCTGCGTGACCTGACGCGATCTCTGTCGGGCCGGGCCATCGGATTGCTTGGCCCCAATGGCGCAGGCAAGACTACCCTGATTCACACGTTGCTGGGATTCCATCCCCCAACCAGCGGCTCGGCCCGAATATTCGGGACCGACATTCGAAACGGGGCCAAGCAGATTCGCACACAGATCGGCTACATGCCGGAACGCGATTCATTCATCGCGAACATGACCTGCGTTCACTTCGTTCGGTTGATGGCTGAGCTCTCCGGCCTTCCCGCTGATGCAGCCCTCGAGCGCGCCCACGAAGCCCTGTTTTACGTAGGCCTGGGCGAAGCTCGCTATCGCAAGCTGGGCACCTACTCGCTCGGCATGAAGCAAATGGCAAAGCTCGCCCAGGCAATCGCTCATGGTCCGAAGCTGATCTTTCTTGACGAGCCGACCAACGGGCTCGATCCTCCGGCGCGCAAGCGGATGATCGACCTGATCCGCGAGATTCGGGACAGCGGCCAGGCAAAGATCGTTCTCTCCTCTCACCTGCTGCGCGACGTCGAAGAGTGCTGCGAAGAGATTCTGGTGTTGAAGGAGGGCCGCATTGCGGTCTACTGCAATCTTGAAGAAGAGCGAAAGGCTAATCGGAAGTTCCTGGAGCTCGAGACTCGGGGCGACAACGACGCGTTCGCTGCCGGAGTTGCAGGGCTGGGTTGCGAATACGCGTTGACCGGTGATCAGCGAATCAAACTGGTCCTGCAGCCGGGCGTGGAGATCCGGGATCTCTACCGTATAGCCGATGAACGTCAGGTGCAGATCCGCCGCCTGAACTTTAAGCGTGATTCACTCGAAGACATTTTCCTGAAAGCAATGGAGGACGGCAATGGCGGTCTATGAGCATACCTACAAGCTGTATACGGGGAAGCTGACGCCGGAGTGGTCGCGCTTTCTGATCATACCCCGACACGCGTTCCGAGATGTATTTGCGTCGAAGATATTCATGGGGTTCTTCGTGCTCTGCTTCGTGTGCCCTCTTGTGATGGCAATCCTGATCTATCTTCACTACAACACGAATGCGCTATTGATTATGCAGCTTAAGGTCAGCGACATTGTCAGCATAAATGGTGAATTTTTCCGGCAATTTCTTTGGGTCCAGTCTTCGCTCGCGTTCCTTCTGACCGTGCTGATCGGTCCGCCTCTCGTCTCGCGGGATATGTCCAACAACGCGCTGCCGCTCTATCTGTGCCGGCCGTTTTCGCGGGCCGAATACATGATTGGCAAGATGTCAGTTCTGGTGATCCTGTTGTCGGCAATCACCTGGGTGCCGGGCCTGCTGTTGTTCATCTTCGAATCTTACCTGGAAGGGGCCGGCTGGTTTGCGCATAACATCTGGATCGCGGGTGCGATAGTCGTTGCGAGCCTGGCATGGATCATTGTGTTGGCTTTGCTATCGATAACGGTGTCTGCATGGCTCAAGTGGCGGATTGCCGCCAGCGCGGGCCTGTTTGCCGTGTTCATGATTCCGGGCGTGGTCGGGACGTTGATCTACTTCATGTTTGACACCCGGTGGGGCAACATCATCAACCTGAGCGCTATCCTGGAGTCGATCAGTAAGAGCCTATTTCGATCCAGGAGCGATTTCAACGCCGTTCCGGATCTTCCTGCTCTGGGTGCGTGGATTGGCCTGGCGATCTTCTGCGCGATCTGTTTGCTGCTCCTGTCTCGCAGGGTCAGAGCGTATGAGGTGGTGCGGTAATGGACCAGTCACCTGAACAACTCATCGTATTCGAAGATGTCTCGAAGTTCTACGGCGAGATCCTCGGGGTAAATCGCGTGAACCTGAGTATCACGCCCGGCATCACCAGTCTGGTCGGTCCCAATGGCTCGGGCAAGACGACGTTGATGAACCTGATGACCGGGCTGTTGCGGCCGACGCGCGGCCGCATAAGTGTTCTTGGCATCTCGCCGAATCAGCCCGAAGTACTGTTTCACAAACTCGGCTACTGTTCGCAATTCGATTCGTTCCCGCGAGGGCTGACGGGATTCCAGTTCATCTACTCTTACCTCAGGGTGCACGGCTACATGCGCAGCGAGGCGGAGCAACTCAGCATGAAGGCGCTCGACCGCGTGGGCCTGGTCGAAGCGGCGGGGCGCAAGGTCGCTGCCTACAGCAAGGGCATGCGACAGCGAGTCAGGCTGGCGCAATCGATCGCGCACGGGCCGGTAGTCTTGATCCTGGACGAGCCCTTGAACGGGTTGGACCCGATGGCCCGTGCTGAAACGATCAGGCTCTTTCGGCAGTTGGCTGCCGAAGGTCTTCACCTGATCATGTCGAGCCACATACTGCACGAAGTCGATATGATGAGCGATCGAGTTGTGCTTCTGAACAACGGCTATGTGGTCGCGGAAGGCGAAGTTCAGGGCGTACGTGACGAGATGGACGAGCACCCGATGCAGATATTGATTCGGTGCGACCGGCCCTCGGCACTTGCCTCGCGGGTTTTCGATCAGGATTCGGTTGTCGAGGCGAGAATACACGCGGACCGCGGGGGGCTGTTTGTGAAGACGCCCGATGCGGATGGGTTTTACCTGCTGTTGAACCGTATTGTGGTCGAAGGGGAGTTGAACGTAGAGTCGGTGGCGCCTGTCGATGACGATTTGAACGCCGTGTACCAATACCTGATCGGCTCCGGAGGAGGGAACTCATGAGTTCGGCGATCGATTCGAAGTCCCTCGGCGGGACGTGGAAGGAGCAGCCGTGGTCGCTTTGGGGCCGCCAGATACTGGCGATTCTGCGGCTCGAAGTGAGGAAGAATTTCATCGGCAAGCGCGCGATCCTGATCTACCTGCTGGCGCTTGGCCCGGTGTTTATGATGGCGGCCTTCGCCATTCAGATGAAGATCCAATCGAGGTTCGGATTGGCTGAGATCAACGAGATCTTCGCGAACATCTATGAGGGGTTCATTCTGAGGACGGTGATCTTCTTCGGCTGCGCGTGGATCTTCATGAACCTGTTTCGAGGGGAGGTTGTAGACAAGAGCCTCCATTATTACTTCCTCGCCCCGGTTCGGCGCGAGGTGCTGGTTGTGGGCAAGTACGTGTCCGGCGTGATGACTGCCGGTATTCTGTTTCTGTGTACGACGGCGCTTTCGCTCTTTTTTCTGTACCTCTCGTTTGGTTACCCTCAGAATGTTAACTATCTGGACGGTCCTGGATTCGGACAGGTGTTTACCTATCTCAGCATCACGCTGCTGGCTTGCGTCGGCTATGGGGCGTTCTTTCTGGTGATCGGGTTGCTTTTCCGCAATCCGATAATTCCGGCGTTAGTGGCGTATGGATGGGAGTGGCTTAACTTTCTGTTGCCGCCGGTGCTAAAGAAGATCAGCGTCATTCACTATCTGCATTCGCTGGCTCCCGTACCGGTATCGGAGGGTCCATTCGCAATGCTGGCGGAGCCGACGCCCGCGTGGATATCGGTGCCGGGGCTTCTGTTAGTGACTGCGCTGGCGGTGGTGCTTGCGAGTCTGCAGATCAGGCGGATGCAGATCAGCTACAGCGGGGAATGATCTGCAGTTCCAGGCTTCTTCTTTTGGCCGAGCTTCTGCAACTGCTTTGCTGCGGACTCGCAGTGTATGAGCGCAGATTGAGGTGTCGGATCCGGAGTTGAACTACACGAGTGGGCCGTTTGGGCCTCCCTCGTGACCGCTTCGAAGCAGAGCGGCGCATCGCTGCTTGCGTGTGACCTGACTGCAAAGAAGCCTTAGGAGCCGGAAGGTCTCCAGCCCCACAGGTCTCCTTGCCCCTTGCCCCATCCTTCGAATCCTGGGTAGGCTCCTAGTCGTCCTTGCCGCCTTTAGGAGGGAGTTTGTGAAACGCAATAGGCCCGCAGCCGCCGGGCGGTCTGCAATCTCCGTCCCCACAAGGAACTGTTCCCGCGGGACACACATCACCTAACGCCTTTTTTCTGAATTCAAGGAAATCCCCCACCAACTTTGCGGCGCGGCGGACTTTGTCCGCGTTATCGACTCCTTCAGATACGTAGTAAAGCGCCGACGCTTGCAATTCGACAAGGCCGCTGTACAAGTGAAGGAAAGTCTTTCTTTCCTGATTTGTCAGTTCCATTTGCGTTTCTTTTGTCATAACGGTTCCCTCCTACTCGATGTTGTTCAACTCTGAGATCGTCCCCGACCTCGTCTGCCTGTCGTAGTAGATTGTTCTTCCATCGGGAGACCAAGCGATACTACCGAGGTTGACCTTCGTGTCAGGGTTTTGGGTTAGCTTCTTTTCGTTTCCACCAGCGGCTGGCACGATCCACACATTGTCCTTGCCGTCCTGGCGGGAGACGAACGCGATTATCCTTCGGTCTGGTGACAGTTGCACACTACTGGGGTACGTAGCCTTCAGCGAACGGATGATTCCACTCTTGTTTTCCATCGTAGAAACCGATTGCACTTCAACGTCGACGGGCGTCGGTTTGCGAGACATTCCAATGAAGATTGTCTCGCCGGTTTCAGACCAGCCAATCAGCCGAAAACCAGTTTCGGACGAAAAGATTACTTTGTTCTTGATCTCATGGTCTGCCAGCCAAAGCTGCCAGGGTCTTCCATCGAGTGATGACCGAATTGGTTGCGACAGATAAGCTATGTGATTGCCGTCTGGCGACCATAGCGGACAAAGCCGGAGGTATTCCGGATCGCTGCTGTTTGAAATATTTGTATCGCTTGAACCGTCAGCCGAAGTAATCCAGATGTTTGATCGTCCGGTCTTGTTCGAGCTATACACGACCTTACGGCCATCAAGCGACCAGCTGTAGTCTCGCGTCTCCAGCCGATTGTATGGCAGGCTGCTCGATCCGCCAAAGACTACGCCCTGGGTAGTTATCTGCTGCGGATCTCCTGCGTTCGCGCTAACTGTCCAAAGATTCGCCATTTGGTCCACTTCCGACCAGCGAAGGAAGCATATGCGGCCCCCGTCGGGTAGCCATCGGGGGTCATATCCGGGTTCGGCAAGGAGCCGCCGGAGCGCCGGATTCGTTGGCAATGTGACAAGTATTGCCGAGTTCTCCAGAACTCTAATCGGTTTGGGCTCGGAGTTTGATTGAAAGACGATTCTTGTTCCATCGGGCGAGACATCTGTCCAGAATTCCGATTCAATACCCGAGCTCACGTCAAACTGTTGACCGGCATCTGTTGTCACTCCCCAAATATCGGACTCTTCCTTGTCGTTGAAGTAAAAAATCTTCGATCCGTCGGGCGAAACGCCTATTAGACCGTAATCGCCTTCAAAGCGGGTTACTCGGACGGGGTCGCCCCCATCTGTGTATGCCATATTGATCTGATCACGATTGTCTTGATGGGTGTTATAGAAGACCCTTCGGCCATCTGGATGCCAGCACGGACGCGAGTCATCTTCCGAATCATTGGTCAATCGGGACGGGTTTCCGCCTTGAGCAGGCATGACCCAGATGTCAGCCTGCCCATTTACTTTATCGCAGTACGCGATCTGGCTTTCGTCCGGCGATATGCTGAAATATCTGTTTTCGACTGTTGAAGGAGCGAAGTTGGTTATCTCAGAGGCGTCCGTGGTCGCGACGTCAAGCTTAAAGAGATTGCCGTCGAATTGATAGAAGATCACATCTTTCGACCAGTGCCTCACCATCAGATTGCCCGTTCCGACTATCTTGATCAGCGTCGGCGTTCCGCCCGAGGAAGGACAGGAGTAGATGCTCGCCTGGCCTTGGCGCAAGGAAGCGAAGGCTATCTGCTGATCGTCCGGTGACCAGACAGGACTCGTGTTGATCCATTCATCATTGGTGATCTGAGTCTCGCTGCCATCGTCCACTTGCACCACGAAGAGCATGTTTCTCATTGCATTCTTCGTTGAGCGATACGCGATCATCTTGCCGTCACGCGATAGGCTGTAATCCGAGGCATGACCACCCGGCGAGTACTTCCACTGGGCGAGCAAACGCTGATGTGTATTGTCGAAAGAACCGACACTCCCCTTCGGAGGTGGTTTAATGACGAGCCACCCAACCAACCCGACCATAGTGATTATTGCGACATATAGTATCGCTCGACGGAAAGAGAGAATCCCATGAGGGGCTGGGCGCGACGGCTCAATCTTGCTGATCCCGGAGTGGTCGAGTTTCGCTTCAAACTGCAACCGGTCTTCGACAGCCCTCAGATCTGCGAGGATCTCCTCGCTTGTCTGATACCTGTTCTCCTTAACTTTGCTCAGCGCTTTGCTTACGACCCGTTGCAGATCCGCCGGCGAGTCCAACCCCGACTCGGCTAGCGAAGGCGGGTCTGTCTTTAGTATCGAGGCTACGATGTCGGCGGGCGTGTCGCCAGCGAACGGCGCACGTCCTGCCAGCATTTCATAGAGAACTATGCCCAGGTTAAAGATGTCGCTTCGGCCGTCGACCTCCAGGCCGCGCGCCTGCTCGGGCGACATGTAGCGCTGGGTTCCCATAACCGTGCCGGGATCTGTGTCGACCCAGACAGCGGTGGAGGCGTCGCTCAAAGCTGAACCTGTCGGACGCTCGGTCAGCTTTGCCAGTCCGAAGTCTAGAACCTTAACGTAGCGGTCGGGCCGCACCATTATGTTCTCCGGCTTGATGTCGCGGTGGACTATTCCCGCTGCATGCGCGGCGGCCAGGGCGCTCGCGACCTGAGCGGCAATATCGAGAGCATCTCCGATCGGGATTGGCCCGCGCGAGAGCCGGTGCCGCAGTGTCTCTCCTTCGACAAATTCCGTTGCGATGAAGTGAACCGACCCGAAGTGGCCGATCTCGTGAATAGTGATGATGTTGGGATGGTTGAGCGAGGATGCGGCCCGGGCTTCAAGGATAAACCGCCGAACTCTGATCTCGTCGGCGGTGTATTGCTCCGGGAGCAGTTTCAGTGCAAGCTTGCGGTCGAGCTGCGTGTCGCGGGCCAGATAGACGTCTCCCATCCCGCCGCGACCGAGTAGACTCAGGATCAGGTAGCGACCTATCGATTGACCAATGAGCGAAGATGACGATGTCTCGATCCGCTCGGTGTCGTAGGTCAGCGAATCGAGAAAACTCCCCGGCTGCTCGTGTGCGGAGATGAGGGATTCGACTTCGGCGCGCAGTTCGGGATCGGTGCGACAGGCCTGGGACAGGAATGTATCGCGTTCGGCCGGCTCCCGCTCGAGCGCCGCATGAAACAGTTCTTCTACTTGGTGCCTGCGTTCCATCATCCTGTTCGCTGGGTCCCCAATTGTATAAGCGAAAACGGGACCCTATGTCCCTCAATCATGCGCAGAAAGCGAGAACCGTCGCTTTTGAAGATTCATCTTCTCCGCGACGAGTCTACTCAGCGATATTCTTTACTGACCACCGTCTCGCCTGGCCGCACACGGTTGCGCGCGTGGTCGACGAGGATGTTGCGCGTCCCCTTTGCGGCCATCCCGAAGAACCCGGTGCGTGCTCTGTCTTCTGGCATCAGGTTGTGAGCGCAGTTCCCGAGTGTTAATGCGGGAGCTTCAAGGGGCAAGAAGAGGCTTACTCTCGGCTGGCGATCCAGCGTTTTCCTCGAGCTGCCGGTGTCAGACAGTTCAGAACCGGTTGTAGCTTTCCCAAGCACTTCATGCCCCGTCGATCTCGCCTTAGGCTTTTTGTTCAGAGCTGACAGGAGCGTTT
>DASYSA010000656.1:0-39336 GCA_036003885.1 Blastocatellia bacterium | reverse complement strand
CGCTGCCAGATTGCCAGCAGGTTGTTCACGACTTCAGCCGTGGGCGGTTCGGAGGTCGATCCCGGTTCAATCTGCAACCCATATCTCTGATAGAGGCTAAACGGGCTGTCGGCGAATATCACCGGCACATTCGTGTTCGCCGGACGAAAGCCGTGCTTCAATGATTCTCTTTGTATGGGCTCCGTCAACAGGAAGTTCAGAAATACCTGTGCTGCCGCGCGCTGCTCCTTCGAACTCCAGGGTGCATCGATTATGTAGAACGGATTCTCACTCCACATGTTCTCTTTCGGATAGACAATGTGAAGCTCTCCCCAGCGTCCCTCCGCGCTCTTGAGGAAGTCAATGGCCACGCTTTCGTAAACAAAGATCGCATCGAATGAGGAGGGACCTTTCAGGACCATCTCTCGCATCAGAGTGCCTGTACTATCGGAGAGCCCGCTCACAGCTTGTTCCAACTTCAGCATCCAGTCCTGAAACTCAGTGTTCAGAATATCCTTGAGAGTTAAATCGCGAGTCTTTCCCGTGAAGTCGTAAGCCATCAGCACCAGGGTCATCAGCCCGCTATTGGACTTGCTGGGACGAGTATGGCCCAGCTTAAATAAACCCCATTCCGGTTTTTTGGCGATCGCATCCCATCCGCCCTTCTCCTTGAGAGCCTGCGCGACCGTCACAAAATTCAGTGACTTGTACTTCTGAATGAAAGCCTGGTACCGCTCGCCCCACATGACAAAGACCATCGGCGTCAAAGCCAGGTTTTCTTCCTTCAGTATCGGACTATTGCTGTACTTGACCTGCCAATCTTGAACAAAAGTGTCCTTATAAAGCGAGCTGGCCGGCGCCCAGACATTAATAGTCTTGTCGCCGGCGACCAAAGCCTGTGCGCCTTCCTGCGATCCCTTCGGAATGAGATTGATCTTGATTTGTTGACCGTCAGAAGTCTTTCCAAACTCCTGCACGGCCCACTCCAGCCAGCTCTTCTTCTCAGTGCCATAGGCAATGCCGATCTCGACGGCGTTGCCTTTCCACTGGCTGGACTCCGCGGCCCTTGCTTGTCCAGGCTGTTGATTCGGATCATCAGCCGGTTTCTTCCTGATCAGGAAATAGTAGCCTCCGTAGGCACAGCCGACGATCACCAGCACGATGATGATTTTGCCCACCAGACTTAGCTTGCCTTCTGACATAAGTAGTTCCCATCGAGCAGACGTTAGAAGAAGGTTGAGATTTCCCTGAAGACCGACTGGATGTTCTCAGTTGTGCCTTCGAAGAACTTTGCCTGAGTCGCATCGGCAATAGACTTCAGGACATCCTTTACTGCGTCCGAGCCGTAACCGATGGTGAAAACACGGATGGCATTACGTTCATTGTCAAAGTGCATCCTGGCGACCAATTCCTGGAGAGATGTCTTGCTGTCGGTATCCGCACCATCGGTGAGAACAACAATGGCCGAGATCTTGTCGCCCTTCGGATTGTCCAACAGATATCGGTACGCCTGGTCTATGGAGTCGTAAAGCCCCGTCCCGCCGGCAGGAAAGAAGGAGTCAATCGTTCTCGTAGCCAGTTCGCGGTCCTTCTGAATAAGCAGGTCTTTCCCTTCCCAGGAGGGTCGAGAGTTGAACGGGAGAATAGATAGATAGTCTCTGTCATCAAGCATCGCTATTAACTGCTTGGCTCCATTCTTCGCGCCCGGCATCTTATTGTTGTCCTTCATGCTCCCGGATGTGTCGAAGACCAGGACGATGTTGGAGTGCTTCTTATGTTCGCGCCAGAGTTTGATGATTGCATCCATGACTTCGACCGTTGGCACTTCCAGCGTAGTTTTCGGCTCTCTGGGATCAACGCCATGCTCTGCATCCAGCGGAGCACTTGGCTGAATCGTTACGTCGCCGGGATGAAACCCGTAGCCGAGGGTCTTTTCCTGCTGAGGTCGCTCTAACAAGAACTGCGTATAAGCTTTGGCGGCTTCTCGATGTTCCGGGGTCACCCAATCTCTTTCGATAACACCCACCGGATGATCGCTCCAGAAAGTTCCCTCCTTGGGATAAATGGCTACGACAGGAAAGGCCAGACTGTATTGGGAAGAGTAGGATTCGATGACATTGCTTTCATAGAGCACTGCGGCGCTCAAGTACTCAGGACCGTTTGCCAGCATCTTGGAATTGAAGAAGCCCGTTGAAGTTCCGTAGTGAACAACCGCTTGTTCAATGCCATCAAGATAAGCGCCGGTGGCAGGCTTATTCACATCGCCCAAGGTGAGCCCGGCTACCTTTCCAGTAGCGGCATAGACTTCTGCGAGCAGTGAGATCAGGCCGCTGTTGCTGTATTCCGGATGGGTGTGGCCGAACTTGAATTTCCCCCACTGTGGATGTCCATAAGCCGACCAGCCTTGGGGATTACGCGCGAGTGCGAGAATGTCCGACCAGCCGATGGGTTTCTTGCCCCACCCAAGCGCCTCGGCCATGGGCTTCCACATTGCGATGACTACCGGCGAAAGCATGAGCGTCTCCGTGGATGAGACAAGGTCTGTCCCCATCTTCGCCCTTGATTGAGTATTACCGAGCTTGATGAAGGCGCCTGAAGCGGGGCTTATCAGATGCGTCTGCCGTTTGCCGGAAAGCACTTCGTCTATGACGTCTCCTGAACCCATCGGAAGAGCTCTCACAAAGATCGCTCTGCCCTTGCTGGTTTTGTGATTGCCGCTGTTGAAGACTGCGGTCACATCCTTGATCCAGGCTTCTTTTTCTGAACCGTAGGTGAAGACTAATTCGAGGCTACCAGGGGGTGCAGGCTCATTCCCCGCATCCTTTTGAGAGGACGGTCGAGATGAGCAGCTCCAAAAAAGCAGCATCACCAGCGACAAAGCACAGATCCAGCGGAAAGTATCACGCGACATTCACTCGCTCCAATCTTCAACTGAGTTCGATTGCTCGCTCTCTCTCGTGTCTTGAAATGTCTCAAAAAAGAATTCGATAGACGATGGCGCCGCTAAGAAGCTGACCGATCCTTTGATTGTGTCGACGCCCGCCGGCCGCGGTGTACGGAAACCGACGTGGCCAGCGTCACCGCGACACTATATAATGAGCCGCGTAATATTGTAAGGCTCAACAGAAAGGCCGCACGATGCCGCACCCTGAAAGTAATCGCATCAAAGCTCTCTATCAGAGCTTGCCGAACCTGTTTTTCATAGGTGTTATGGCTCTCCTTTCGGTGGTCGTCCATCCGGGCTTTCTATTCCTGTTGGTGGCAGGCGAACTGAGCGTTCTGATGCTCGCGCAGACCCCGTTTGTCCAGAGACTCCTGCGCTCGCGAGCCGAACGCCAGCAAAAACGAGAACAGGAAACCACGGAGAATCAGATACTCGCCGGCTTGCCGGCAACATATAAGACGGACTTCCTCGCCCTCCGGCAGCTTTGCTGCGAAATCGAGAACCGGGCAGGAGAGCTACAAAAGGACCAGACGTCTGGCCCATCCCTGGAAGGAACCATAGAGAAGCTCTCCAGCTTCCGGCTGGAGTACATACGCATGCTGCGCGGGCACTACCTTCTGGCTAATCGCAATTATGCGGAGATCCACGATCGGCTGAACAAAGAACGCGAACGCCTGGAGAAGGCGGCGCGCAACGAGCAATCGAAGCAGGTGAGAAGTACACTCGATCAACACATTCAAATCCTGCACCAGCGCACAACGAAGGTGGGACAGCTCAAAGAGCTTGTACGGCTGATCGAGGCACGCATGCGCGTAGTCAGCGATTCTCTTCAACTCATCCAGGATGAGGTCTACAGCATGACGGATGTGAGAGGCATCTCAGGTGTTGTTGATGACTTACTGGTGAAGCTGGAAATAAACGACGAATTTCGCACCTACTACGACGACATGCTGATGGAGGGCAGTCCGGCGCTGGCCGGGTTAGACTCGGAAATCGAGGTAAGTGTCGGAGCCGCACCCAACCCTAAGCAGAGTCAAAGGATTCCGCAATAACGAACAGCCTTTCGGTTCCCTGGACCTTTGTCGCTTTCCAATCCTCTTCAATCCTTCGTGGCATCGAGGCTAACACAGACTCCTTTCCTACGACTTCGGCGCTATGTACCGTTCCACAATCCGCTGTCAAAAAATGAAGCGAGCGCCTAGCTGCACCTGGCGCGGGCCGCCGAAGCGAGCCGTAGACGGAGCGAATAGCGGCTTCCCGGCCGTAAGCACAGAGGGAGAGCCGTCAGAAAGCGGAACTCCGTAAATGCTAATCCCATCATTGCCGAAACCTTTGTTGGTGTTTCGTGTTACGTTGAAGGCCTCGACTGAAAGGGCGAGCCTGCGCGCCTCACTTAACCTGAAGGATTTCAGTAATCGCAAGTCGAGATTAAAGAACCGCGGCTGCCTGACCGCGTTGCGCGCGGCCACGTGCTTGTCGATGATCGCGCGGTCGTTGTCATCATTCAAATCGTTTTGCGTGTCGGTTCCGATCACCTGGTTAAAAGGCACACCTGACCTTGCGATGATGATCCCTGATGCCGTGAATCCGCGGCCGAGATCGAACAGTCCATTGACGCTAAGGTTGTGTCGCACGTCCTGCTTGGAAGGTGCGTCTTCTATTGCGAGGTCGAACGGATTGAGAGTGGTCTCGCGCGAGAAGTTCCGCTCGTTCGAGTCATCATCCCGATTTCGAGCAAGGGTGTAGTTGACCTGGAAATGAGTTCGAGCAACAACATGGCGCGTTAGGCTGAGCGTCATTGCATCGTATGTAGAGTGCGCTGTAGATTCGTTGATCGACAGGACGCCGATCGTCGGGTTCGGCCGAGTGGCCGGGAAGATCGGCATTCCAGTCACTGACAACGTCGGTGGAAGCAGATTGCGGTCGAGCCTCCGCTGCAGCGCCCACGTCGAACCATGAATGTACCCAACCGAGGCAAACGTCTGCCCGCCAATGTCCTGTTCGATCGTACTTGAGAACTGGAAGGATCGAGGGTTTCGAAACGTCGAATCGAAGCCAAACACGCGCGGCTTGGTGATAAAACTTGCGGCCGGCACTGTCGTAAATACGTTAGGGAATCTGATTATTGCGTTCGGCCCTCGCAAGAGACATCCGGCGAGGTTTGGGTCGGTGGAGTTGCGGCAGGCGCTGGTTTCGCTGATGTCCACGGCGAGCGTGGTCAGGCCGTTGTCGGTGAACACCCGCTGAAAGAGGTTGGCTGGTGTGCGAGCGTCATAGATTCCGGCCGACAGACGTACGACGGTTTTGCCCTTGCCGGCGGCATCCCAGGCCAGGCCCAACCTGGGCTGCCACATTCTTAGATCATCAGGGATAAGCGCAGTCTCCGGAATGGCAGGATTCGGATGGGTAGGTTGCGGATTCCACTGACCTTCCCACCGCAGACCGGCCGTTAGTGTAACCGCGCGCGTCACGGCGATGTTGTCCTGCGCGAAGAACGCCAACTCTCGCTGGGTTCCGTGGAAGATCAAATCATCCGGGTTGAAGCCCGGAATGGTCTGCCGGAAGCGGCGGGGTCGCTGGCTAACAAAGTTAGATACGCTATCCGCGACTAACGCTCCGCTGCTGTTGACGCGGGTCTCGAAGTCGTAACGACCTTGAATGTTGGACTCGCGCTCCTGGTGGGCCCGGTTTATGTTCGTGTCGAAGCCGAATCGCAGTCGGTGTGCACTCACATCTACCGTAAGGTTGTCTGCCAGCTCAAAGCGCGTAGTCTCGAAAAGTCGCGGGCGGGCGTTGTCGCCGCCTAAGGTGCCGAAGCCGGCAATGCTGATCTGGGGCAGGTTAGAGTTTGGGCCCTCGAAGCGTTTGTCAGTCGCGATCTGTCCGCGCATTTCGTTAACAACACTCGAGCTAAGCACCGACACGAAAGCCGATTTGAACCCGTTGCTTGTTCCAGTGCGCTCGAAATTCGTGGTAGGCGCCAAGTCGGTCACCGTTGTGTTGTTGTCGAAGTTAAAATTCTGTCCGTGCAGTCGCGAGTAAGTGTATTGCAGGTTTAGCGTGCTGATCTTTGACAGTTGCCAGTCAACACGCCCGAAGAGTGACGTAGGATTATTGCTCGTGCGCTGCTCGCCCTGAAGCCCCTGAACGTCCGCGGGCAGAGAAACTCCTGCGGCTGGCGACGCGAATTTGACCACGAATGGGATATGCAGGAAGTTCTGTTCGAGTCCGGCAAAGAACAGAGCATGATCTCGCACGATCGGTCCGCCAATGGAACCCCCGAATTGGTTCTGCTGGTTATCCAATTTGTTCCCGAAGGCGTCCTTTGACGTGAGGCTTCGGTTGCGATTGAAATAGAGCGCCTCCCCGTGAACGTCGTTCGTTCCTGACTTGGTCGCGACGTTCACAAACCCGGCACTGGTTCGTCCAACCTCAGCGGTAGCGCCCGCCCGCAGCACCTGAAACTCACGCACCGCAGTCTGCGGAAAGAAAAACACCGCCTCGTTGCCACCACGCTGATTGCCCTGGAGTGCGTCGTTGAAGTCCGCGCCGTCGATTGCCACGTTTGAATTGATCGAACGCTGGCCGGCAATGACCAGACCAAAGCGGTCAGATTCCTGGATGACGGAAGGAGTCAGCTGAATGTACTCCGAGAAATTACGTCCCCGCGCCGGCAGATCCTCGACGCTCCTCTCCGGAATCACCGAGCTGGCACTGTGCGCTTTGGGATCAAGGAGTTGCTGGTCTGCTGTAACGTCTACCTGCGCTGTGATTGTGGCAGGCTGAAGGGTTATATCGACCGTTGAAGTCTCACCAACACTCAAGACAACATCAGAGCGGGTGACCTCGCCGAATCCGTTCGCCGCAACCTTCACAACGTAGCGGCCCACAGGCAACGCAGGCATTGTAAAGCGACCACGGTCGTCGGTCGTGGCCGCGCGCTGCAGTCCGGTATCGGTGTTCCGCGCAGTTGTGATGGCGCCAGAGATCAGCGCTCCGCTGCTATCTTTGACCAGTCCTTCGAGGGCGGCGTTTCCAGATCCGGATTGCGCCATACTGATTGAACCTGACGCGACTACGCAGATCGCCAATGCTGATCCTACTTTCAGTGCATCCATTAATAAGGCGAAACCGATGAATCGAGTGATAGTCTTCATAGGTTAGTGTCCTTCCGGCAGCGGGATGAAGCTGAGAATGGTACAAGTTGGGTACACTAACCTAGCGAAGTGACGCGGAGTTTACACGGAGATGAACTTTCTGTTAATCGAATACTCCTGAGCGAAGCTGGTTCAGTTGAGCGAGTGCGAGTCGCTCATATTGGCGGGGCTTAACAATCAGTTTCAATCGGTCTCTCTGATCTGCTGGATCTGACGCGCTCTAAAACGATAGTTTCAACGCCAGTTGAACCTGCCGCGCCGAGAACGTCGAGCGAATCGTGCCGAACGCCGCACTGCTGCGGTCTGAATTGGCAGCGCCAAGGTTTGTTTTGTTGAAGAGATTGAACGCCTCCATGCGGAACTCTACTTTCGAGACTTCGTTGAACGGGAGTCGGAAGTTCTTCTGCAGTCCAAAGTCGAACTGGAAGAAGGCATTGCTCCGTGCGATATTGCGCCCGGCGTTGCCGAACGGTTGATCCACGGTTGGGATAGTGATGTTGGTCTTGTTGAAGTAGTTGTCGATCGTTCGTTGGCCGCTCGGGGCCAGCACATCGCCGCTGACGTTCGGGCGCAGCGACACGCCGCCGAGAAAGGAGGGCAGGTTAGCCGTCACCGGCGAGGGCTGGTAACGCAAGTTGATTGTCTGGCCGCTCAACATCGTGTTGATCCCGGTCAAAGCCCAACCGCCGATCACCCCGTCCAACCACGGCGAAATGTCGCGACCCAGAGACCGACCCCGCCCTACCGGCAGTTCCCAGACGAAGCTGGTTGTGTTGTTGACCGGCTGATCATACGCTGAGAGCCCGCGGTCGGCCCCGATGTTGTAAACATTCTGCGGGCGACCCTCGTTGCCGTTCGGCTCTTCAAGTACCTGGCTGACATTGTCGATCGCTTTGGACCAGGTGAACGAGTTGAGCAGGTAAAGACCTTTTGAGAACCGGCGCTCGAACTTAATCTGCAGCGCATTATAATTGGAGAATGCCGCGGGCAGGACGCCTGAAATCGATCTGAAGCCTTGAATCGGCCGGCGTTGGTCCAAAGTCTGACGCTGGGCGGCGGGCAGTGCCAGTTCAGCTGCGGTCAATGGGCGCGCTTGATTCACGTCGGCCAGCAGTACCTGCTTCAGCGCGTGATTGCCCACGTACGCGATGTCGATCAACATATTCGAGGTCAGCTCGCGCTGTATTGAGAGCTGCCAGTTCTGTATATAGGGCGAGCGTTTGTCGCGCGGGATGAAGAGCGTAACGTTGTTCGGCAAGCCCGACGGGTATCCTTGCTGCGTCGCACGGAAACAGCCGGTGAAGTTGTTCCCCGTGCAAAGGCCGCCCGCGATGTTGGTGGCGTCCTGCGTGATGTTGGCGCGAGTGATCTGCGGGAAGTTGGTCGCCAGCAGATCGGCGCTCCCCAGCCGGTTGAAATAGACGTAGCCTATGCCGTAACCACCCCGGAGCACCGTCTTATCCAGCAGGTTGTATGCGAAACCTATACGCGGGGCGAAATTGTTGTAATCGGGATCAACCAGGCCGCGGTCAGACAACGAACCATCTTTGGCTCGTACGATCGTGTTTGTTCTCGGATCGTAGTTCGAGAGGCGGTTCTGATCCTCATAGATCGGCGTCGAGAACTCGTATCGCACGCCCAGGTTGAGTGTCAGCTTTGGGCTGACTTTGAAATCGTCCTGCAGGTAAGCATAATGCAGCCGCTGACGCAGATTGACGACCAGCAAGTCCGCCAACTCGTACTGTGAACGCGCGCCGAACATGAAGTCGCCCAGGTTGAACAGATTGTTGGCCGCCGCGCCCGCCGGGCGGCTGAATTGGCCTGTGTAGGTGTCCAATCCCATCAGCGGGTTCGTGTCCTGCACATCAGTGTTGACAAGCAGATATTCGTAGCCGCTCTTCAGGCTGTGACGCCCCCAGCTCCACGAGTAGTTGATGCGCGGATCAACTGTAGACGGGTTCTGAAACTGCGGATTGGTCGCCTGGCGCCCAAGCTGCGCGAGGCCGCCAATAGTTTGGGTCGTCAACCCGCCGGTAATCGTGGGGTCGGTCGGTAAACCGGTGATGCCGTAGAGCTGCAGCATGCTCGGCCCTCCGGTGAGCGGTGGTTTCTTGCCTGCTTCCGTGCGCATGACGCCGAGACGAAAATCGAGCACCGAAGAGGTGCCGAAGATATACGTCGCTCCGGCGGCGAGTTGCTGATTGAGCACGCCGACCAGGCCGTTCTGGTTGCTGCCCGACGCTCCAGGAATGTTCGGCCCCTCGAAGTTGTTGACCTTGCGATGGCTGATTCGAGCGAAGGCGCTCAGCTTCTGATTGAACGTGTGATCAAGCCGGATGTTGAACTTATCGTTGTATGCCTTGTTCGGTACGAGGTTCTGGAAATTTGTAGCGCCCGGCGCGTTCGGCGCAGGCAACTCGCTCAGGACCTTGCGTGCGAATGAAGTCATGGCGATCTTCTCACCGGCTCTGTAAACAGTGCCGCTGAAGGGGTCGCGCACATCAACACTGAGAAAGCCATCGCGCTGCGCGAGCGTGGGAATCGTGGAGAAGGCCAATGCCTTCGAAATCTGCCGGAACCCTTCGTAATCCAGAAAGAAGAACGTGTGATCCTTCACAATAGGGCCGCCGAACGTTAAGCCAAATTGATTCCGGATGAGAGGAGGCTTAACACCGCCCGCGGGTTTGAAAAAACCCACGGCGTTGAGCACCGCATTGCGGTGATACTCCCACAGATTGCCATGAAATTGATTGGTGCCGCTGCGGTATGCCGCGTTGATCACTGCACCGCCGCTCCGTCCAAATTCGGCGCTGTAGGTGTTGGTCTGCACCTTGAACTCCTGCACCGCGTCCGGCGAGAGCTGTACGACCTGGCTGGAGAAGCTCTGATTGCTGGTGCCGTAGGCATTGTTGTCTACACCGTCGAGCAGGAAGTTGTTGACCGTGTTGCGCAGGCCGTTAACGTTGAATGACGCTTCGCGGCCGGCCGTGGTGATGCCGTTCTGCGACGATTCGCGAACGCCGGGCGTCAGCAGCGCAAGGTTTGCATACGAGCGCCCGTTGAGCGGAAGGTTGACGATCTGGTCGCGCTGCACGACCTGGCCGCGTACGCTTGAGTCGGCTTCGAGCAATGCCACCGCGCCCGTGACAAAAACGCTTTCGGACACTGCGCCCGGCTGCATCGTCAGATCGACACGCTGGCGCGCATTGACGGTGAGATTGACGCGCTCTGCAACCGCCGTCGAAAAGCCTTCCCTTTCAGCACTGACACGGTAATTGCCGATCTTGATATTAGTGAATTGAAAGTTTCCATCTGCATCGGTCTGAGCGGCAACAGAAATACCTGTCTCAATGTTCTTTAGTGTGAGCGTCGCGCCGGAGATGACGGCGCCGCTTGAATCTTTGACGGTGCCTAGCACTGTGGCGGTGTCGAATTGAGCGTTGGAAGGCGTAGCAGAAATCAGAATTGCGAATATGCCGGCTAAACTTTGTAGAACTCGAGCGAACTGGCTTTGATGATTCACGATACCTCCCTATGAATGGATGGTCAGCAGACTGAACTCAGACGACCAATTAACTAATCGCGCCGAACTGGGAGTGAGCAAAAGCTCCTGCCACAAGAAAACACAGACCGATTGCAACCCGAAAGAGCCTATTTGTGGTCATAGGAGTAATCTCCTGACCTAGACTTGCAGCGACTGTGCACTATCGAGAGTCACAACTTATCGCGCCCGTGTTCGCAGAGTATTAACCGGAAGTGAAAAGAGTGTTAACAGTTGCTTCAGACCAACGCGTCTCACAGAAGGACCACGCTTCAAACCCACGCCTATATCTGTGTCAACTCTCGTAGTAGGCCAGAAAAAAAGTTCCACGGGCGATTGGCGAACACCCGTGGAACTGAAAGGCGGGACACAAGAGAGACATTGCTAGAACGAGAGTCTCAGCGACATCTGGATGGTTCGAGGACCTGCATTATCAACCGGCCGAGTCCGTGTGATGCGCCCGAAGTTGGGCGACGAAATGTTCAGAGTAGAAGGCACCTCGAGGTTTGTATGATTGAATAGATTCGAGAATGTCGCCTCGTATCTCAGGCTTGTGCTCTCGTTGAGTGAGAACCTCTTCGCCAGCGACATCGAAAACACCGCTGCTGTGGCATCGCTTACGGTTCCTGTGAAGGTACCAAAGGTTGATTGCGCCGAAGCAGCGAAAAGGCCTTGCAATCGGCGCCAGAAGAATTGAGAGCAGCAGAACGATTCTGGTTCCTCTGTCAGCAGTAATCATTATTATGGACCTCCTGAAGACGCAGCGTTCCAGTGTCAGGTAAATGGATATCTTAGTGAGGTCGTGTAAACCAGCTGCAAAGGTGGTGTGAAATTTCAATTAACTATCTATTTGCCGATGCGGCATAACTGCAGGTCTTGAAACGTTTGACATCACCAGGCGTTTGGCAGGTCAAAGCCCAATCTGCCGTAAGAACGTGATAACCGTCGAAAGAACCGATCAGTGAACCCAGCCAGCTTGAATATTTAGCCTCGTGTTAACCTCACCGACACTCGATTGTAACGTCTGGTGAATACAGTTGACCCTTTTTCAGAGGCAATCAAAGGAGGCCGCGCGTCCACTGATTACACTCGAGTTCTTCGACATCGATTGGCGCATGGTCTGATTCGCATTTCCGCGGAGGTTGCATCTGGCAGAAAAGATCGTTTCCAGAATAGACGTGAGGAGAAAAATGCCAACATTGAGAGCGTACGCACTCGAAGCCTGGTCCCGCGAGGATGAGAAGCAGCAACAGGCCGACCAGAAGAAGCGCAAGCGAAAAGCAAAGAAGATCGAGGAAGAGATTGCCGAGTTTCTTCCTCGAGAGGCCGAGGACCCTGACTATCAGCGAAACCTCGAAGACACAACCTATGGCGTTGTCGTAAGTATAACTGAGTCCGACGGTACATTGCGGTTTACGCGAGATGACAAGGACAATCTCGTGATCATCGGCGAGTGTCCGCGATGTCATCGCGAAGCGCTGAGCCGGCATATAGACGAATTGGAAGACGTGGGTAAGGCAATAGAGAGCTTCGAGCCGGGATCCTCACACGAGTGCCCAAAGTAGTGTCAAGTTGACTTGCAGCAGCCTGCCACAAACCTGGTCTCTCTGATTGAGAGCGAGTACCTTCGCTAAACAAAAACACCGCCAGGGTAGCGTAAAAGGAAACAAGGGTTTGAAATCTTGTTGGATAATTCACATCGCCGTCACCATCTCGTAACGGAGCGCGTTTAGTATTCCTCTTCGAAGCGTCCCCGGCAGTGAGTCGCGCGATGATAAGCGCGACGGGCTGATTGCGTAGCCACCGGCCTCACTCGCCTAAGGCCGAGTGGCCGCGCCCGGGGTCGATCGAGTCTTCGTTCCAAGGCTGTCGATCCTGGAGCGTCGTCCATCTTCCGAGTACCAACGACAGGCATTACATACTAATCAAGAGTTGCATATTGTCCCTCTCGAATTACCAGATTATGACGTAGATATTAACCCTTCTTTGAAGAACTGGCTTGAGGCTGCGTTCACCCAAACGCAACAGCGTCGTAACACCTTGTTAACAGACAGGTCTTAGACTTCCATATCTGACCGAAGATTGTGCAGCTCATTTCCAGGATCTCGACCCCGACGAGTCCCGGCCAGTGTCTTGATCTCGATTACTCCGAAGAAGGGGATACGGACGCGATCGGCGATAGCGCACGACGATCGACACCGTGAGATGGAATATGAAGCCTTCGATATCGAGGCTGTTGGCCTTTGCTCTTACCGCAGCGCACCTCGTGCTTGGCAGCACCGGCTGCGACCCATCCAGCTCGAGCGCGAGGCCTAAGCTCGTCGTCGTTATAGTCGTGGACCAGTTTCGCTACGACTTTCTGGAGCGTTTCAAGGATGCCTTCGGGACCAGAGGGTTCAAGAGGTTAATGAACGAGGGAGCCCTCTTCGTTAACGCTAACTATGACTATGCTCAGACCTACACCGCGCCCGGACATGCTTCGATCTTCACCGGTTCGGTGCCGGCTCAGAATGGCATCGTCGGCAATAACTGGTACGACCGCGAATCAGATACACAGCGCGTAATGGTTTCGGACGATTCTGCAAAACTTGTTACGAGCTATGGAACGCAGTCCTACACAAAGACGACTCGTCCCGCCAGTCCGCGTATTTTGATCGGCACCACTATTGGCGACCAGATGAGGCTGGCGACCGAATTCAGGTCGAAAGTCGTAGCGGTAGCGCTCAAGGACCGTGCCGCAGTACTGCCCGGAGGCAGGGAGGCCAACGGCGCATACTGGTTCGACGCCTCCTCCGGAACTCTTGTATCGAGTGATTACTACTTCGCTTCGTTGCCGGGATGGGTGGACAAGTTCAATGGCGAGCGAAAAGCAGATGCATATTTCGGCAAGGTGTGGGATCGCGCGCTCGGACCGGGCTATTATGAACTCACCCAGGGCGTAACCACGGACGTAAGGGGATCGCCACTGGGCCGTCATTTTCCTTACACAGTCACCGGCGGAGAGGAAAAGCCGGGCGAAGAGTTTTATAAGACATTTCAATACACCCCATTCGCGTCCGAATACCTCGCTGATTTTGCCAAGGCGGCCATCGTCGGCGAGTCGCTAGGGTCTGACAAGTATCCCGATCTGCTGGCAATAAGTTTTTCCACGCCTGACCTTGTCGGTCACGCCTACGGCCCCGATAGCGAAGAGGTTGAAGATACCTATGTTCGACTCGACGGTGTGATTGGCGACCTTCTAAGTTACATAGACCAGCATGTCGGGCTTTCGAGTACTCTGGTGGCTGTGACGGGTGATCACGGAGTATCTCCCGTTCCGCGGTTATTAAGCCTCAACAAAATCGATGCGAGCGTGATTGATCCCGCCAGGTGTGTCGAGATAGTCGAGAAGGCGCTTTCGGAGCGATTCGGGAGCGGCAAGTGGGTGCTCGCGCTGGTCAATGACCAGGTCTACCTGGATCGCAAGGTGATCTCGGATGCCAAATCTGACCCGGCGGAAGTGGAGCGCGTCGCAGCCAGCGCTCTGCTGACCATTCCCGGAATAGCAGCCTGCTTTACGCGCACTCAAATCGTGAACGGTCAGATGCCGCCCGGTCCGATTTCGCGTCGCGTCTCGAACGGCTTCAATCCAAAACGTTCGGGTGATGTTTGGTTGATTACCAACCCATTCAATTTCCTGGCCGAGGGCGAATTGGTGACAACGCACGGGTCGCCATACGACTACGACACTCACGTCCCGATCATTCTCTCCGGTGGCGCGATCCGGCCGGATCGCTATTACCAGGACTGTGCACCGGCCGACATCGCCCCAACTCTTTGCGCCCTGCTTGGAATTGAACCGCCGTCGAATCGCACTGGCCGAGTTCTTGCCGAGGCCTTATCGACGAAATAGGAGCCATTGATTGCTACGCCGTGAACAGCGAATCGTCCCTGTCAGGCATGCAGCCGTACGCCAAATTCGAAGTGCAATGTTTGCGTTGTATGGCATCTGCATCGTTCTCCTGATTCGGGCCCTCCAGAAGGAAGATCTCTTATGGCGCGTGGGGTCTGAGAGTGAATGACACTACAAGGCACAAAATAGTGTGGGGTTGGCTGCGATTATTTCTTGCCTTCGCTCAGATATCGCTGGTCGCTATGGCCATCGGCTCTCTGCTTACAATAGGCATCCATCCACTGACTTGGGTTTTCACAGTGGCCGCGACTGCCGCTACCATTAGCAGCCGTTTCCTCTATCGAGGGCAGCCTGACCCTCAGCTTAAGCAGAAGGGGCCCAAATGAATTGTAAGAAGCGCGTTCGCGGTTCGCCGGATCACGCCGCGATAAGCCTTGATGGCGCAATCTCGTCATTACAACAACCCGCCTGTTATCTGATATCCTGGGATCCTAGACGAATTCAGTTCCTTCGCCTTAGCGGAAAACTTGCCCTCTCTTGTAGCCGTTTTCTTCTGCTAACTTCTCAGACCCCAGTTTCATCGAGTAACGACAGTGTGAACCACTGCAGCTGGCGTGTTGACACCTCAAGGAGTATCTTAAAAGCAAGCTTTGCTCAGCGGATTCCAGAGCCTTAGTAAAGAATGATGAGTGCACGGGAATCGCAACTCGAACCAGACGCTCTTGGAGAGGTGAAGGCGAATTCTGCGCCAAATGATGTCGCCGACCGAAAACGTGCGCACGCTCTCTTACCAGCCCAAAGACGAAGCCTGCAATTGATAGCCGCCGGTGCGAGCCTTACAGATATCCTGCAGGATCTATGCGACACAATCGATGCTCAAGCCCCTGCAATTATTTCAACGATTTTGCTGATGGACCGGGAGGGCGAAACGCTGCGGCCGGCGGCGGGTCGCCGCGTTCCCGAAGGATGGACTCAAACCATAACTCCGCTGCCGATCGGTCCGCAGATGGGCTCGTGCGGCACTGCCGCGTTCCTGAAGAAGCCGGTGATCAGTTCAAACATCGCCAGCGATCCGCTTTGGTGTGTGGTCCAGGGCACGGATTACAAGGATCTTGCCTTGAGTTACGGATTGCGTGCCGCGTGGTCCTATCCGCTCATCTCCAAAGACGATGAGGTACTTGGCACGTTCGCAATTTATTATCCGGAGCCCAATAGCCCTGGTGACAGTGATCTTGAGTGGATTGAAACCGCGGCCAATATTGCAGTCATCGCAATCGAGAGCGACCGATCACGAGCAGCGCTTGAAAGAGCATTCGAAAAGATCAAGAACTCGGAAGCCAGACTTCGGCAAGTGATCGATACCATTCCCACGCTGGCCTGGTGCAACCTGCCGGATGGTCCGAACGAGTTCCTCAACAAACAATGGCACGAGTACACAGGTCTCTCTCCTGAAGAGTCCCATGGTTGGGGATGGCAAGCTGCCTTTCATCCGGAGGATCTGCCAGCGTTAATGGAAACGTGGCGGGAGCTCTTGCTCTCAGGAGAATCGGGCGAGATTGAGGCGCGCCTCCGCCGACACGATGGAGTCTTTCGTTGGTTTCTCATTCGCGTCGAGCCGTTCCGCGACGAAACCGGCAAGATCATCCGATGGTACGGGACGAGCACTGACATCGAAGAGCGCAAGCAAGCGGAAGAAAGACTCCGTCAAGAAGAGATGGAGCTCCGCCAGATTATTGATGCGATCGCTCAAACAGTAACGGTGCTTGATCCGGATGGAACTCCGCTTTACGCGAACCGATCTGTACTGGAATTCAGCGGCCTCACGAAGGAGGCGGTCCTGGCTCCGGACTTTCGGACAAGGTTCTTTCATCCAGAAGACGTGGAGAGGCTTCGCGACGAAAGAAAGCTGGGTCTTGCCAGAGGTGTCCCTTTTGAAAACGAGCAACGCGCGCGAAGGAATGACGGAGAGTACCGTTGGTTTCTAGTCCAATACCGGCCGGTGAAGGATGAGGATGGACGGATACTGCGCTGGTACGCGACGGGAACGGATATCCATGATCGAAAGCAAGTCGAAGAGCGGATGCAAAGCGAAAACCTCGCGTTGCGCGAAGAGATCGATCACACTTCAATGTTTGAAGAAATTGTCGGTTCATCAGAAGCGCTACACGTTGTACTTAGGCAAGTTGCCAAGGTAGCACCGATGGACTCGACGGTTCTTATTTTGGGTGAGACCGGAACCGGCAAGGAGCTGATCGCGCGCGCCATTCACAAAAGATCGAACCGTGCGTCGCGGGCGTTCATTCGCGTTAATTGCGCGGCGATTCCGCCGTCGCTACTAGCTTCTGAACTGTTCGGACACGAGAAGGGCGCCTTCACCGGTGCGACCGGGCGGCGTCTGGGGCGCTTCGAATCTGCCAACGGCGGGACGATCTTCCTGGACGAGATCGGCGATCTGCCGGCCGAAACTCAAATCGCTCTCTTAAGGGTCCTCCAGGAGAGAGAATTTGAACGTGTCGGGAGCAGTCAGCCAATCTCCCTGGATGTGCGCGTGGTGGCCGCGACAAATCGTAACCTGAAGGCTGGGGTGGCTGCGGGCACATTTCGTGAGGACCTCTTTTACAGGCTGAACGTCTTTCCGATCCAGATACCTTCACTGCGTGAACGCGTGGACGACATTCCTTTGCTGGTCGAATACCTCATCGAGCGGTACGCGAAAAAGGCGGGGAAGAAGATTAAGACCATAACCAGGAGGACCCTTGATCTGTTACAAGCCTACGATTGGCCCGGTAACGTCCGCGAACTCCAGAATGTCGTCGAGCGAGCCGTCATCCTGTCCGATGGCGAAACATTTCCTGTGGATGAGACTTGGCTGAAGCGCGAATCGTCTCAAGAATCGCATCACCCGACCGTATCGTACGGAGAGCTGAGCCGAAACCCCGAGCGGGAAAGGGAACTGATTGAGGCGGCACTTGCGGAATGCAAGGGACGGGTCGCCGGCTCCTCAGGGGCGGCCGTCAAATTGGGAGTCCCGCGACAAACGCTCGAATCGAAGATCCGCAGTCTGGGAATCGACAAGCACCGGTTCCGGCAAAGGTAGCTTTAGTCTCTACAAATGTAAACTCCATAAACCGACCCATCTGACGATCGTAGCAGCGCCCTCCTCTTATTTAAGTTCACAGAACCTCCCACACCTGTAGTTCTTCCGTAAGCGCGAATGCGTAATCCCGAGCATTAACCTGCCGAAAGTCAGCAAATGCCGAGCTTCGGCATTGAAACAGAGCACAGCCGAGTAATGGATCCAGTTGGTTAAGTCAGGCCTCCGGGTTGCACTCGGACGGACACGAGAAAAGATGACAATAAGAATCGAGAAAACATCCGAGGGTCACAAGACTATCATCCGTCTCTCTGGGCAACTGACGGCGTCACATCGTCAGGAATTGTCCGAGCAGATAGAAACCAGCACACAGAGGATCCTGCTGGATCTTGAGGAGGTGACACTAGTCGATCTCGACATCGTTCAATTCCTGGCGAGATGTGAAGCAGGAGGTATGGAACTGCTGCATTGCGCACCTTACATACGCGAGTGGATCGCAAGGGAAAATGACAGAGCACGCGGAAGAAAACCTTCGAACAATGATTGAAGGGTGTTCAACAAGCATCAGGAAAACACACAATGAGCCAACTAGAAAAGGTGCAGTACACCGCGAAAGCCCACACGGCTGATGGAAGGGACGGCGCCTCCCGCGGGGACGATGGTCGGAAGCTTGGCACCCCCGCGGCATCAGCGCCAGGTTGATCCGCAATTGATGACAGATGGATTGCGGATGTTAAGCTCGGGTAAACGCGTTTGGAAAGGAGAAGCGTTAATGAGAAAGATCACTTTCTATGTGATAGCGGTCGCATCCGTGGCCGGCGTTGTCGCCTTCACCGCGCACGCATCTCGACACACCGATCAAGAGGCCGCATCGATCTTCGTAACCGAAATTCCCGCCGGATACCGTGACTGGAGGTTGATCTCCGTAGCTCACGAAGAAGGCAACCTCAACAGTTTCGCTGCCGTTTTGGGGAACGATGTAGCGATCAAGGCCTACCGGGAAGGAAGGCTTCCGTTCCCGGACGGCGCGATCATTGCCGCTTTGCACTATCGTCACGTCTCGTCAGAGGAAAACAACAAAGTCTTTGGCCGTTCGCAATCTTTCGTGGCGGGGCCTCCCACGAATATACAGTTTATGGTGAAGGACTCAAAAAAATACGCCTCGACCGGCGGCTGGGGATTCGCTCATTTCAACGACGGGAAGCCTGCCGTCGAGTCGGTGCTCAAAACCTGCTTCCCTTGCCACGCGGCTATGAAAGATCGCGACCTGGTCTTCACCCGTTACGCACCTTGATGTTGAGAATTAGGCAGAGAAGAATGAACGAGACCGCAGATAAGAAGAACCCAAAGCTACTCAAATGAGGACGCCAATGCAAACGTCGCTGAAATACCGCGCCATGAGCGCTTATAACCTGAAACCATCGAATGTTTTAACTTTTCTTTTGGGGGTCATACTAATGCTGGCCTTTAGCAAACTCGATTCGTCCAACGCACAACCGCCGTCGCACGTTTACGAATTGCGCCTGTATCACGCCAAGGAAGGTAAATTGGATGCTCTGAAAGCGCGCTTTAGTGACCACACCGACGCGATCTTCAAACGACACAACATGAAGAGCATCGGATACTGGTCGCCCGAAGATGCGCCGGATTCTCAGAAACTGTTTATTTACATTCTGGAGCATCCCAGCCGGCAGGAAGCGGAGAAGAATTGGGCCGCTTTCCAAGTCGATCCGGAATGGCAGAAAGTAAAGGCCGAATCGGAGGCGAACGGGCCACTGGTAGATCATATCGATCGTTACTTCATGGATCCGACGACCTTTTCAAAGCTCAAGTAGTGACACCTAACTTCTCTCTGAACCGTCGCGGCAGTTCTATGTCTTGAAAGGAGAATACTCAGCCAATACATGCGGGAAGCCTTTCACATTCTTCCCCGATGACGCCGTTCTAGTTGCTGCACTCTTTAGTGGACTCGTAAGTAGCTATGAGTGTTTTTCAACCTTAGCGAGAAAGGATAGGAGATTCACATGAAATATCGACTCTTAGGAAACAGCGGGCTTCGAGTTTCGGAGGCAGCGCTCGGCACGATGACCTTCGGCGAGGAGTGGGGGTGGGGTACCGCAAAGGACGAATCGCGAAAGGTGTACGACGCCTTCCGCGAAGCCGGGGGGAATTTCATCGATACAGCGAACCTCTACACCAACGGCGCGAGCGAGTCGTTCCTCGGCGAGTTCATGGAGGGCCACCGCCAGAGCGTTGTGCTGGCCACGAAATACACCAATGCCGCTCCGGGCAAAGACCCGAATGCCTCGGGCAACCAACGCAAGAATATGATGCAGGCCGTCGAAGCAAGCCTAAAGCGGTTGCATACCGACTATATTGATCTTTACTGGGTCCACATCTGGGATCAGCTTACACCAGTCGAAGAAGTAATGCGTGGGCTGGATGACCTGGTGCGCGCGGGCAAGGTGCTCTACGTCGGTATCTCTGATGCGCCAGCCTGGTGGATTTCGCAGGCAAACACGCTGGCCCAATTGCGCGGGTGGTCCCCGTTCATAGGCTTGCAGATCGAATTTAGCTTGATCGAGCGAACCGTCGAGCGAGAATTGATCCCGATGGCGAAAGCACTGAATATCGGAGTGACTGCGTGGTCGCCACTGGCCGGTGGCGTGCTGACCGGCAAGTACCATGGCCAGGGGGCTTCCGACCAGAAAGGCGAGGCGGGTCGGATGAGCGGCGAGATGATGAAAGATTTCTTGCCAGAGCAACAACGAGCCGACCGTGTCGTCGCGGCTGTCAAGAGTGTTGCGGACGAAGCTGATCGGAGCCTGGCGCAGGTGGCGCTGGCGTGGCTCCGCACGCGCCCTGTGCCAGTCATTCCCATCATCGGCGCGCGCAAGCTTTCTCAGTTGCAGGATAATCTCGCGAGCTTCGACCTGGCGCTCTCATCAGGTCAAGTAGAGACGCTTGATGAAGCAAGCCGGATTGAGCTCGGGTTCCCGTACGACCTTTATCGAAAGGAACTGCCTCGCACGTTTATGTACGGCGGCATGGGAGATCAGCTTTTGGCTTAGTATCCGACAACTGTCCGAATGAATGAGTGATTGGAATAAGCAGTCGTCTTGCGCTTGACGGACGAGTGATGACTATAAGAATTCAGCAACAACAGAAGGTCATTGCACGATCCTTCGTCTGTCTGGCGAACTGGTTTCCTCACAACGTGAAGCCTTGCTTGAAGAAATAGAGGGTAACAACAACACCCTCGGATTGTGTCTCGAGGAAGTAACACTTGTCGATCGCGACATCGTGCAACTGCTGGCGCGATGCGAAGCAAAGGGCATAGAGCTGCTGAATTGCCCGCCCTACGTCCGCGAATGGATATCGAGAGAAAGCAGCAGATGAAGAATCGGTACGCTTGTGAATTTGAAGTTCGGAAGGAGAAACTATGAGAATGAAAATGAAAGCGGCGCAGATAAGCAAAGCGAATGGAGAATGGGAATTAGTCGAGCGCGATATCCCTGATCCCGGACCCGGTCAGGTTCGCGTGAAGATAGATGCGTGCGGCATCTGCCACAGCGATTCTCTTGTCAAAGAAGGTCTGTGGCCGGGGCTTCAATATCCGCGTGTCCCGGGTCACGAAGTCGCCGGACGCATCGCCGCAGTCGGCGAAGACGTCACCGCGTGGAAGACCGGGCAACGCGTCGGCGTAGGCTGGCACGGCGGACATTGTTTCGTCTGCGAACCATGCCGGCGCGGCGACTTCGCGATGTGCATCAATCGCAAGGTGACCGGCATCGATTTCGACGGAGGCTATGCTGAGTACATGATAGCGCCTGCACCTGCGCTTGCTGCCATCCCTGACGAATTGCCGGCGGAGGAAGCAGGGCCATTCATGTGCGCGGGCGTCACGGTCTACAACGCGCTGCGAAATTCGGGCGCGCGCGTGGGACAGCTGGTTGCCGTTCACGGCATCGGCGGGCTTGGACATCTCGGTGTTCAATACGCTCGACAGATGGGGTTCGACACAGTGGCGATTAACCGAGGAACCGACAAAGAACCGCTCGCGCGGCAGCTCGGAGCGCAGCACTATATCGACGCGGCCGCTACAGATGTCGCATCGGAGTTACAGAAGCTGGGGGGAGCACAAGTAATTTTGGCAACTGCGCCGAATGCTCAGGCGATTTCTGTATTGGTCGATGGATTGGCGCCGAGAGGGACGCTGTTGATACCTGCTGCGCCGGCGGAACCGCTCATGGTTAGCGTGATGCCTCTAATCATGGGCGCCCGGTCGATCGCTGGCTGGTATTCCGGCACTGCAAAGGATTCGCAGGACACGCTTGAATTCAGTGCCTTGAGCGATGTCCATCCGATGATCGAAAAGTATCCGCTTGATCGCGTGGCCGAAGCTTATGAGCAAATGAACAGCGGAAGGGTGCGGTTCCGCGTCGTTCTCACCATAAGTGGTATGTAGATCTACAGCCGTTAGTGTAGCAGAAAAACATCAGTTCGCGTGATGTATCGCAGGCTTCGATAGCGCATGATAGTGAAGAGAACTCAAGTTTACAAAGACTGGGGCATTGGACAGCCCATTGTCTTCAGTCACGGATGGCCGCTAACCGCGGACGACTGGGCTTCACAGATGTTGTTTTTCGGACAGCGCGGCTAACTGGCGACTGATAGAAAGACATCAATGCCGTTGGGCATCCTTGTTAATTAGTTTCTTACGTTTGCCTAAGGCTGCCGGCAACGAAAGACCGATAAAAGTTTTGGAATAGAGTCGAAGAGTTGACTCTTGTATGCTCGAAAGGGTACGGGTAGACGCGGTTTCACTACTTGAAGAAACGGACACGGAAGGAGATGCAATGAACATCGGCATCATCGGTGCAGGTGGCATCGGCCAAGCCCTTGCGGCTCACGTCGCGAAGGCAGGTTACGAAGTCATCGTTAGTAACAGCCGCGGCCCCGAGTCGCTTGCAGGGTTAGTAAGTGAACTCGGTCCGCGCGCCCGGGCCGACACGCGAAAGGAAGCCGCGCACGCCGACGTGGTAATGCTGACCGTGCCGTGGGAGCAAGTGCGCGCGGCGTTGTCTGACTTGCCCGCGTGGGACGGTCGCATCCTGATTGACGCCACTAATCCAGTCGTCCAGCCGGGCTTTCGCCTCGCAGATCTCGGTGGCAGCACGTCAAGTGAGATCGTGGCGTCGCTGGCCCCCGGCGCTCGCGTTGTTAAGGTCGCCAACACTTTGCTACGTGCCGTCCTGGCGGCCGATCCGAACGAGGCCGGAGGACATCGTGTGTTGTTCATGTCGGGAGATGACGCAGCCGCCAAAGCGGATGTGAGCGGCATCTTCAACAAGGTGGGATTCGCCACGATCGATCTCGGCGGATTGGCGAGTGGAGCGAAGCTGCAACAGTTTCCCGGCGGCCCGCTGCCAACGCTGAACCTGATCAAACTAGGCTGAGATAGACCGAGATCTCTGCCTAAAATGTGCTTGGAGGTTTAGCGATGAGTGAACAGCCTAACACGTCATCCGACGTGGCGAAACCTGTCGTCCGCCGCAATACCGAAGAAGTGCGGAGCCGCGGGAACTTTCGTTATACTATGTAGATTCATCGGAGATACTAACAATGGCAAAATGGACATTCGAACCGGGACACACCGCCGCGGAATTCTCCGCCCGGCATATGATGGTCAGTAATGTGCGCGGCCATTTTAAGGACGTACACGGCACGCTCAACTTCGATCCGAAAAACGCTGCTGGCTCCGTCGAAGTCATTATAGATGCGCGCAAGGTCTGGACCGGTGAGGAATCGCGCGACGCCCACCTCCGTAGCGCAGATTTTCTCGACGTTGAGAATTTCCCCGAGATCACTTTCCACGGCAATCAGATCGTCGTGCTCGGCGAGGTCGATTACCGCGTGATCGGTGATCTGACGATTCGCGGCGTCACACGACCTGTGACACTGGAGGTTCACTACCTTGGACAATGGGAAACGCCCTGGTGGGAAGACGGAGTGGACAAGGGACCGAAGACGCGGGCTGGTTTCGTCGCCAAGACCACGATCAATCGGCAGGAATTCGGGGTAAGTTGGAACGACAAGTTGGACAGAGGCGGCATGGTCGTCAGCAACACAGTGGATATAACAATTGATGCCGAGGCGATCTTCGAAGGCTCCCATTAGGTCATCCGGCGGCCAGAGGAAGACCACATCGGGCAGGCACAAGGGAGCGGCGCGCTGCGTTTCACCTTCGATTGGCCCGGATATCGGTGACAGGGCGGGGTTTCTCAAGTCACCGCTAGCCAAACGGCTAAACAGAATCTGCCATTCTCCACCGACAAATCTGATTCCGGCGCATACCTGGTACGCTGATCACGATATTGCCTGACGCGCCGCGTCACTTTCGCCGATCCCGTTAAGCTCGGCAATCGCACTCCGTGAGAGTTCTAACGCTGCAGCATCAAGATTCTCATGAAGATGCTCTATCGAAGATGTGCCCGGAATCAAGAGAATGTTAGGAGAACGCTGAAGCAGCCAGGCCAACGCCACCTGCATCGGCGTGGCCTGTAGTGACGCCGCTACCGCATCGAGCTTCGACGACTGTAACGGATTGAACCCTCCCAGTGGGAAGAACGGTACAAAAGCTATGCCCTGACTTGCGAGGTCATTGATTAAGCCATCATCGCTCCGGTGTGCGATGTTGTACATGTTCTGCACGCAGACTATCTCCGTAACTCTCTGAGCCTCAGCCAACTGCTCGGGACTGACATTACTGAGACCGAGATGTCGAATCAGTCCCTGATGCTTTAGTTCGGCCAGCACGGTTAGCGGTTCTTCAATGGAGTCCTCCGATGGCGCCATAATTCCGCCAACCCGGAGATTGACGATGTCCAGCTGGTCTAATGCGAGATGTCGGAGGTTGTCATGTACAGCATCGATCAGCTCTTGACGTGAAAGCGCAGGAAGCCAGGACTTGTCCTCACTCCGACGGGCGCCCACCTTGGTGACGATCACCAGGTCATCAGGATAGGGATGAAGAGCCTGCTTAATGATCTGATTGGTAACATGCGGACCGTAATAGTCGCTGGTATCGATATGATTGACGCCGACTGTAACCGCCTCTCGCAGAACAGCAATCGCCCCGTCTAGATCACGCGGTGGTCCCCACACTTGCGGACCGGCAAGTTGCATAGCGCCATAGCCCATGCGGTTCAGTGTGATCGAGCTGCCAGGGAGCGTGAAGTTGCCGTCGAGATCCATTCGTGTAGTCACTAGGGTTTCTCCTCCTAAATGTGTTGCCGTCGTTCGTAACCGAGCTACCTGTTTAATGGAGTCTGCATCGTCGAAGTCGCCAATCACAACCGAGGCTGCGGTGTTGGCCACTTTGGCGAGGTCACCCTCATGACGAACCATAGCTCGCACAGCGACGCCTCGCCCTCTAATAACCGTAATAACGCTAACCCTGTGTTTCCCGTAGCTCCTGTAACGAGAACAGTATTTGTAGATGATATCGGCATAGCCGCTCCTCCTTAAAGCTCCTTCCCGCGCAGGGTCAACAGGGCCCGGATCGAGTTGGGAACGAGCGCGATCCTTTGAACGTCGATCAACCACCAGGCAGAGGCACCGTGAAAATCCGACGCTATTCCGATGAATTTCTCATGTTATAGGTAAGTCATCAAGGACAGCCAGGTCGAGATACCTCGAGGTCCGGCGCCTTCTCCTGTACCGGGAGACCGCCCTGTGTTGTTTGAGATGACTCATCCGAGAGCAGGCCGAACAGGACTTCAACAAAGAAAGGACTGAGCGGATTCTTTGCCATCAAGAAAGCTTCGATGCAGCAGAATTCCGACGATAAAACGGTGAGTGATCGCTGAGACAGAGTCCAAAAACCGAAATTTTGGAGGGCGAGCACCGGGGCTTGAACCCGGGACCTCCTGATCCACAGTCAGGCGCTCTAACCAACTGAGCTATGCTCGCCGCAAGTCGCAGAGTTACTTTGTCGCATCGCCCTTCCTTTTGTCAATTGCACGGGGCTCCGTTCTCAATCGCATACTTCCACCGGTCTTGTTGAACGAAGTTGCGTCGGATTTCAGCATCGGGAACCAGAGTCCCGGAGCAAATCCCCCAGGCGCGCCGCCAAAGCCGGGTGCGTTGACACTCCAAAACCGGTGAGATAAACTGAAACACTCTGGCAATCAATTCACCGGTGGACGTTACTATTAACCATCTCAACACCAACGGGTGCCCGGACTGAAGCATCGTATATGGGAGCGGTTCCCAAACCTGTTTCCAGCAGCACCATGCAACGGAGGAAGTCCTATGCCTAACAAGATTCTCGGAAGAGTCGCCGCCGTGAGCGCGATTGCAATGTTCCTGTCGACAATGGCCCTTGCGCAAACCGCGCAGATCGAGGGAACTATCAAACTCAAAGACAAAGACGGCACGTTGAAACCTGTCGATGGGGCCTTGATCGATATCTATCGAACCGACATAAAAGGACACTGGGATGTGAAAACCGACAAGAAAGGTCACTATATCAGGCTTGGAATGCCTGTTCAGGGGACCTTCCTGGTCGTCGTGTCCGGGCCAGGTTTGCAGCCGAACTGGGCAACAGGAGTCCGGCTTCTCTCCGGCGCCCCGATAGACTTCAGTATGGAGCCAGGCGATGGCAAGACGCCCACCCAGGAACAGATCCAGACCCTGATCTCGGCGAAGCCCAAACAGGGAGCCGCTCCGGGAAATCCGGGAGTCTCCGCCTCTGACAGGGCGAAAATGGAGGCCCAGCAGAAGGAAGACACGGAAAAGAGGAAAGAGGGAGAGGCTCTGCAGTCCAACTATAACGACGCCTTGAATCACTACAAGCAGGGCCTCGAGTTCATGAAGGCCAACAACTTTCAAGGTGCGCTGAGCGAGTTTGAAACGGCGGGAAGCGTCGACGCCTCAAAACATGAGGCCTTCGCCGAAGTGTCCTATAAGTCGAATGCAAACGTCGCCGAAGCTTACTATCAACTGGGCGTAGATCTGTTCAACAAAAAGCAGCGAGATGAGGCTAAGAAGGATTTTCAGAAGGCTGTCGAGTCGATCGACAAGGCGATCGCGGTCCTTTCAACCGTTCCGGCGGAAAAGAATCCCAACCTCAACAACGACCTGATCACCTACTACAACATTCGTGCAAAGAATGCGATGCTGCTGATCGAGCACTACGGTGTCGTGGAGCTGGTCGATGACATGATGAAGATGATCGCCAAGGTCGAAGGCCTCGACCCCACGAACAAGAACAGGTGGGGGGTCATGAGAGGGGACGTTTACAGGTTCTCGGGGCGGTCCGATGACGCAGTCGCCGCATACAAGACCGCAATCGCTGCCGATGCAACCAATGTCGACGCCCTCTACGGTCTCGGGCTGACCCTGGTCGCCGCTCAGGAAAAGGAAAAGATTCAAGAGGGAGCCAACGCGCTCGCGGACTTCGTGAGCAAGGCGCCCCCAACCGACAAGCGCGTGCCCGATGTTAAGGCAGCACTCGAAGCGGTTAAGGAGGCCTATAAGGTCGAGGCCGAGAAACCGGCCAAGCGTCGAGCCAAGCCGTAGAGGATCGAATCTCATTCGCGAGGCCCGGTAGAACCTCGAACAGAGCCACGGTGATGAAACATCGTGGCTCTTTCGCGTCCCATACGCCTGGGTACGCACGCTTCCAGCGTGCTGGCAGATGCCGGATGGGTACGCTTCCAGCCGGCGGGCTTACGGAGAATGGGCACGCTTCCAGCGGGCGGGCCTTACGGAGGAGGGCACGCTGGAAGCGTGCGTACCCAGGGAGCCGGAAGTCGAGACGATTGGCAAATTATCGACCTTGTGATACTTTTTGGGGGCAGGCTGGAAGACATACAACCGCGGACGTAAGCAGCTCGCTTGCAACATAAGAGAAGCCAGCGGGCGTAAGCCCCTGGTAGCTCGCTTGCAACCTAAGAGAAGCCAGAGGGAGATTGATGCAGACGTTTAGTTCCCGCCGCCGGAAAGTGGCGGCAGTGTTCATTCTGGCTCCCCTCTCACTGCTGATCACGGGCCCACACTCGTCGACTGAGCTTACGGCGAGAGCCGGAGTCCGTCGCAGCCTCGTTGCCGACGATGCCGACCGAGCAGCCAGACACGCGTCAATCAAAACTCGGCTCTCTTCGACGCAAGCTCAGGATTTTCGACAGGCGCTCAAGGCCCTCGCCTCTTTGGACGAACAAGGCGCGCTCTATGTGTGGGAGTCAGCCCTTGCACATCCCGACCCCGAGCTTCGAAAAGAAGCCTGGGTTGCATTTCAAGCGTCGAAGCTCGAACTCACCCGAAAAGAGCTGGTCCCTCAGGTCGCTCGGATCGCCGGACCTGCAAATGAGATTCTCGACCTCGCTCGTGCTTCCGGACTCGAGGCGAACGTCTGGTCGGCAACGGACAACCAAACGATCATCGCCGCGCCGCCCTATCTGCTGGAGCGCCTCAGCCGAGCGGGCCTGGAGGTGACCACTCTCTATGATTCAGTCGCCGACTGGCAGCGAGCGCGAGCGAGCGGAGATAAGTCGGCTGAGTCGATCACGCCCGATTATCAATCCGCGACTGGCGCCTCGCAGACACTGGTTCGTGTAGCCGTGGTTGACCTCGTCCAAAAGGGCCAACCAGCTGCCGGATACTCGAGTTGGCTCGGCGACCACGAAAACATTTTGATGAGAAGCGATGCCTGGCTGGCCTACCTGGACGTCTTCACGTCGGACGGATCGGTCGAGTCAATCGACTCACACGTAGATCAGCAATATACGAAACGCGGCCACAAGGTCCTGGGGTTTTACACGCTCGAGCAGTTTGCTCAGTTAGCGCCTCGACTATTTCCGGGCAGGACGTTTGATCCCGGCCGCGCGCGAGAACGGCGACAGAACGAAATCAACCCGGCACTCCTGGAAGGCAGATTCCACAGCTACGAGGAGACCCTCGCGGAGTTCACGGAGCTTGCGCAAGCGAACCCGAACATCGCGCGATTTGTGAACCTCGGTCTAACCTATGAGGGCCGTCAGATATTCGCCCTCAAGATAACCCGAGACCCGGCGATCAACGACTCGACCAAACCGGAGGTGCTAGTCACCGGATGCCATCATGCTCGCGAGTGGATCTCTGTCGAACCGCCGGTCTTCTTCGCAAAGCAACTCATCAACGGCTATGGCTCGAGTGATTCGATGAAATACATTGTCGACAATCTGCAGATATGGATAGTGCCCATAGTCAATCCGGACGGATTGACCTTCAGCCAGGGGCAGCAGAACGATGTCACAGATGGCGTGAGGCTCTGGCGCAAGAACCGCAGGCCGATATCGGTTGATGGTTGTGGATCCGGCGTAGGCGCAGACTTGAATCGGAACTATGACTTCCAATGGCGCCTGCGCGGCGACGATCCGTGTCCGATGTACTCGGACGATATGGGCGGCAGCGATGACCCGAAGAACGAGGTATACCGGGGCCCGCGGGCGGGTAGCGAGCTTGAAGTAAAAGCGATCAAATCGCTCGTCGATGATCCCCAGCATCACTTTCGCGCCGAGCTTGATTATCATAACTACAGCCAGTTGATTTTGTACCCCTGGGGCTATCAAACCGACTCGGCCCCTGATGCGGCGAACCTCGCTCAGTTGGGACAGCGGATGTCGGACGAGATCTTCAAAGTTAATCAGGTACGATACAAATCTCAGCAGGCGATAAGCCTGTACGAAACCACCGGAGCGTCGGTCGACTATTCGTATGGCGCCAATAGCATTCCCGCATCCTATACGGTCGAGATGCGGCCGACGTGTTGCAACTTCAACGTGCCCGAAAACGAGATCTCTCAAGTTAACGAAGAGAACTGGGCCGGCGCCCGTCTGTTGTTGGACTGGGCTGCGGGCCCGCCGATTTTGGTGTCGGTCAAGGCCTATCAACGAGCTCCGGACGGGACAACGACGAAGCTTGTGTATGCGGCGCACTGGCAGAAATCTGCCGGCACCGAAGGCGGACGCCAGTTCGTAGTAGATACTCGCTTCCCTGGTCTCGAACCGGGCCGAATGATTCTACAGTTGCAGTTCTCGAAGTCTATGCCAACCGGCGTCGACCCTCATGCCGTGCTCGGGCGAACGGCGCCTCCCGATGAGCTGAGGGTTGTAGCGGCCGATCAAACGCAAGGATGGCAAAGGACTGCCTACTCCGGCGACACCTGGGTCGGAGAGGTTCTGATCCCCCAGGATGCCGACCAGATCAACCCCTGGCTCCTTGCTGTTGCGGCAGCCGACGCCAATGGGTTTAAGCTGGATGCCTTACCAGCGACCGTAGCGGGTTATGCAACAGGAACAAATTCATGGTTGAACTACGAAGACTCGAATAACGCAGGATCTGAGGGAGGGACCGACACAGTTCACGCGCTCGCGCCGACTTTGCGGGGCGATTCTCTCGAGGTATTCGTGGCGTCCCCCAGCGGCGGCGAACGTCTGGCCGGCGGCGAACTATATACCGTCACCTGGCGAGTGCCGAGAGAGACAGGCTTCGTCCCGGTGGGGCAGGACCTGCTGTTTTCCGCTGATGGTGGTGTGAACTTCTCGCCAATAGTCCGGGGGATTTCCGGGGCGGTCGAAAAGTTCGCCCTTAATCTGCCGAGGGTTTCGACGACCACGGCTCGCATTCGACTTGTAGCGCGCGACGCCACAACCGGCAACGTGGTCTTCGGCGATAACAAGACCAACTTCACTATCGCAGCAAATGTCGGGAGTGGGGTCGAGATCAGCTTCGTGTCGTCTGAACGTGTCGATCTCAACTGGGCAGAAGCGCCTTCGGACGATCTGCCGGGCGGCGCAAGCGGGACCTCGCGCCTGATCATCAATGTGAACATCGTCAATAAGAGCGGCGTCCCTATTGCCAATCCCTTCGTGCGCGTGAATGAGTTGACGGGGGGCAATGTTCTTCTGACGCGTGACAGCAAGTCGACGCCGGTCTCGGGCGCGCGCCAGTCGGTCGATACAGGGGGAGATGACATCATCGCGCCAGGGGAGACCGTCCCGTCGCGCTTGATAGTGGGGTTGGCCAACAGGAAGAAACTGGCAGTGAACGTCGATTTTTACGGCGTGCCTGTGGGTGGATCGATCATTGCGTCAAGCCCCGTGAGAATCTGGAAAGGCAAACCCAAGACCAAATAAAGAACGTTTCGCGTTCGGTCGCTAAGAACGTTTCGCGTTCCGTCGCTAAGAACGTTCGCGCTCCATCGCATCCAATTTGAGCTGGTAACCAAGAGACGGAACGCGAAACCGCAAACGCGAAACGCGAAACGTTCTTACTGCCAGGCGATCGTAGCCATTCCCGCAGCGCTCGCAAGCTGATCGAACCTGATGGGCTCTCCCCTCAAGTCCAGCCCGAATTCAGCCGGATCCAACACCAGTGGATGCGCATCGAGGGCATCGTGGACTGCGCGACTGGCCTCGGTCACATCCATCCCTCCTATCACGAGCAATCCGGTCACCTCGGCCGGCGCACCCGCAGGCGCGAGTCTGTCGCGATAGTAAAGGGCGAAGCGGTGTAATTCGTCGGTCCGCGCCTGGGGTTCACATGCATAGGAGCGCACCAGCACCGGCTCGCGATTTCGCACGATAACCGAAGTGAAGCCGGAATTATTGGCGGACACCAGCATCTTGTCGCCCGGCCGCTGGTCCCACATCAGCCACTGGACTTCGCCGAGGTGGCGTGGCAGGACCAACCCCGTTTGCCAGCCTATGCGCTTGAACATCTCTTCGTACTCCGACGAAACGTCATCCCGGGCGACGGTAACCAGATACCGCTCCTGTCCACCTGCCGGACTCAATCGTTGGCGGCTGATTCTCAGTTCGGAAGTGGGTGTCGCAATCACTCTCTCGATCTTCCACGAGAGAATCTCATTCAATTCACGGCGGCCCGAGGGCTTGCTTTCAAGTGTGATGACCAGGGTTCGCGCGCTTCCTTCAGGCAGCGCCACAGACCAGCGCTTCTTCCTCGAGAGCCCGGCTGCCTCCGCGGTCTGCAAGATGATTTCGATGAGTTCGGCGGGGTCATGGAGGTTAGAGGTGTCGAACCCGGGAGTGATCAGGCCCGCGCGGAGCGGCGTGACAGCGCTCGATGCCAGCGCGAACCCGCGCCGGCTTCGACGCAGATCAACAACGGCGAAACTATCGTCTACGAATCCCGCTGCGGTCTGAGGGGTCCGAGGATCTAGAAGGTGTCGCTGGAGAGATGATGGCATGAACGTTTTGCGTTTCGCGTTTAGCGTTTTGCGTTATCGATACTAACTTGAAAGGTGAACCCAACGCGAAACGCGAAACGCGAAACGCGAAACGAGTCTTCAGTATTCGCGATAGGATTTGCCGTCGCTGCCTTCGCCTCGAGCACTGCTGTGAACGTCTACAACCCCTTGACCGCCGGTGAGTGAGACTTCGTCATCCCCCATCTCCAGCTCCCAATCGGCTTCATCCGTGATAGGGTCTACCGGCACGCTGCGGAGGTAGCGTTCCTGAACAAGCTCCTCAATCGATTGAGGCAATCGCTCCTTGTCGGCGGCAAACTGATCGATCATCTTTCGCATCTGGCGAAGATCCTCTTTAAGGATGGTCTCCCGAGCTTTCAGCTGAATCTGCTGGTAGGATGCTACTCCGATGGACGCCAGGATTACGATAATAGTCATTACCATGACCAACTCGAGGAGCGTGAATCCCCGGTTGCCGCTTCGGTCTGGGTTGAATCGTCTACACAACATAAATGAATACGTCCCGCGGTTCGAACCTGTCAAAGCGCGAACCCAATCAAACTCCCGTTACCAGTCCCGGTAGGTGGTCCCGTTGAGCGCCTTTTGATCGCTCTTCGAGAAGACATCCCACACATCCTCACCGCCCCACGAGTCGGAATCAGCGTCGTCCTTGTAGGCCTTCAGTCCCCACTCCTTGTCGCCGGTCATCGGGTCTATTGGGAGGCGGCGCAGGAAACGGACCCGGTTGCCGCTCGTTCCCACGACGTTGGCCGGAATAAATCCTTCGACGAGCACATTGAGGTCCTTCGGATACCCGCTCTGAGTCTTCAACTCAATGGGTATCGCAGTCCCGTTCGACCTGTCGTGGTAGAGCTTGTAGCGGTCGATAGCCTGCCGCAAGTCCCGGAGAGCCAGCCTCAGTTCGGCCTCACGGTCTCGCTTGACCGTGTTGCGCACCAGTGGAATAGCTGCAGCGGTCAAGACCGACAGGATCATGATCACGATTATTATCTCAAGCAGTGTGAATCCACACTGCCCCTTGCGGATTGCGGACCGGGATCGAGCGATAACGCTAAACCGCCGACCCGAGATCTTGAATCGAGGATGTTTCACGATCTTCATACTCCCTATGTCCGCAATCGCTCGCTACCTGACTTCGATCTGCGTTGACTGTAGTTTGAGCGGCAGCATCTGGCCCGATGCGGACCGGAGCATCGTCTGCCCCTCATTCAAGGTTAGGGGCGTTTGGCCCTGATTCTTAACCGTGAACACGATCAGCAGTAACTGGCCCCGCGCCGGCCTGCCGGGCGTTCCGGATGGAAGCTCCAACTGCACATTCAACTGTCCGCCTTCGGAAGAGAACTGAAGGTTCGGCCTGCCCCCTCCTGAACTGAGCGCGCCGCCCTCGCGCACTCCCTTGACCTCAAGTATGTTCGGATCGAAACTCAAGGAAACATTGCTCGAGCTCATCTCGCCGTTGCCGTTGACAATCACGGCTACGTAAAGATCCTGACCCTTCACTGCCACTGCTGATGCGCTCTTGACACTCACCATGACCGGCAAGTGGTTCGCGTTGGCATTCGGACTAACCTGAGTATCGTCATCGTCATCATCATCATCGTCATCCAGCACCGGCTTCTTGACCTCTCCGGGTTTAGCGACGGTTTCCCTGGTGATCTCCGACCGGACAGGCTTCAATGGCTGCGCAGACGGATTTACCTGATTGAGTGTTGGCTGTATGACCACAACGCCGGGAACTTCGGGCCTTTGGGAACCTGCCGGCGGAATAGCTGCAGCGTTCCTGTTCTCCGGAGCCGGAGGTTTAGGTGCTTCACCCGTCGTAGTGGCTGAAGCGAGCTGGTTCTGTTGTTGTTGGTCGTCGATCTCGGCCAACTCTATGATTTGCTGGATCGACAACTGAGTCGCCGGATCCGCCGAGTAGCCGGCTGCGCGAGTCAGGTGGTCCTTATCGGTGATGTCGGCGCGGCGCAGGATATGAGGCGTCACCGTTATCACGACATCGCTCTGCCTGTCGATGGTATCAGGCGTGGCGAAGAATCGACCAAGGATCGGAATCAGTCCCAGGATCGGGATGCCTTTCGTTTCCTTGGACTGGTTTGTTTGACTGACGCCTGCAATCAAGGTTGGCTTGCCATCCTTGATTCGCGCGACAGAAGACATCTCTCGCTGGTTGAACGAAGGCGTCAGTTTACCGGTGCTGGTATCGAGCGAGGTCGAGGAGATCTTCATCTTCATGTAGACCTCGTCCTCGAACACCTGCGGCTTCATGTCAATATTGAGACCGACATTCTCGTACTGGATCTGTGGGAACGCAGTTCCGCTGAATCCGCCAAACGCGCCGCCCAGCCCGGTAGCGACGTCAGCCGGGTTGATGCCGGTTGATTGCTCAATAGCCCGCGTCGCGCTTCGACTTGGGGTTGCGAAGGTGGGAAACGCCGCGGTTTGAATCGGCACCCTCTGGCCGATCTTGATCGACTGGTCCTCCCCGTCAAGGACGTGAACCTGAGTCGACGCCAGCAGCTTCGCCTTGCCCTTGTCCTGGAAGAGGCTTATCGCGCTGGCGGGCATACCCAGCGCAAAGCCCAGAACAGTCGAGTTGACAAAGCTATGCGCCCGGGCAGCGCCACTCACAAAGCCATTCTGCCCAAATCCACCAAGAGAGCCAGCGTTGATTGCTGCCGGGTCAGAGCTGCCTGAGCTGGGAACGGCGAACTGATTCCCGATGCTCAACAGATCATTGCGTGAGACCTCGTAGATGTTCACATCGATCAGAACTTCGGCTTTGCTCTTGTCCAGCGAATCGATCAATTGTTCGACCAGGTCCAGATTGGTAGGCGTATCCCGAACGATGAGCGCGTTGAGGTGCTTCACCGGCGTTATGAACTTGGTTTGGAGCGTCTGGCTGATTGCGTTGCGCAGCTCCGTGAGGTCCGCGTTCTTGATGTAGAACGTGCGGGCCGCCATCTGTTCGTACTTCGCTCTCGACTGAGGGTTATCCATCGCGATCATCAGGGTCCTGGTGTCGATCTGGATGTACATCAGGTTGTTCGCCTTCAGGATTATCTCCAGCGCCTTCGCACGGGTGACGTTGCGCAGCTCGATTACGAGCTTCTGGTTTCTGGTTTGCGCTACCTGAAAATCGAACACGACGTTCAATCCCATCGCCTGGGCGAGGTTCTCGATGAATGGCAGCAGCAAGGTGTCGGTGCGAGCTATGACGTCTGTCTTTACTTGTTTCTTCGAAGGCTGGAAGCCGGGCAACTGCACTTTATTGAAGCTCGGCTGCGCAACTCCATCGACTGTAGTATAGCCAGCCTTTACGTTGGCACTCGGCTTCAAGGGAGGGCCGGCACTATCACGGCCTGTCGGCACCCCGTCGGTGGGAAGTCCCTGCACTTCCAGCATACGTCGCATCTTGATCCGGGCGAGATCGTTTGTTGGATCAAAGGAGTATGCCTGGCGGAACGACTGATATGCGGCATTGAAGTCTTTCTGCTCAGCCAGCATGTCGCCGCGTTCCACCAGCATTATGCCCGCGTTGACGAGGCAGCGTTGGAAGTGGAGCTGGTATTCGACATTAGATGGCTTTTCGGCGACCGCCAGTGCGAACTTCTCGGCTGCCTTGTCCCACTGTTTGTTGTCTTCGAACCTGAGGCCTTCCTTAAAATACTTCTTGTGGTCGGCATAGGTAGACACCGGAGCAAGCCCGATTCCGATCATTGTCAGAACCAGTGCCAGGGCAACCGATCGTCGCGTCTGTAAGAGTTTATTGGCCATCATAACTATCCTCGCCTCTATTCTCGCCGTCTCTGATCTCCTGCTGGAGTTCAGCGCACACACACTCCGCAAAATCCGAAGGCTTTGGCCAAGCCGGCGCTTTCTTGCAGGCCCGCTTTCGCCGCTCAACCCATTGCCGTTGCTGGTCCACTACGCTAAATGAGCAACCATTCGTCTGAGTGCCTGCTTGGTTAAACCACTCTACCACGACACAGTTTCAAAATAAACCATACGAGCAGCACTATTTGCGACTGGCTCTACTCGACAAAAGTCACCCGATTGATCTCATGCAATGTTGTTATGCCCAGGAATGCCTTCGCAAGCGCCGACTCGCGCAGCGAGGTAAGTCCCTCGGCACGCGCCGCGCGCCGCACTTCCGATCCCGGCCGCCGCTCGAGGATGATCTCGCGGATGTTGTCGGTCACGTCCAACAGCTCGTGTATCGCCGTGCGGCCGCGATAGCCGGTGAAGTTGCACACTTCGCAGCCGATCGCGCTATAGAAGATCTCATTGCGATACTTGTCCGGATTCAGACCCGACTCGATCAGCTCCTGATCGCTCGGCTGATACTTTCGCCGGCAGTGATTGCACAACATCCGCACCAGCCGCTGGGCCAGCACACAGTTCAACGACGAAACGAAGTTGTATGGCTCGACGCCCATATTCAGGAACCGTCCGATCACGTCGATCACATTGTTGGCGTGCACGGTCGTGAAGACCAGGTGGCCCGTCAGCGCCGACTGAATGGCAATCTGCGCAGTCTCAGAGTCACGGATTTCACCGACCATTATCTTGTCCGGGTCGTGGCGCAGTATACTTCGCAGCCCGCGCGCAAATGTCAGGCCCTTCTTCTCGTTGACCGGAATCTGAGTAATGCCCTGAAGCTGATACTCGACCGGGTCCTCAATCGTGATGATCTTGTCTTCTTCGTTTTTGATCTCGTTGAGCGCGGCGTAAAGCGTCGTCGTCTTTCCGGAACCTGTCGGCCCGGTCACCAGCACCATGCCATATGGCTCGGCTATGAACTTGCGAAACTTTCTCAAGTCCTGCGGCGCGAACCCGACAACATCCAGATTCAAGTCGCGAAACTCTTCGTTTATCTGTTCCTTGTCGAGAATACGAATGACTACGTTTTCACCGTGAATCGCCGGCATGATCGAGACGCGGAAGTCGATCTTGCGCCCCCGAATTCGCATCCGGAAGCGGCCATCTTGCGGCACTCGCCGCTCAGCTATGTCCAGTTCCGACATGACTTTGATACGTTGAACTATGGTCTGGTGGTGAGCTATGTCGATAGGGTCGGCCGCGCGATAGAGCGCTCCGTCGATGCGGTACTTCACCTGGACATCCGAGTCGCGGGTCTCGATGTGAATATCGGAAGCGCGGCGTTCCAGGGCATTCAGCACGACTGTATCAACCAGCTTGATTATCGGCGACATCTCCTCATCGCCGGCCAGCCGGTCCAGGTCGAGGACCTCCTCGCCCTGATCCGTTTCGCGCAGCAACGCGACTGCGTCGGAGCGGAAGCCGGCGGTGGCGGTCTGGAGAATGCGAGCCGCGGTATCGCCGCGTTTCAGCGCCTCTTCTACGGATGACTGGGTGGCGACGGCCGTCTTCAGCTTCAAGTGCAACTGCGCTTCGAGCTCATCAATCAGATCCAGATTCGTGGGGTCGGCCATCGCGACGTAGAGGATGTTGCCTTCCTTGCGCAGCGGCACGAAGTTGTGGTGGACCATCAGATCGACCGGGAGTTCATGCACCAGATGGTAGTCGATCTCATCCGGCTTTAGATCGACGAACTGAAGCCGGTAGCGGCGGGCCTTCTCGCGCGCGGCGATTTCCTCCTGGCCCATCGCTGCCGGAGCAGCCTCAGCGTCCGCCGGAATAGCGGCCGGAACCTTGTAATCCGGATCGGCTGTTTGTTCGATTCTTTCCGACATTGATTCTCCGTCTCCCGCGATGGCTCATTCGTAGTCCGCTGCCAACCACGCAGCGTTCGTAGCCACCATGACTCCGACCCTCATGAGTGGTGCTGCCCCATGTTCCCGATCATGTTGAACAGCGGCAGATACATTGCAAGGAGTATTGTCATCACCAGGCTGCCCATGAAGACGAGTATCACCGGCTCTATGAACGTGGTTATGGTGCTCAGTCGCACGTCGAGCTCGGCATCGTAGAAGTTCGCCACTTCGTCGAGCATTTCGCGAAGCGCGCCCGAGCGTTCGCCGACCCCAATCATATCGGTTGCCAACTCGCTGATCCAACCCGAGGCCTCCAGGCTTTCGGTAAACGACCTGCCCTCTCTTATCCCCGAGAGCACGCCCTCGCTGGCCTTGCTGAGGGCGCGGTTGGTTATCGACTCACTGGCAATGTCCACAGATTCGGGAAGCGTGATGCCGCCTGCAAGCAGGGTGGCGAGACTGCGAGTAAATTGCGCTATGGTAAGCTGGCGAACCGTCTCGCCCGCGATCGGCAATTTGAGTATCCACCGATCGAGCGTGAGTCGGCCCACCGGAGTCCGCCGCCAGTACAATAGAAAAATGATAACACCAATAATCGTGGGGATGAGCCAGGTGAGGTTCCCGCTGATGAACTCGGCGGCGGTCACCACCATTACCGTCACCGTCGGCAACTGGTCACTGCCAACGCTGCCGTAGAGCTGCATGAACTTGGGTATTACGAAGGTGGAAAGCACCATCACCAGCACGATCGAAGCACTCACCAGAACCAAGGGATAAGCAAGCGACTTCTTGATCTTGCGCCGAGCATCATTGATGGTCTTCTGATAGCTCACATAGCGAAGCAATACCGTGTCGAGCGAGCCCGAGCGCTCGCCCGCGAGGATCGAGGCAATGTAGATCCGCGGGAAGGCATCGCCCTGGGCTGCGAACGCCTGCGACAGCGCCTGGCCCGCGCGAATCTTCTCTTCCACATCTTCCAGTATCAGCCGGAGCCTGTCGTTCGCGACCCTCTTTCGAAGTATCCCGATCCCCTGAAGAATGGGTAGCCCGGCGCGCAGCAGGGCCGACATCTGCTGGTTGAAAAGGAGAAAGTCCTCGACCTTGATCTTTCGGGCCCGTGATTCGCCACCCAGCGAGTGACCGATACCCGCAGCCCCACTTGTCGAGACGGAGAAGACACGGAAGCCTTCGCGCTCCAGCTTCGAGCGCAGATCCCGCTCGGCGGTGGCTTCCATTGTACGAGTGACGACCTCGCCGGTTGGAGTGCCTAGACGACAGGTGAATTCAGCCATACGATTGAACCCGACTTGAACAAATCGCGACGCTGGAGGCTATCTGAAACCGGTCAAAATGATACCACACTTCGCGGAAGTCGAACCACCACGATGAGTTGCAACTAATCCGGGATTCGCAACCGGGACGCCTTTACTTACACGCCTGCGGGACCCCCCGGTTCAAAATAGGATCTAGGATTTAGGATCTAGGATTTAGGATCCAGGATTATCCAAGATCCAGGATCAAGGTCTCAAGCGCCAAGACATCGTTGTCGCCAAAAGGTGCCTAGATCCTAAATCCTAGATCCTAGATCCTAGATCCTAATCCTAGCTCCTGGATCCTAAATCGGCTACAATCAGTGGCTCAGAGGGGAGCACACACAAAGCGCGGGCTTTCTCAGTCGGCCCAAGGGCAACCGCGCATGCACAATGGAGGACTCAT
>DASYSA010000655.1:0-37769 GCA_036003885.1 Blastocatellia bacterium | reverse complement strand
TGCGTACGGCAGAAGTCGCCAATAGAAATAGAGCTCGGACGGAGTATAGCCGAATACCCATGGGGCAGCAAAACTTCGGAGGCGCTGTGAAAGAAAGAAAAACCCGGATCACCGTCGAGACCCATGAAGTTCTGGTCATCAAGGAGCGCGGCAACCTGTACCACGTCTGGTGCGCACGCTGTGGCAAGCAGACAGCCGTAATCAGTTTGAATGATGCCTGTATGTCAGGCTTGACCGCGGATGCAGCGCAACGACAAGTGGAGACTGGGCGGCTCCATTTGATCGAAATAGGTGGTGGTCTCTCATTCGTCTGTCTGGATTCGTTAGTGCGGGCCGGTTCAATAGATCAGGATAATAGCCCACCCGCAAATAGCATTCACAGGATACTCAATCAATCTGAAAGGGAGGAAAATCATGAGTAGTCGAAGCAGGTATATCGCATTAGTCATTGCAGTTGTTACGTTGACGTCGGGCGTAACCCTCCAGGGTCAATCTCAGGCAGGCCAATCAAATAAGAGGGCAATAGAGGGATCCTGGAGAATCTCGGGGAACTTAGGGCCTAACCGCCCGCCTGCTGCCCCTGCAACAGTTGAAGGGCTTGTCACTTATGACGCGGGAGGAGGATTCGTTTTCACGGATAACACCCCCACAAACGCCCATGGTTCGTGGGAGTATGCGGGCGGCGGAAGATTCAATACGACCTTCGTCAGATTCATACTGAATCCCGAGGGTCAAATCGTCGCAACATTGCACGTTCGATCAAGAATAAGACTCAACTTTACCAATGATGAGGCCACGTCCGAAGAGGAAGTAGAGATAAGACAATTCCCCAGCGGAATTCTGCTCGCAGGATACAATGGTGCTACTTCTGTTGCCAGGCGAATACGTGTGGAACCAATACAATGACTCGTCGGGGCAGCGCCCAACACGAAGGCATCGAAGTAGTATGAGAAGTACAATAGACCGCTGACCAGTCAACCGTATGGTCAGCGGTCTTTCGATTGTTCAACCAACTCTTCAGTTGAATGGCGACGACCTCCATAAGAAATCGTTTGGAGCGCGCCCGGCTTCAGCCATTCATTCCGCGGAGCCGCCACAATCAAAGCAGGCGCGATTTCTCCTGTGTTATATTTTCTCGTCGTTGCTTCTTTGGCTTTGTAGGTCGTGGTCTAATTGCCGCGTGGAATTCACTCGATGCTCCGAATAATCAACGTCGTCGGCGCGAGGCCGAACTTCATGAAAATAGCCCCGGTCATCGACGAGATGCGCCGCCGCGCCGATCGCATCGAATCTCTCCTCGTCCACACCGGGCAGCACTACGACCAGTCGATGAGCGACTCGTTCTTCGATGACCTTCAGATGCCCGGCCCGGACATCGACCTCGAAGTCGGCTCTGCCTCGCACGCTCAACAAACCGCGCGCATAATGATGGCATTCGAACCCGTCCTCGAAAAACACAAGCCTGATTGGGTCGTGGTTGTGGGAGACGTCAACTCGACGATGGCCGCAACCCTGGTAGCTTCCAAACTGCTCGTGAAAGTTGCCCACGTCGAAGCCGGGCTCCGAAGCCGCGACCGAACGATGCCCGAAGAAGTGAATCGCCTGGTCACTGATGCGCTAGCAGACCTCTTGCTGACGCCCTCCCGCGACGCCGATGAGAACCTGCTCCGCGAAGGGATTGCGCCCAACAAGATCCGGTTCGTGGGAAATGTCATGATCGACACTCTTCGTCGTAACCTGGAACGCGCGCGCACCTCGACCGCCATCGAAAGATTCGGCGTGGAGCCAGGCCGCTTTTGCGCGATGACGCTGCACCGGCCGTCGAACGTAGATCAACGCGAGACCCTGGCCGGTATCCTCGACGCACTCGATGTTGTCCAGCAGCAACTCCCGATCGTCTTTCCCGTTCATCCTCGCACTCGCGCGCGCCTTGAAGAGTTCGGGTTTATGGAGACTCTGTCGAGGCAAAAAAACCTGATACTTGCCGAGCCGCTGGGCTACCTCGACTTTCTTCAACTCTACAGCAACAGCCGGCTCGTCCTGACCGACAGCGGCGGGATCCAGGAGGAGACAACCGCATTGGGGATCCCGTGCCTCACGTTGAGGCGGAACACCGAGCGGCCGGTCACCGTCACCGAAGGAACAAACCTGTTGGTGGGCAGCGATCCGGAAGTCATCAAGCGCGAAGCTCTCGCCGCACTCGACAATCCCAGACCTCGGGGACGTGTGCCCGAGTTTTGGGACGGCCGCACCGCAGGCCGGATAGTGGACGCAATCGAGGAAGCGAGCAGAGCGATCGCATAGCTGACGTTTCCCAGGTGCTTGAAATATCTGGGGCTTGCGACTAAACTCCGGCGCTATGACTGAGGCATCAAGCGGTCCTTCGGGCAGTGTTGTCTCCGATCTTGATCACGGCGAATTGCCGGCCTGGGAAGTAGCAGAGTTGCCGGCGCCTCCACCCTTCGGTCTTCGAAACCTGCTAAAAGTCATCGGTCCCGGCGCGGTGATGGCCGCGACATCCATTGGCGGGGGAGAGTGGCTTGTAGGGCCGGCAGCCGCGGTCAAGTATTCCAGTTCAATATTCCTCATCGTAACCGTCGCAATCGCCCTGCAGGTCGTGTTCAACCTGGAGGCCATTCGCTACACACTCTATACCGGCGAGCCGATATACGGCGGGATCATGCGCCTGAAGCCCGGGCCAAGATTCTGGGCGGGGTTTTATCTGGTGCTTGGTTTTTTTCAACTGGGCTGGCCTGCGCTGGCCGGCAGCGCCGCCGCGACTCTGATTAGCGCATGGGCCGGACGCCTCGCGGGGGCGTCGGACCGAGAGAGCCTCGCATGGACCGCTACCGCGCTGATAGTAGCGGTAGTATTCATCCTTTCATTCGGGGGAACGATCGAGAGGATGCTCGAGTACTTCGCCTGGACGATGCTTGCGGTTGTCTTTGGCTTTCTGTTTTTTGTAAACGCTGCGTACGTTCCGTTGGCGCACTGGTGGACTACCTTCGTGGGATTCTTCAAGTTGACTGGCTTGAGCAGCCCGATTGACTGGGGTCTTATTGGCGCTCTCGCCGCTACCGCAGGTTCGGGCGGAATGGGCAACCTGACTGTGACGAACTGGGTCCGAGATAAGGGCTTCGGAATGGGTTCGTTGGTTGGCGCCATCCCCAGCGCGGTGGGCGGAACCCAGGTTCAGCTTTCGCACATTGGCAAAGTGTTTGAGCCGACGGAAACGAACCTGGCCCGCTGGAGAGAGTGGATTCGATACGTGCACGCCGACCAGATATGGGTGTGGGGTCTTTTCTGCTTCTTAGGCATGTACCTCAACGTCAACCTGGCTACCTACGTGATTCCGGCGGGGACTGATATGCAGGGATTGGGTGCGGGCGCCTATCAAGCGAAGTACCTGTCCGAAAAAATTTGGCCCGGATTCTGGTTCCTCACTTTGTTCAACGGGTTTTGGCTGTTGTTCAAAACCCAACTCGGAAACACCGATATCCTCGTTCGAACAGTCACTGATGCTTTGTGGATGTCCAGCAAGACACTGCGAGATTGGAAGGGCGGGCGCATTCAGAGAATCTACTATGGAACGCTGCTGGCGTTCTCACTGTGGGGGGTCCTGGCGATCAGGCTGGCATCTCCGATGAAGCTCTTTACGATTGTGGCGAACATCGCCGGGATTGTTTTGGCGATTGCGGGCGTGCAGATTTTCCTGGTCAACCGACGTTTTCTGCCGAAAGCCCTGAGGCCGGCATTATGGCGGGAACTGAGTTTGCTCGCTTGCGCCGCATTCTACGCGTTCTTCTCATTCTTCGTGATTCGCACCGTGCTGCAGTCTTTGTTTGGAAGTTGAGCAGCGATGAACGCAGACCGCTATTCACCTTCGCTCGCTCGTTACCTGCTCACCGGCGCGGCGTTTGCGGTCGCAGTTACTTCCGCAGCCCTTTGCGGGGCCGGTGACTATCGCGCAGGTTTCTCTTGCGCGGTGGCGGCGTTCGGCGTAGCCGCGACGATGATCGTGCGGCCGCCTATCGAAACGGTCCTTCTCACATGGGTCCTCGCGACGCCGCTGCTTTCGTCCTTCGTCCACCTTCCCAGCGATGATCCCGTCATTACCTACGACCGCGTCAGCCTTGGGCTTATCGTAGTCCTGATGGCGGTACAGCGAATCGCAAATCGAGGGCCTGACCCCACGATTCAAGGAATCGCAAATCGAGGGCCTGACCCCACGATTCAGAGATTCGAGATAGCCTGGGTAGCGCTATGTGTAATCGCCCTGGCGAGCGTCGCGACTCAATCAAACCATCTCGGCTACAGCCTGAGGATCGCAGTCGATGCTTTCTGCTTGCCGCTCATAGCATTTCACTCAGCCCGCAACCATCTCGCAGACCGAGGACGAGGCCATATTCTCCTGGGAGGAGCGGCGGCCGTTGCCCTGTTCCTGTTCGCGACCGGAGCTTACGAACTCCTCGCTCGCGCTGACCTGTTCCCCTTCGAGGGATCTCAACTCGTCCGCGAGAGTGAGGTTCGAGTGAATGGCCCCTTTCAATCAGATTCATCCTATGCGGTTATCTGCCTGATGCTGGCGCTGTTCCTCAGAGCTGCGCCGCGAGCGCTGTCCGTGAGGTTGGATCGCGGGGCACGCATCATTCATCGCAGCGCCGTTGCGTGCGCGGCCGTCGCATCGCTGTTCCCCCTCTACCGCATTGTTGGGGCGGCACTGCTGGTGAGTTGGGTAGCTCTCGAAGCCGCAATCTCCAGGAGGCGTGAAACGACACTTCTAACGTCGCGGCGAGCGCGGGCAGCCGCAGCCGTTGTTCTTTTAACGCTGGCAGGCGCCGCTCTGCTCTTCGAAGCCTCATCGCAAGGACGGCTTTCGAGCGCACGCAACGTCTATGGCCGGGTGGCAACGTGGGAAGCGGGGATTGGAATCGTGCTGGATCGACCGCTGTTCGGCGCCGGCCTTACGAACTACAACGACTACTTTAACAGCAAGTACTCAAGGGCGGATCAGTGGAGGGGATCGATCGGTAACGCGCGACCGGTCGGCTATCCGCACTCGAATGGATTGTGGATCGCAGCCGAACTCGGGATGGCCGCATTCGTCCTCTTCGTAATAGCAAATGTCTATCTGTTCTTGATAGGCTATCGAGGCTTGCGGAGAGCTGTGACGGCACAACAGAGAACTGCAGCGGGGTGCTTCGTCGCGCTGCTGCTGGCATATTGGATACCCGGGCTCACTTTGACCAGCGGGGCGTACTCGGACCTGAATCTATACTTCTTTTTCCTGCTGGGGCTGCTTTCGACAAGGTCCGAGCAGGGTTGAATGAGTAAGGGGTTTATCACATTTGAAACACGTGACCACAATGCGCGAAAAACTCGACGGCCTCTCTGCATGGGAGATGGCAGCCGAGGCCGCACTGCGAGTCAAGCGCCGCGCGACGCGCGCCTATCACCGCGTCGCAGATCAACCTGACAAGAGCTACCTGACCGACGACGATCTCAAGGCCGCACTTGTGGACGGCGCCGTCCCCGACGTCGCGAGGCGGATCCGCGAGGGCGAGCGTCCCCACCTGACTTCCGGTCTTGGCAACCTTACCGGCACAGCGGATATCTTTAAACAGCTTTTTCCCGAGTCTGTAGAAGAGATCAAAAGACTGGCTGAGGCAATCCTCGCGCATCGGATCCCTGTTTTCGGCCGCGAGTTCGACCTGGGATCTCCGATCGATTGGCATGCCGATCCTTCGACGAGAAAGCGCTGGCCCCTTCTCCATTTCACGCTGGTCCCGGTAAGGCTCGAGCCGGGCTCCGATGTGCGCTCCGTGTGGGAACTGAATCGGCTTCAGCACCTCACGGTGCTTGGCCAGGCATACGCGCTGACCGGTGACGAGCGCTACACCGAGGAATTCCTGAGTCAAATCGCATCCTGGTTTGAATCCAACCCGCCGCACTTCGGCGTCAACTGGATGATTGCGATGGAGGCCGGCATCCGGACGGTGAGCCTGATTGCCGCGCTCGAGTTGTTTCGAAGCTCACCGCTCCTCGGCGACGAGGCAGTCGCCCTGATCCTGAAGTTGCTCATCGCGCATGGCCGTTTCATCCGGACGAACCTCGAGTTCTCTTATCGTGTGACGAGCAATCATTACCTGTCGAACCTGATAGGTCTCTTCGCTCTCGGAATGACTCTGCCTGATCTGAAGGAGTCAAAGAGCTGGGTCGAGTTCAGCAGGAGCCAGCTACTTCAAGAAATGAACAAGCAGGTGCTCACCGACGGAGTGAACTACGAGGGGACCATCGGCTACCACCGCTTCGTGTTGGAGATCTTCACCCTCTTCTTTTCCCTGTGCAGAGCTAATGGCATTGAAGTGCCGCCTGGACACGAGCACCGACTTGAAGCGATGTTCGACTTCGCACGTCACTATATGAAGCCGGATCGTACCGCGCCGTCGATTGGCGACTCCGACGATGGAAGGGTGCTGCGATTCAAGGCCCGACCGGCATTGGATCACTCGTACTTGTTGTCTATTGCTGCTGTGATGTTTGAGGAGGGCAGCTTCAAGGATTCGGATCGGATCGACGAAGAGGCGATCTGGTGGTTCGGCGAGGAAGGGCTTCGGAGCTTTATGACGCAGCCGGCGATCGAAGGAGGCTTCGGCTCGCGAGCCTTCAAGGAATCTCAGATCTATATTCAGCGTGCCGGGCCCCTTTATGCCATCATCGACTGTGGCGATCACGGTGCGCGGGGCCGCGGCTCACATGCTCATTCGGACGCTTTGTCGATCGATCTATTCGCTTTCGACCACACGTTCCTGCGCGATCCCGGCACATTCGGGTATACGGCCGACGAGGAGCTGCGCGATCTCTTTCGTTCGACGGCCTACCACAACACGGTTCGAATAGACGGCCGCGATATAAGCCCGAGTCGCGAGGGCCAGCCATTTTCATTGGGCAGGAACGTCAGACCGGAAATCCACACGTGGGAGACAACAGATGAGCGGGATACGCTGGACGCGGTCCATCATGCCTATGCGAACCTGGCGGAGCCGGTCGAGCATCGGCGCGTTGTCACGTTTGAAAAGCAGGCGGGCTACTGGAAGATCAAGGACACTTTCGCGGGGAGTGGAAGCCATCAGTTTGAGTTCTTCTTCAATTTCGACTCCGACCTCGATGTCTCGATCTACCAGGGCCACCGAGTCGTCGCGCGGGCGCCGCATTCGGCCTTGGCGATTATTCCTGCCGCCAGGACCGAGGGTCTCGAGATGGAGATTGAGGAGCGTTGGGTATCGGCCGCGTACGGGACGCGCACTCTTGCTTCTGCTATCATATTCCGGCTTCAGGCGCTTGTTCCGTTTGAGAACACGATCTTATTGATCCCGTACCGGGCCGGCGACGAAGCAAAAGTGAAAGCAGTGGTCAGTAGTCACTTGTCATTTGTCACTTGTGAGTTGTAAGTGGCCACTAGTTCGCAGCTGACAACAGGCCAGGGACAAATGACAAGTGACAGATGACCACTGACAGCTGACTATGTGCGGCATTTGTGGAATCTACGAATACGGTGTGAGCGTCCCGGCGGTCGATGAATCGCTCGTCGTGCGGATGCGCGATACGATGCCGCATCGCGGACCCGACGACGCAGGTGTGTTCGTCACGAAAGATCGACGCGTGGGCCTCGGCCATCGCCGGCTGTCCATCGTGGATCTGTCGCCTGCCGGACACAATCCCATGCCCAATGAAGACTTTCGGGTCTGGATTACCTTCAACGGCGAGATCTACAACCACGCGCGTTTGAGATCAGCGTTGGTCGAGCAAGGTCATCAGTACCGCTCCCGCACCGACACGGAAACGATCATTCATCTCTACGAAGAGCGGGGCCTGGACTTCGTGGATGAACTCGAAGGCGACTTTGCCATCGCCCTCTGGGATGAGAAGGAAGGCCGCCTCGTGCTGGCCCGCGATCGTATAGGCGTCAAGCCCCTCTACTATACTTTGACCGGCGGGCGCTTGATCTTCAGCTCCGAGATCAAAGCCATCCTCGCCCATCCGTCAGTCACTCGCGATATAGATGAGGAAGCCCTCTACCACTACCTGACCTTCTTGACCACTCCTGCGCCGCAGACTCTGTTCGCGGGGATTCAGAAGCTCCCCGCCGGCTGCATGCTCATCTGCGATGCGCGCGGCGACGTGAAGATCAAACGGTACTGGGACGCGATCGTGCCCAACCGCACCATGAGCGGGGTCCGTGAAGTGGACGAGCGCGAGTGTGCGGATGAGGTCCTCAGGCTGCTGACGGAGTCGATAGATAAGCGAATGATGAGCGACGTGCCCTTCGGCGTCTTTCTTTCGGGTGGGGTCGATTCGAGCGCGAATGTGGCTCTGATGGCTCGTTTGATGTCGCAGCCGGTGAGGACCTTCACTGTGGGCTTCCGCGATCAAACAGCCTATAACGAGCTCGAGGAGGCGCGATTCGTCGCCCGTCAGTACGGTACTGACCACCATGAAGTGATCATCGGACAGGAGGAGCTCATCGACTTTCTTCCCGATCTGATCTTTCATCAGGACGAACCGATAGCCGATCCCGTTTGTGTGCCGCTCTATTACGTGTCGAAGCTCGCGCGCGACAGCGGCACCACTGTAGTTCAGGTCGGCGAAGGCTCAGACGAACTGTTCTGCGGCTACATTCACTACGCCTACTATCTGAATCTCTATCGATACGGCTGGCGATACCTGATCCAGTTGCCGGCTCCGCTGCGGCGAGCGATAGCGGCGACGGGAGAGCTTGCGCTTCGAGCATTAGCCGCGGGGGCACCGTCAAAGTTGCGAAGGTTTGCGCCCGACCTGATGCGCAGGCTGGCGGCGGGCGAGGAGTTGTTCTGGAGCGGGGCGCTGGTGTTTTCCGAAACACACAAGCGACATCTGCTTGCGCCTTCCGCAAGAGAGCGAATCGCAGCCCGATCGAATGGTGATCCGAGAAACTTCTCTTCACACTCGGTTGTGCGGGCCGACCTCGACCGGCTGCTTGCGGCCAAACCCGGGGCCGACGAACTCGAGAAAATGATCTACAAGGAACTGAAGCTGCGGCTCGCCGAGTTGTTGCTGATGCGAGTCGACAAGATCACGATGGCGACTTCGGTCGAAGCTCGCGTTCCTTTTCTGGATCACAAGCTGGTCGAGTTTGCGATGTCGCTCCCCACACAGATGAAGTACCGCAACGGCGAGACCAAGTACATTTTGAAGCAGGCGCTGCGTGGTGTGGTGCCTGATCGCGTGCTCGACCGAAAGAAGCAGGGCTTCGGTGCGCCCATTAACGAGTGGATGCTCGACCGGCTGGGCGCATTTGTTGAAGACTCGTTGTTGAATTCACCCCTGCGCCGGCGCGAGTTGTTCGACTACGACTTCATCAAGCGTTTGCTGAAAGAGCAGCGAGGGGGTCAGGCAAATCACTCGTTCCTCCTCTGGAGCCTGTTGAATTTGAGCTTATGGTACGAGTACTGGATCGAGGGCAGTGTGACGGCTGGGTGCGGCGATTCTCCGCCGCGAATGCCGGACCAGACGGTGCCGCTTACATCCGTTGGGTGACGCTACCGCGTTTCGCGTTCCGGGTTCCGGACTTCTAAGGGGGTACCAGCAACCACGAACACAACAAGGAGCCATCCAAACCAGAACGCGGAACGCGCAACGCGAAACGCGAAACGCGAAATCACCGACCCCAAATTGTCTGACACAATATCGCAACCGGATGGCACGGAGGGCGCTTCTCCGATATCGGGCAGACTGAGGCGACTGTTGGCCCGAGAGACTCCGCGGCAAGCGGGAATGCTCTTCTCGGCCCAGACCGGCGCGTTGGCGGCGGGCCTGTTGGTGAGCGTGGTACAGGCTCGCTGGATGGAGCCGCGCGAAATGGGCCGCCTGGCATTCTGCCTCAGCGTGCTGTTCATCGCAGGCCTCTTCCCCGAGCTTGGGATCTTCGCCACCGGAGCGCGGCTGCTCGCTCTCTCCAGAGATCAGGAAAGTGCGCGGAGACAGCTCGGCGCGCTGGTGACGATGGCGGCGGTGATCGGAGCGGTCTACTCTCTGGTCATTGCATTGATTGCGATTCCGATCGATTCATTCTTCGAGACCGATGTGCGCTGGCTGCTGATCGCAGCGTCAATTCCGGCATTTTTTCAGCCGTTTCAGACCTTGACCGAGCAAGCCTGCCAGGGGCTGAATCAGATTCGCCGGCTGTCGGTCTTCCAGCTCGTGGTCTCCTGGTCTTACCTGCTGATGGTGGCAGGGCTCGCATTTTTGGGACGGCTCACCGCAGAAGCGGCTCTGCTGGCCTATTTGACGGGGACTGCTATTGCGGCGATCTGGACGCTCGGGCGTTTACGGCCGCGATTTTCCGAGATCGGGCCGAACATCAGACTAACGCTGCGCGGCGTCCGGGAATATGGCTTGAATATCTACCTCGCGCGCATAACCGGGTCTGCTCTCGCACGGCTCGATAGCCTGGTGATCGGCTACTTCCTGGGCAGGTCGGCCGCGGGGTTGGCGCCGCTCGGGCTGTACGCTATAGCACAGAAGATGGGGAATGCTCTGATCAACCTGCCCCGCGCGGTCGCAATCACCAGATTTCGCTCGTTCGCTAATCTGACACGAGTACCGGAGCGCATCACGCGATGGAATGCCGCGCTGTTGATCGCGGCTTCGACGACGTTAGCGTTGATTGGGCCGGCCGCGCTGAAGTTCGCGTTTCCAAAGTACGGCGATGCGGCGCCTTTGCTCCTGCCTTTCGCGGTGTTGGGACTCTTCGCCGGTCTCTTTCAGCCGTACAACGCGTTTCTCGCTTCGCATGGACGCGGCGCCGAGTTGCGTAACATCGCGGCAATAGTGGCTCTCGGGAGTCTGGTTGGGTTGATTCTGACCGTCCCCAGATTTGGCATCATGGGTGCGGCGTGCACGGGAGCGGGTGCGATGGCATTGGACTATCTGCTGCATCTGTTTTATTACAGACAGTTCAGAAAAGTGATTATCGAAGTCAGTCCGCCGGTTGAAAAATAGGAGGTCTAGCTGTTAGAGTTTCGCTACCAGAAGAAGACGCAGAATGGCTACCACAAGCACAATGAAGGCTCCTGGCAGGGTTGTTAAGGATCCGCCAATGCCGAGCACGCTCGGCAAGCAGCGAATTCGGAGAGCCATACAGGAGGTGATGAAGGATCGAGTCTCGAAAGAGAAGCTGGCGAGTTCTAATGGAAAGACCGCCGGTCGGCCGTCCAGGCTGGCGCGGTCCACGCCCCGCTAAAAGAACCACGCAAAGATTTTGCCTCGTTTGCAGGGAGCAGCCACTTGCCCCAATAATTGAACTCTCTCACTACGCGAGGCGGTCGGAAGCAGGGCCTGATACGCTCTGACTCTCATGTGAAATTGAGTTGAAGCTATGTCCGGATTGACAGAAAAAGGCTGGGACAACTCCTCTGCGTCGCTGCCGGCCGACGACTACAAGCTGCGGACCCGCGAGCAGTGGGGGGCGAATCCCTGCGGCGCGGACGCTGCCGCCGACCTCCAATTCGGCACTCGCGAATACTTCGACGCAATCGAAAACTACCGCTACGACGTCTACGCGCCCTGGATGAAACAGGCAGTCGGATTCGATAGCTTTAAGGACAAACGATTGCTCGAGATCGGCTTCGGCACAGGCACCGACCTCCTGCAATTCGCTCGGGCGGGCGCGCTCGTGACCGGCGTTGACCTGACTCCTCGGAGCATCGATATTGCTCGCCGCAGATTCGACATCTACGGCCAACAAGGCGAGTTCCTGATCGGCGACGGCGAGAACCTCAGCTTTCCCGATGAGAGCTTTGACGTCGTCTACTCGTTCGGCGTGCTGCACCATACGCCCGATACTGCCAGGGCCATCAAAGAGATTCATCGGGTCTTGCGGCCCCGCGGCAAAGCCATCGTGATGCTCTATCATCGGGGGTCGATCGCCTACTGGGGCGGGCTGATCTTCAAGCGCGGCATCCTTCGAGGCAAGCTGCTGCGTCATAGCGTAGCCGAGATAATGAGTCGCTATGTCGAGTACGGTTCGGCAGAAGCAGGCCCGCTCGTAAAGGCCTACACGCGAGATGAAGCCCGCCAACTGTTTTGCGACTTCGGAAAATGCGAGGTCAGCGTGAATCAGTTGACGCGGCGCGAACTCAGACCATTCGGGGGAATGCTGCCCGAGTCGGTCTTCAATCGGCTCGCGCAACGCTTTGGCTGGAACTTGCTAATCAGAGCCACCAGGTGAATCCTCTGCGGGCGCCAATGATCTTCAAGTCGGACGCATTCAAATTGGGGGGCGCCGCCGCGAGCCGTTCGTCCAGCTCAGCAATGCATCGATCGGACTCCGCAACCGCCGGCTACTCGGCAGAAGAGAGAACCGCACTCCCGGCAAAGCCCGAGGCCGACAATGCCGAGTCTTCCATCAGGAGTTCGACTCTACTGCTCGACTTATCAGGCAATAGAGAGGCAGCCACCGCCTGGGCGCACTTGCAACTGCCCGGCCGCGATATTCACCCGATTAGCAAAGTTGATCTCAAGTGGGAATCGAAACGAAAGGCCCTTGAACGAGTCCGCAAGCTTGCACCTCACACTTTTGCCATCTTCACCTCCGATCTCGACATGCAGAGCGCGCGTGGCGCACTGATGATGTTCGCCGTGCTCGCGGGGTCGCGCCGAGTCGTGTTTGGCGACAGCTCCGGCCGCACGATTTCGCGTTCGCGGTGGAGCGTCCTGCTCATTGAAGCTCCGCGCTTATCGCTGGAGCTGCTGATCGGCTACGTCGTGGTTGTTCCGCTGTCGTGGCTGCTTGCCTTGATCCTTCAGGCGTCGCTCGGAATTCGACAGATCGTCCGCCGGGGAAGAGGCGCAAGGCGGCGTGACCCGAATCAATCTTCGTCCACAGCCCTCTATATCCGCGCCACGCTTTCAAGCGGGTCGGAGGGAGGAATGAACACTCACGTCGCTGGCTTCCTGACCGGGGCGGCTCGCCTTGGACACACCATACGACTCCTCGACACCGCAACGACCGCTCGATCCGGGCAGGAGGCATCGCCGGGCGTCAATGCGACCCGCGAGCGCCGGGTCATAAGGCCTTCGCCTCGAATAGGCGCAACAAAGGCGTTGTTCGAACTCTGGAACAACCTCGTCTTCACGACAAAGAGTCTTCAACTGATCGGCAGTGAAGCGGGCGATTTGGATTTCATCTATCAGCGCTACAGCAGATTCAACTTCACGGGGGTGTTGTTGTCTCTTGTGACTGGCCTGCCGCTCGCCCTTGAGTTTAACGGCTCTGAAGTATGGGTCAGCAGACATTGGGACCCGATCGGCCAGTTCCGGTTGTTGAAGCGTTTCGAGCAACTCAACCTGCAGGGTGCCGACTTGATCTTCGTCGTGTCGGAAATCGCTCGCCACGATCTTGTCGAACTGGGACTCGCCGCTGAACGGGTGATGGTCAATCCAAACGGGGTCGACACAGACAAGTTTCATCCGGACTGCGGAGGACGCGACGTGCGACGCGCGCTCGATATCGAACACAAAGTAGTCGTGGGCTTCGTGGGAACATTCGGACCCTGGCATGGAGCCCCCGTACTCGCGGAAGCCGCCGCGCTGGTGACCGCGAGCGCGCGATGTCACTTTCTATTCGTCGGCGACGGAGACGAGCGGGATGCTGCCGAGCGGATTATTGAAGGCGCGCCGCAGACCGTCAGCGCAACTTTCACAGGGCGTGTTGCACACGATAAGGTTGCCGCGTACCTCGACGCCTGCGACATACTCGTCTCCCCGCACGTCGGGTCTGCTGACGGTAGCGGGTTCTTCGGCTCGCCGACGAAATTGTTCGAGTATATGGCGATGGCTCGACCTGTTGTTGCGAGCAGGCTCGGCCAAATCGCAGATGTGATAAGGGACCGCGACAACGGTCTTCAGGTTGATCCTGGAGATGCGAAAGCGCTGACGCACGCAATTGAACTCCTGGCTGAGAGTCAGCCGCTAAGAGAGCGGCTGGGAGCTGCCGCCCGGCAAACAGTGATCGAAGGATACACATGGCGGCACAACGCGGAGCGCGTGTTTGAATGCATGGCAGGAGCAGGGGTCAGGGGTCAGGGGTCAGTCGTGAGGTGTCAGGTGCGACACCTGCTCCCCTGGCATTTGGCCCGGACCCTCTGATCCCCAACCCTTACCCCTGACCCCCAGCCCCTGATTATGATCACAGATCAATCCATAATCTGCTTCGCGGGCGAGGACTGGTGGTACCACCATCAACATTCCAAGAACCACATAATGCGCAGGCTCGCCCGCGCCGGCAATCGGGTCATCTTCGTCAACTCGATCTCGATGGGCTTGCCTTCGGTCTCAAGCCCGGACCTGTGGGCCAAGATAAAGCGCAAACTCAGGAGTTATGCCAAGCTGGTTCGCCGAACTGAAGATGGCGTGATCGTAGTCTCGCCGCTTGCGTTGCCGTTCTATTCCAGCCGCGTGGCGCGGACTCTGAACCGTTTACTGCTGGGCGCCCAGATGAAGTTGCTGATGATCGCTTTCGACCTTCGCCGTCCGATCTTATGGATCGCAATTCCAACTGCTGTAGATCTCGTTGGCCGGCTGAGCGAAAGCGCGCTCGTATATCAGATCTCCGACAAGTACGACAAGAATCAAATGGACCACGCGACTTCGAGCGACTTGATCGGCGAGATGCACCGCGCTCTGCTGGAGCGAGCCGACCTGATCTATTTCTCGGGCCGGAAGCTGTTCAATGAGGAGACTGCGGCGCACCCTGCGATCGCGAAGAGGGCGCAGCTACTCGAGCAGGGAGTCGATTACGACCATTTCGCTTCGGCGGCCTCGGAGGATTGGGATCCGCCTGCAGACATCTCAAGTCTCGGGCGTCCAAGGCTTGGTTACTTCGGGGCGATTGATTCGTGGCTGATAGACCAGGGGTTGATCCGCTACGTCAGCGGCAAGCGGCCGGACTGGCACTGGGTTCTTCTCGGCTTGAGGGCTGCGCGGCTGGACGTCGAAGACCTGCCCAACGTTCACTACCTCGGATCGAAGCCCTACTCCGAGATGCCCCGTTATGCATCTCAATTCGATGTCTGTGTGCTGCCATGGGCGAGCGACAACGAGTGGGTGAGCTACGGCAGCGCAATCAAGGTGCGCGAGTATATGGCTACAGGTAAGCCGGTCGTGATCACTCCGCTCTACGAATACGAGCCGCTCGATGGTATACTTCGCATCTCTCGCGGCTACGATGACTTCATCCTAAAGGTTGAAGACGCGCTCGAACGCGACACCACAATCTCGCGCGCGGCGAGGCAGGAAGCGGTGAAGGGCGGCACGTGGGATTCGCGGGCCGAACAGGTGAGCCGCGATATCAAAGCGTTGCTGGATGGAAAAGAGTCCGGCCACGGAGAGATCCAGACCTAGAGAAATGCGGATCTAGTGGACTATAACAGCGAATTCGATTGCGCTTTCTCATTAACACCCAACTGAAGTTGAGTGTTGTGGCGCCGGGTGGACCGCAACCGTTTCAACGGTTTCTTGCCCCTCGTGGATGTTCCGAAAACTGTTGAAACAGTTCGGAAGTCCCCGCTCACAGTCACACCTCTGAAGAGGGGGTGTTAATGAGAGGACGCCGCATCAAAGCAATTGAAGAAAACTCTGACGACTTCCGATTTCAATGTTACAGGCAACAACATTACGCTGAGTGAGGCGCATTCGTTGTTCTCCGCGTCTCCGCTACTCAATAACGCATTCTTCCTGCCGGCTAAAGGAACGGAATGAATCGACCCAAAATCTTCGCTGGGATATCGCTGATCACGCTCGGAGTCCTGATGCTGGAACTGGCTCTGACACGGCTCTTTTCCGCTACGATGTATTATCACTTCGCGTTTATGGCGATCTCGCTTGCGCTGTTCGGCTCAGGAGCGAGCGGCGTCTTCATCTACATGATCCAGGGAAAACTCGACGAGGCGCGGACGGGACAGTGGATGGCAATCGCATCGATGCTGTTTGGGATCAGCACCGTCATTGCCCTGTACACAATTCTGAGCTTGCCGCTGCTCTTAAATCCCCGCGGCGGGGAGAACTACTATCGGCTGGTGGCGATCTACGGGGTGACTTCGCTGCCGTTTTTCTTTGCTGGATGTTCGGTTACCCTGGCGATAACGAGGCTCGCTCGCGACATCAGCCGCCTGTATCTGTTCGATCTTGCGGGTGCGGCTCTCGGATGCCTCCTATTGATACCGGTGATGAACGGGATCGGCGCGGTAAATACTCTGCTTCTGGTGGCGGTCATCGGAGCGGCCGGCGCTGCGCTGTTCAGCACGGCAACCCCCGGAGGGAAGGCATACCTGATAGCCTCAGTCTTGTTGGCGGCAATACTCGGCGGTCTGCTGAACTACAACTACAACACTCGAGCCCTCGATGTGCACAAGTCGAAGGGCCTTGAAGAGACCCGCGTTCTCTTTGCAAAATGGAACTCTTTCTCGCGGATTACGGTCGAGGGGAACCTCGCCGGGTCGGTAGATATCAAGATTGACGCCGATGCGGCCACACAGATCAGCAGAGATGCGAGCAACGTCTCCCTTCACCAGGCCGAGCGCCGCAGCATCTTCCAGATCGCGTATCATCTCAAGCATCAACCAAACGTGCTGATAATCGGGCCGGGCGGCGGCAACGACGTTATGGCTGCTCGGGTCTTTGGCGCGCGGGCCATAACCGCCGTCGAGATCAATCCCATCATTGCCAGGGACGTCATGTCGTCCGAGCCATTCAGTCGTTATTCGGGATACATCTATCAACAGCCTGAGGTGAGGCTGGTGGTGGACGAAGGAAGGAGCTTCGTCAGAAGGTCCGCCGAACGATACGACGTCCTGCAGGCTTCGATGGTCGATACGTGGGCGGCAACCGCGGCGGGCGCCTTCTCGCTGACCGAGAACAATCTCTACACCGTCGAAGCATTCAAAGACTACGTGGGTCATCTGACGGATGACGGCGTGCTCACGATGACCAGGTGGTACTTCGAGCCGCCCGATCAGCTGCTGCGGCTTATTTCGCTGACCCGCCAGATGATGGTCGAGATGGGAATAGACAATCCGGGCCGGCACATCATGCTGATACGCGGTGCGTCGGACGACGGCTACCGCTCGCCCGCCACCTGGATCTTCAAGAAGAGCGAGTTCACCGACGACGAGGTGAAGGTAATCGAATCGGTAGCCGGGAATTGCGGATTTCAACTCCTGTACACCCCGCTGACGAGGCCGGACACTGTTTTCACCAACCTGATTGAGACCGACAATCCGACCCGTCTTTGGAATGCGTTCGTGACGAACATCGAGCCGACTCGCGATAACAATCCGTTCTTCTTCAACTCGTTGAGGATCTCGAATCTATCGCAGGCGATCAAAGGGCGAGGCGAATGGCAGAAGACAAACCTCGGCACCTTTGTGCTCTTCCTGCTTCTTGGGATCACGACGGTGCTGGTACTGCTTTTCATCGTCGGCCCACTGGTGCTTACTCGACGCAGGGCGTTCAGTTCGGCTTCGACGAATCGCATGTCGTATCTGCTTTACTTTGGATGTCTCGGGGCGGGTTTCATCATCGTCGAGGTTGCGATGATTCAGAAGTTCATTCTGTTCCTGGGGCATCCCGTCTACGCCCTTGCGGTCGTGCTCTTCTCGCTGTTGACGTTCAGCGCGATAGGCAGCTACTTGAGCGGAAGGTTGAGCGAGGACCGTCTTCCAGGATCGCTCAACAAGATCCTGCTCCTGCTCATAGCGCTGGTGATTGTTTACATAGTTGTGGTGCCGCCGATCTTCTACGGCCTTGTTCAGTTGGCTCTGGGCATTCGTATTGCGATCGCCGTGGTCCTGATGGCGCCGCTTGCGATGGTAATGGGAATGCCAATGCCGTCGGGAATAAGACTGCTGGCGAAGAGCGCTCCTGAAATCATCCCGTGGGCCTGGGGGGTAAACGGGGCAACTTCAGTCATGGGATCCGTAGCAGCCCTGGTGATTGCCATACTGACGGGTTTCAATGAAGCGCTGCTTATCGGCTCGTCGCTCTATTTGCTGGCGATCCTGTTCGCCGGCCGTGTAAGGAAAGATGCCGGAACCGAAGTATCGAAGCGCGCGATCGAGGAACCTGCCACAGCCTAGAGACAGAAACTGCCCTCAGTTCAATTTCTCCCTCAACAGCACCTTCACTCCATTGCGCCAATCCTCGTTTATGCCTATTCGATAGACGGGCGCCCGTTCGGTGATCGCGCCAGCCATCAGTTTCGTTGACGCGTGAAAACGGAACAGCGGAGCGACCAGATATAGCAGTGGGGGCGCATCTGCAATCTCGAGGCCGGTGAAGTAACCGCGCCGCTGGAAGTCGCCCCGTTTCCGGTGCCACTCGACTCGCATCCAGTAGTCGAGCGCTTGAAATGGAAACTCCGAATCTTCGCTGACCTTCAGTTCGATGATTGCGAGCCTCCCGCTATCCGTCGCCCCCAGCAAATCGATGAACGATCTCTGCTCGCCGCGATAGGCGGGAACCTGCAAATAGACGTAACGCGGGTCGAGCGTGGGGTCGATCGCGGTCACGTCGCGCCGGATCAGGGACTCCAACCATCGTTCGGACTGAGCGCGAAAGAGGCGGTCGGTCTGCTTGTGCGACCCCCCGTTTCGCCTGGCGATTATCGATGCGGCGAGATTAGCCAACTCGGACTGGTTCCTTCCGGTCAGCTTCCTGCGCTCGTCGCCCGCTCCGAATTCGACCCTGTCAGTCTTGATTGAAATGCGCGCGAACTCCAATCCCCGGATCGAGGCTGTGATCCAGCCGCCGTCCCGAGCCGTGTCGATCATGTGTGGCGCAATCCGGACGATTGAATCGACGCGAGTGTAGACCTCTGGTGGAAGCGCGTGGTCGCGCGGCCAGAGCGCCCGCTTCGACGCGCGGCGCATCGCATCCTCGAGATCGCCCTGGTCGAACGCGGCGAGGGCCTCGATGCTGCCGGCGTCCTCGTCGACCTGGTAGAGCGAGACGATAGCGGCCGGCGGCTGCACAACGGTCATTCGGGTTGCAATTACGGCCGCACGGCCGACAGGAGCAAAGATCATCAGCCGATTGACCGACTTGTGTTTACGACGCACTTCTTCCAACCAGGCTATTCCCGCTCCCAACACGGCGTCCACGTTATCCTGCAGCTCGCTGTCGCCAACTCCGATACCCGCGATCGTCTTCTTCTGCTGCTTGAGAATCATTCGAACGTAGACGCCCGAGAGGTGACGCCTGTCGTCGCGCGCTATTACTGAATGCTCGACGCGAAGGTCGTTGAGGTTCCACTCGATCATCGACGCAAGCTTCGAAGCATACTCGGCGCGAGAGAGGACAGCGGCCTCCTCCTGCGGCCCGCGCCGCAACTCCAGCAGACACCTGCTCAGCCCCATCTTCCTGGTGCACTGCAAAAGAAGTGCGTCGCCCTTCACCGTACAGTCGACCACGCGCCAGGAGCGCGACCACTCTTCGCCCCAACATGAGAGTATCAGCTTGCCGTAGGACAGCTCCGCCGCCGTGTGGCCGCTGTCTACCGCTGCAATCAGTCTCTCATCTTCATAGAGATCGAATTCGCCGCCCAGCAGGAAGAGTTCAAGCTCGTACCTGACCTGGCTCAGGTCTTCTGCGACGGTGATGGTCCGTTTGTCCACGGCGCCTTTTATCAGCCGCCGGGTTTGGGGGTCAAGAGAACATTTGCAGCACGAATCTGAAGTCTCGTGTGGCATTGGTGTTATGTGACGTTACTATATGTCTTTAGTGTTGATAGCGCCTTCCCGGGTGCAATTGAAAGTTGGGACCAGATGCGAGCCTATGCTCTTGCCTCCTGGTTTCGACCGGGCTCTAGCGAGCGCCCATCTCATTAATGAGAGAACCGATGTTCGCGCGACCTGGAAGCCCCCTCTTATCATGCCCCGCCCTCTCGAACTCTTCTCCTGGACTGTGAGAGAATGCGCAGCGAGATTGAGATTAAGGTTGAGAGAAGGCTTCGTTTGCTGATCGACGGGCCAGTCTCACCTTGAACGCTATCCCTGGCGCAATGAAATTTGGAGGTGGTTTCGTATGCCACGAGAAGATGGCGCGAATCTCGAAGCGCTGAGCGATCTCTGCACTCCCTGGTGCGTTCACGTGGTGGCGACCTTGCGTATCGCCGACCACATCGCCGCCGGTATAGACCAGATCGCCGACCTTGCCGTTGCGGCGGGCTGCGATCCCTATACGCTTCACCGGGTGCTCACTTACCTTGTGGACAAGGGTCTGTTTGAGGAGACCACCTCCGGTCAGTTCGCTCTGAACGACGCCGCCCGCGGACTGCTTGACCCGGCTCAGCGCATCGGGCTCGACCTCGATGGCATTGGCGGCCGCTTCGCCTATGCATGGGGCACGCTCCTCGGATATGTCCGGACCGGCGCGCCCGCCTACCACGAACACTTTGGCCTGCCGTTCTGGGAGGACCTCGACGCACATCCGGACATCGCAGCGAGCTTCGACGCGCTCATCGGGCCAACCGGCCACGGCACCCCCAACTCGGAATTCCAGATCACCGGCGGCTGGAAATCCGTGCGGAGTGTGGTCGACGTCGGCGGCGGCACCGGAGCGATGCTTGCTCAAGTCCTTCGCAGATGGCCTGAGATCCAGGGCACCCTGGTCGATCTTCCGAGGACCGTGTCTCTTTCAGCAGAGACGTTTCAGGCTGCCGGTGTGGCCGAGCGCGTCACGACCGTCGGGCAGAGCTTCTTCGATTCGCTGCCGGGCGGCGCCGACATCTATCTTCTAAGGGGAATCGTCAACGATTGGCCCGACCGTGAAGCGACGGCACTCCTGAGCCGATGCGCCGAGGCAGCCCGCCCCACGGGTCGAGTTGTGGTGCTCGGCGGCGTGGTGCCGGAAGGCGCGCCCAGACGTCTGACGATAGAGATGGTGCTGTTGGGCGGTAAGAATCGGACCGTAGCCGAGTTCCGGGAGCTTGCGCGCGAGGCAGGGCTGAAGGTGTTGGCGGCCGAGCGACAACAATCCGGCTACTTTGTCGTCGAGTGTCGTCCGACTTAGAATCGATCAATGAAGCAGGAGGGAGAACAAAGTGATGCGACAACTTGTTTTGGATCTGATGCTCCTTGTCGTGGTGTTAGGTCAATTCGGCTGCGCACAGCGAGCTTCGAGTCATGGCATCGAGAAGTGGGAATACAAGATCTCGTCTTTGAAGGATGAAGACTTCGCCAGTGAAATGAACAAGGCGGGGGAGGATGGATGGGAACTCGTATTTGCCCGAAGATCCGTCCAAACGAAGTCAGATTTTGAAACCCGGTCGGACGAATCCACACCGAAAGAGGAGCGAGATCGACTGAGTGCTTCGATGTTCAGTTCCCCTGAAGCGACGATCCGCGCAAGCCAGAAGCAGCCGCTATACGAAGTCATCTTCAAGCGCCCAAGCCGCAAGTGACTGATGGCTTATGCGATCGCCTGATGTCTTGCCGCCAACTGACCACACGCTGCAGAGATATCCTGTCCCCGCGGTCGGCGTATGAACGAATGCAATCGCGCATCGGTCAGGATCTTCTGAAATGCAAGAATCCGATCCATCGACGACGATTGAAAGGGGAGCTCGGGCGCGGGATTGTGCGGGATCAGATTCACCTTCGCGCGAAGATCTGATAGCAATCTCACCAACTCTCGGGCGTTTTGGTCGCTGTCGTTGACTCCGGCGAGCATCACGTATTCGAAGGTCAGTCGCTCGCGTGCACCGAGCGGATACGCGCGGCACGCGCCGATAAGCTCTGCAAGCGGGTATTTGCTGTTGATCGGAAAGAGCCGATTGCGCAGCTCGTCTGTGGGCGCCGTCAGTGAGATCGCCAGTCGAGGGCGGATATCTTCCCGGGCAAGATCGTGGATGCGTGGGACAATCCCCGCCGTCGAAAGCGTAACTCGACGCGGCGCGATATTCAGGCCCACCTGGTCGGCGAACAAGCGAATGGACTTCATCACGTTGTCAAAATTCAACAACGGCTCGCCCATACCCATCATCACGATATTCGTACGGTGCGGTGTTTCTACTAAGGGGCCGTAGACTTCGTTCAGCACAATTAGGACTTGCGCGACGATCTCGCCCGCCGTCAGGTTGCGCTTGAGCCCCATCACTCCGGTCATGCAGAAGCTACAGGCAAGCGGGCAACCAGCCTGGCTCGAAATGCAGATCGTATCTCGCCCCTCTTCGGGCATGAAGACAGATTCGATTTCAGATCCATCGCCGAGCTTCAGCAGAAAGCGCCGGGTCCCATCGGAAGATATGAAGACGTTGTCGATCCGAATGCGACCCACAACCGCGTTCTCATCAAGAATCCGCCGAAGGGTCTTTGGGAGTTCGGTCATCGCGTCGAACCCGGTCACGCGGCGCCGGTAGATCGCCTCGTAGAGTTGCTGCGAGCGATACGGTTTCTCGCCGAGCGACACCATGAACTCGCGCAGCTCGTCCCGGTTCAGACCAAGCAGTTCGACCTTCTGATCTTGTGGAGCCGTTTGCATGAAAGTGAGTATAGCAGTTGTCAGGTGCGAGGTGTCAGGTGCCAGGTGCCAGGTGTCAGGTGCCAGGTTTCAGCTATCAGTCTGTATATGACATCTGACATCTCACCCCCTGGCCCCTGACCCTGGCCCCTGACACCTGACACCTCACACCTCACGCCTCACACCTGTCCGCTACTTCTCCACGAGTATCGCAGCCGAACGCGGGAGTAAGCTGATCTTCAACCGGCCCCCCTGGACGCGCGTCTCGCCCGCTATACCCAGCCGGTCGGTGAGCCTCGCACCCTCCTTGAGCTTCAGGGGCGCGGCTTCAAATTCGATCTGCGCCCTTCCATTGGCATTGTTGAATGCCACAATCACCGATTGGCGCTCCGTTACGCGAGCGAACGCATATTGATAGTCTGTAGTGTTGAGTGTAATAAGTCTTCCGCGCCGCAGCGCTTCGAGTTCCGCGCGCAAGCGAGCCACCCGGCGAAGGTGATTCCATACGGCGTTCTCATCCTGTGAACGGCCGCCCTCAATGAAACCGTTTCTCTCGTCTCCGGGGAACCCGCCCGGGAAGTCTCGCCTGTTGTCAGGATCCGGCCCGCCTCGCATCGCGATCTCGTCGCCGTAGTAGAGCAGAGGCGTTCCTCGCGTGGTCATCAGGAACGTCTGCGCCAGCATCAGTCCTTCACGTGTGGCGCCTTCCTCATTCATGAAGCGAAGCATGTCGTGAAGCCCCAGAAACGTCACCAGCACGCCGGCGTTGGGATATAGATGATCGTGCGCGAGTGTTTGAGCCAGCGGCTTGATCTCTTTGCCTTTCGCAAAGGCATGCCGAATCGCATAGAAGAGCGGAAAGTCGAATTCGCTATCGATGCCGGAGTCGACGCCATCGAATCGCCTGGCGCCACCTTGAAAGAACGACACCATCGCGGGGTCTTCGTCGTAGGTCTCGCCGACCACGTTGACCTTCGGATACTGGCGCTTGATCGCCGCCATCCAATCGCGCCAGAACGAACGCGGTACATATGGCAACGTGTCCTGCCTGATCGCGTCGATCCCGCTTACACCGAGCCACCAGAGCGTGTTCTGAATGATGTAGCGCCGCGTCTCGGGATCGTTCTGATTCAGGTCGGGCAGGAGATTGATAAACCAACCGTCGAGCACGGGCCGTTGAAGTTCAGCGGACGCATTTGGGTCCTGGAGTGTCCAGGTCTGCCACGTCTCGTTCAGGTGCTGGGCCTCAGTGCCATTGAACCAGGTCGGCGTCGGAGCGTCTCGTACCCACGGATGATAAGGCCCGGTATGATTTGCGACCTGGTCCTGGACGATCTTGATTCCGAGCGCGTGCGCCTTGTCCACCAGTTCGACAAACGTCGCCAGATCTCCGAAGTGCTCATCGACGGCATAGAAATCCACTGCGCCGTAGCCGTGGTAGTCGGTGATCGGCTTTCCGTCGTAGATCTCTTTCTCATTCAGGCGGTCATTGTTGTCATACACCGGGTTCAGCCATATCGCGGTTACCCCGAGGTCTTTCAGATAGGCCAGGTGATTGATTACGCCGCGCAGATCGCCGCCGTGGTAGTAACGAGTTTTTGAACGGTCGAACAGGCCTCGCGACTTCTGCGGATCGTCATTCGAAGTATCTCCGTTAGAGAATCGATCGGGCATGATCAGGTACAGCACGTCGTCTGTCGCAACCCCGCTGAAGCGATCCTGAGCGGGAAGCGGTGCGCTGATCTCGAAGCGAGCCTCCGCGCTGCCTGCGCCGGTAGCGATTCTCAGCTTGCGTAGGCCCGGTTTCGCTGCCGGGTCGACTGACAAATCGATGAACAGATAGGTACCGCTGGCGTTCGCCTGGGGCTGTTTGCCCACAGTTATGCCCGGCCCATCTATTTCTACTCGCGCTCCCGTGAGGTGGCGGCCCCGAATCATCACACGCACCGGATTGATGGAGTGTCCGGCCCACCAGTTCGGGGGCTCGACTTTGGTGACCTCCGGGCCACCCTGCGCCGAACAGTCGGACGCGGTCAATAACACCGAAAAGAGCAGTATGAGCTGCAATGATCTATTCGGTTTGCGGACGAGTCTACTCATCTTGAATGGCTCCATTTCGGGAGGGGCGATAGCAACTGCTCGCGGTCGACCATATGATGATAGTCTGCGCGATCAAGGACGGACAAGCGCTCCAGTCAAGGTCAGGATCAGCATTGTCGTTCCAGTCGGGATTTCCAACGCTGCACACCACGTCTTGGAACAATTCCCCGGACCCGGCTTGGAACCGGTTTGAAAATCTCAGAGTATGACGGTATGACATAAGACATGCGTTTGATCTTTATGGGCACGCCTGAGTTTGCGGTGTCGTCGCTGGCGCGGTTGGTAGCCGGCGGCCACACAGTGTCGGCGGCATTCACTCAACCCGACAAACCGGCGGGCCGCGGGAACAAATTGCAACAGCCTCCGGTGAAGTTGTTCGCTCTCGAGCACGGGATACCGGTGTTTCAGCCGGCGAGAATCAAGACCAATGAAGAGGTGCGCGCGGCCTTCGAGGCGATCGCACCCGATGCTTGCATAGTGGCCGCCTACGGCAAGATCCTGCCTGAGTGGATGCTTTCCATTCCTCGGCTCGGCTGCATCAACGTTCACGCCTCGCTGCTGCCTCGATACCGAGGCGCCGCGCCTATAAACTGGGCGATCGCCAACGGGGAACCCGAGACCGGCATAACCATAATGCAGATGGATGCCGGGCTCGATACGGGGCCAATGCTCGCGCGACGCGCAGTGGAGATCCTGGACGACGAGACCGCCCCGGGGCTCTCCGCGAGATTGGCTGACGTGGGAGCCGGCCTTCTCTCCGAGACGCTAAACCGGCTCGAACTTGGCGAGGTTCGTCCAGTTCCCCAGGACAACAGCGAAGCGACATTCGCTCCAATGCTCGAGCGCGAAGACGGGCTCATAGACTGGTCTCAGACTGCCTCTCAGATAGCCAATCGCATTCGAGCCTTTCAGCCCTGGCCTGGCTGCCACACGGTGCTCGGTCATCATCGGCTCATCGTCTGGCGCGCGCACACCAGCGGCGAGGCTCCAACTGCCGAGGAACCAGCTGTTCGGCCGGCGACCATCATCAGTATGGACAAAACAGGGATTACAGTTGCGTGTGGCGGTTCGACCTTGCTTCACACTGAAGAGCTGCAGATCGAGGGAAAGCGAAGATTGCCTGCTCGCGAGGTAGCAAATGGACTGCGATTGACCCCGGGAATGCGAATCAGCGACGGCTAACGGGAGTACGTTCCTCGTTGCTCGTTCCTCGTTTGTCGTTTCGGTTTGCCCGTTTCAAGAGACCGCCGAACTCTAAAATCAGAACGAGCAACGAGAAACGAGAAACGTTAGTTCGGCAGGAAGGCATATATCGGCTTCTTCGAGCCGAACCTATGGCCATCGCTGGAGCTGCTGTAGTATAGCAACCCCTCATCGCTGCCGAGTATGGAGTTGTCAATCCAGACGATGTGAATTCTCTCGTCGGGGTCTACCACCATCGCCGGACTGTGGGCGCGGCCCTTATCGGGATCCGCGTTCGATACTTGAACAATATCTCCGAAGTTGCTCCCGCCATTTTCGGAAACAGCAAGAAATACCTGCTTGTTCCGGACGTCTTCATTAAAGGCTACATAGACCTTGTTTCGGAAGGCGGTCACTACCGGTTTGTGCACTTCTCCGCCCCTGATCGCGCTCAAGTCCACTGGGTCGGAAAAGGTGACGCCTCCATCGGTCGATCTGGAATAGAAGGCCTCCGGGTCTCCGCTGGCCGTATCAGCCCAGACCACATGTATTCGCCCCGAGGAGTCGGTCGCTATGTGAGATTCGGTCGCCGCACCCGGTCCCCTGGAAACCCTGGTTGGCTCCGAGAACGTCTCTCCGGCGTCTGTTGAGCGCGAAAACATTGTGACGCCCTTGCCCTCCACCTTATCGTCCCACACGACATAGATCGCGAATCCGGAAGAACTCCCTGTGAGCGGCACAGTCGCGATCTCCGGATCGAAGGCGTTTAGCGACGTGCCGGAGATGATCCTGGGATCAGTAAAGCTGATTGCCATATCGGTGGAGCGAAGGAAGGCAACTTGCCTGCCGCCGCCCGAGGTGTCACCCCAGACTATGTTGACGCCATCATTCACATCAACTGCGACCTTCGGCGTAAACGCGCCTCCATCGTGCGGAGTGATGTTGACCGGTTTCTTGAACTTCGCCTTCTTCTTCGTGCGGAGCAAGAATACGTGGGTGATTCCGCCGGCATTGTCATGATAGACCACATACGGACGGGCGCTGCCCTGAGTAACGGCTACCGAGGGGCCGAAAGCCTCACCTTTCGAGTTAGACAGGTTGCGAGTAAAAGGCGTGTTGTCCCAGGTGACGCCGCCGTCCTTGGACATTGTGAAGAAGATCTGGCTGCCCGGCGTGTGCGCCTCCACAGTCTTTGTGGCGGCCGACATCAGCAGGTAGAGCTTGCCGCTTCGGTCCACATCTATGGAGGGGGCGCGCTGTGCGCCAAAGACTCCCGGGAACTGCTGGGCGCGAGTCGCTCTGGGAAGTCCACTCGAGAGGATGAGGGCTGTCGAGATCAGGGCGAACGAGATTCTCTTAGTCATATGATTCACAGTGACAGTGTATGTTCCGGATGAGCGCCTGCCGAGCCCGACCGCGCGAGTCACGCGGCACTTGAGATGTTACACGACCGATCGGAGTGGTTTCAAGAAGAGAGTGCTGAGTCCTGAGTGCTGAGTGCTGAGTGCTGAGTGCTGAGTCCTGAGTGCTGAGTCCTGAGTGTTGAGTGCTGAGTGTTGAGTGCTGAGTGCAGAGTGCAGAGTGCTGAGTGCTGAGTGCTGAGTCCTGAGTGCTGAGTCCTGAGTCCTGAGTCCTGAGTGCTGAGTGCTGAGTCCTGAGTCCTGAGTCCTGAGTGCTGAGTGCTGAGTGCTGAGTCCTGAGTCCTGAGTCCTGAGTGCTGAGTGATCGGATATGCGAGACTAACTCCGCCTATGAATCGCCGATCACTCAGCACTCAGCACTCATTACTCTTCTTTGACATCTTTTATCGTCAACTTCATACTCACCGTTCGGTTCGGCTCTTAAACAGATCACGCGAGGTGCATGATGACAGCGAAGTTGCTCGATGGCACGGTCGTCGCCAATCGAATCAAAGCGGAGGTTGCCGCCGAGATAGCCCGCTATGCGGAGCGTGGGCTCAGGCCCGGACTCGCAGCCGTGCTGGTTGGAAATGATCCTGCGTCGCAGATCTATGTCTCCAGTAAGGTCAAAGCCTGTGAGGATCTCGGCCTCTACTCGGAAAAGATCGAACTACCCGAAGACATCAGCACCATTGAACTGCTTGGCCAGGTGCACGACCTGAACCGCCGCGAGGAGATCGACGGTATCCTCATTCAGATGCCGCTTCCCGATCAGGTCGACTCCCATCGCATCCTCAACGCCGTTGATCCAGCGAAGGACGTCGACGGATTGCACCCGGTCAGCATCGGCCGGCTCGTGCTCAACGAACCCGGGCTGAGGTCCTGCACTCCGTCCGGCATCATGGAGATGCTGGATCAATATGGCATCGATATCAAAGGTGCGAGAGCGGTAGTGATGGGCCGAAGCCGTCTCGTTGGACTGCCGATGTCATTGCTCCTCCTGCATCGCCACGCGACGGTGACAATATGCCACTCGCGTACGAGCGACCTCCCTGAAATAGCACGCGAGGCGGACATATTGATCTGCGCAATCGGCCGAATGGCAATGGTTGATGGCAGCTACATCAAACCAGGCGCCGTCGTGGTAGACGTCGGCACGAACAAGGTGACGAAGGGTGAAGACCTCGAGCGCTTTTTTGGCGACAACCCAAAACGGAGGGCGGCATTTGAGAAGAAAGGCTTCACACTTATCGGCGATGTGAACCCTCGTGAAGCCCTTGAAGTGGCCGGCTATTTCACACCTGTGCCCGGAGGAGTAGGCCCCCTCACAATAGCTTCGCTGATGAAGAACACTCTCCTTGCAATGAAGATGCGCCGATCAAGCTCGGAACGGTGATCGTCGCGCCACGAGATTGCCTCACTCAACCAACCCGAAGACAGCGCGACGTCACCGCAATGGTGTTTGGACATTCCAGCGCCAGTGAACTGGAACTATTTACCACCCAGCCACTACGATTGGCCATGCTTTACCCACATACTAAGCGTGATCACCCGCCTTGGAGTGATGAGGCATTCTCGCCCGAAAACCATAGCGCAGTTGCCGATAGTCGTGACTGGAGTGTCAGCAATCTCTTCGCGCGGTGAACCCAAATCGTACACGAGCCAACGCCAATCACTGCCTTCATCTCGGGCTACTCGTTTGCATGAACAATCGCGCAAGTGTAGCTAACGCATACACTCCGTGAAAAGGATCGTGGCCGAGACTATGATTACGGGCGGATTCACCAATTCGCCTGATCATAAGATCTCCACTCACGCGGCCGGACCATCCCTGTCCGGCCCGGCAACTTAGTCCTCGGAGGTTTTGGCAATGAAAAAGATACGTGATCTGCTTAGCGGAGTCGGTGTCGGAGCCCTCGTTCTCCTTCTGACCGCTGGCGTCTCCGCGCAATTCAAGGCCAGCATTCAAGGAACCGTCACTGACGCAAATGGCGCCGTAGTTTCCGGTGCCAGGGTTGTAGTGACGAGCAAAGAGACCAACAAATCGGAAGAGGTCAGGACCGGCGATGACGGATTCTACAGAGTCTCCGCGCTCGCCCCGGGAAAGTACGCGCTCGCGATTGAAATCCAGGGCTTCAAGAAGAAGATTTTCGACAACATCAATGTGAGCGCAGAAGCCCCCATCGGAGTGAACGTGGTCCTTGAAGCGGGCGACGTGTCTGAAGCGGTCACCGTCAGTGCGGGCGAGTCGACAGGAGCCGTGCAAACAGAGAACGCAAACATCGATCGCGCTCTCACCACTCGAGAGATCCAACGGATACCGCAGGTCGGACGCGACCCCTACGAGTTGCTCCGGCTTACGCCCGGCGTCTTTGGCGACGGAGCGCGCGGCGGGGATGGGAACTCCGTGAGTTTCCCGAACTCAACAGGTCCCAGAGGCTCGAACAGCTCCATCTTTCAGACTGAGAATCAGGTTCAGATCAGCGCCAACGGCCAACGAATCTCAGCCAACAACTTCCAGATAGACGGAGTCAGCGTCAACAGTTTGGGCTTTGGCGGAGCGGCGGTTGTAACGCCCAATCAGGAATCAGTCAAGGAGATGCGCGTCGTCGCGAGCGCCTATTCAGCAGAATACGGGCGCAATACCGGGGCGCAGGTACAGGTGGTGTCGCAGAACGGAACTAATGCGCTGCATGGCAGCGCCGTGTTCAAGTACAACGAGCCCGGTCTCAACGCCTTTAACAAGTTTGGCGACATCTTCGGCGCGCCGCCGCAGCGCGTCGAACGACGATTCCGGCAATTCGGCGGGAGCCTCGGCGGCGCCGTAATCAAAGAAAAACTGTTTTACTTCTTCTCTTACGAGGGCGCGAGAGAGAACAACAACAATTCGGCCTCGAGGTTTGTTGAAACATCCGAGTTCCGTCAACTCGTCATAAGCCGGCGCCCGGGCAGTCTGATCGCGAAAGTATTCGCCTCAGCCGGCATCGAGCCTCGCACAAACAGCGTGGCCACCGCGGACTGTACTGTATTCATCGCGCAGAACAGACCATGCAGAGTAATCGGGGGGCGTCTGGACATCGGATCCCCAACAGGGGCCACCGGGCAGTACGTCAGTCTCGGTAATCCGGGCGGCGGCGGACTCGACAACATCCCGGACATCGAACTTGCCGCAATAGCTCTTCCCAATAAGCTTCGCGGTGACCAGTACAATGCGCGCGTAGACTTCAATTACGGCAGTCTCGATCGGTTTGCCGTTAGCACGTACTTCACCAAACGAGGCGACATCAATAGTGACCTCGGAGCTCAAGGCCGCCCAATAGCCGACCTGGGCTTTAAGCCTCTCAATTCGGCGGCAACGGTGACCTGGATTCGAACCATCTCGGCGACGATGCTCAACGAGGCACGCGCGAATTTCACGCGCTTCTCCAGCAATCAAGTCAAGGATTCTATCAGTACCAATTTCGGCATTCCCCGCATTGAAGTCGAGGGTCTGCCTCTGAATCCTCCTGGCGAGCGCATCCGCTTCGGAGCGCCGCAGGCTGAAACGACGCCTGGCGTCTTTGCCCAAAACACGTTCGAGGTTCGTGATACGCTGAGCAAAGTTCTCGGCAACCACGGCCTGAAGTTCGGCGTTGAGATCCGCAAAGAACAGAACAACAACAACCTCGTTGGTGGCGCCCGTCCTGTCTATTCTTTCGTTGGGCTCTTCAACCTCGCGAATGAAACGCCGATCTTCGAGGGCATCAACACAGATCCGGCCACGGGACGCCCCGCTGACGCGCAACGCTATTTCCGCACCGGCGACTACGGGTTCTTCGTTCAGGACGACTGGAAGATGCGGCCGAATCTCACACTCAACATAGGCCTGCGCTACGAGATATTCACACCCTTGAAAGAGAAGGAAGGGCGAATCACCAATCTCGTCTTCCCGGCGGGCCAATTGAATCAGGCGACAGTGCACATTCAGGACAAGCTGTTTGAGACGGACTTCAACAACTTCTCGCCGCGCCTCGGCTTTGCATGGGCTCCAGGGTCCCTCCGCAAGCTGGTGGTGAGGGGAGGATTCGGCATCGCCTACAATCGCACTCCCGGCGTGCTGTTCGCCAACACTGCCGGCAATCCCCCTTTCTTTGCTCGCAACGGCATCTGCTGCGGTACTGCGTCAACAGATTTCGGCACTCCGTTCGTAGGAGGGAAGATTCTGTTCGCGCTTGGAGCAAGCAGTTCGCCGTTCAGCTATCCGATCAATCCGGTGCTGGCGCAGGGCATTGATCCGGTCACTGGCGGCGTACTCAATAACACGGTTGAAATCTGGGGCACAGAATCGAATCTGCCGAACCCCTATGTTTATAGCTTCTCGCTCGACACCGAGTATCAACTTCCAGCCCACTTCATCGCCTCGCTGGGTTATCAGGGAAGCAGCAGCCACAAGTTCATCCGCATCGCCGATCTCACCCTGGTGCAACAGAGCAGCCCCCGATTCGATCCGGTCTTCTTCCTGATCCCGGACGTGAACGCTAATTACCACGCTTTGCTTGGGCGACTGTCACGCAGGCTGGCTCAGGGAATCAGCTTTGACGCTGTTTACAGATTCAGCAAGAGCATCGATACGCTGTCGTCCGAAGGTCCCGGTGCGGTAACCAACCAGACATTTCCTGCCGACCAGCGGACTGAGCGCGGTCCTTCGGACTACGATGTCACGCATAACTTCGTGCTGTCGGCAACATGGGACTTGCCGATATTCCGCGAGCGTAAGAATTGGGTCGGTCAGGTTCTGGGCGGTTGGCAACTAAACGGCATCTGGACCATGCACTCCGGATTCCCCTGGACTCCGAAGATCAACCCCGCACTTCGTCAGCCCAGCGGCAAGTTCTTTGGGCCGATACGGCCGACCCAGTACTTCGGCGGCGCCGGCGATAGCACGAGCGATCGAGCCTTCCTGACCGGCAGCAATTTTCCGGGCGGCGGCGCGGCGTTCTTCAATACCACGGTCGTAGGCGATCCTCCTACATTTGCCCTCAACCCGCCAGGGGTTGGGCGCAACTCATTCCGAGGGCCCCGGTACTCTTCAGTAGATTTGAGCATGGTGAAGAGCTTCGGTTGTCCGAGACTTCCGGCACTTGGCGAAGGCGCGCGTCTTGAACTGCGCACAAACCTCTTCAACGCGTTCAATCAGCTGAACCTCTCGCCGATCGAGTTCTTTGATAGCGGAGCTATTGTCACCGACCCGAGGTTTGGCCGGGCAACTCGCGGGCTTGCAGGCCGTGTTGTGGAGCTCCAGGCAAGGTTCAGCTTCTGAGAGAAGGATCTAGCATATAGGATTTAGGACTTAGATTTAGGCCTTAGGATTTGGATTTTGGATTTGAAGGTGAGCATGCGTCCACGTGAACTCATGATCAAGCTCTCAATCCAGAATCCAAATTCGGAGGGTACCCGTACGCACCTCCAGTCCGAAATCCAAAATCCAAAATCGGAAGGGCACGTGAAGATGCGATGTGAAGTCAGGTTTCAGCCCAATAATTTGGTTATTCCTGCAATCCAAAATCCAAAATCTAAAATCCAAAATTGCGTCGTCCTGAGCGCCGCCCTGGTAGTCGCGTTGGCCATTTCGAGTGTACCGGCCGCGCTACCGATCCAGTCGGAGATCGAACAAAGGATAGATTCGCTTCTTGCACGAATGACACTGGAGGAGAAACTCGGCCAACTTCAAATGCTGGATGGTGAAGCGAACGGCAACTCGCGTCCCGAGCACCTCGAGCTGATTCGCAAGGGTCTGCTCGGTTCGACGCTCAACGTGAGAGGGGTCGAAAAGACAAATGAGCTTCAACGAGTCGCGATAGAGCAATCGCGGCTCAAGATTCCGGTGTTGTTTTCGTTCGACGTGATCCACGGTTACCGCACAATCTTTCCCGTTCCACTCGCGCTTGCGAGCAGTTGGGATCCTTCAGCCGTCGAACGTGCGGCAGCCGTTTCGGCGGCCGAGGCTTCAGCGGCGGGAGTCCGCTGGACCTTTGCCCCGATGGTGGACATTGCTCGCGACCCGCGTTGGGGTCGAATAGTTGAAGGGCCAGGCGAAGACCCTTACCTTGGCTCGGCAATGGCGCGGGCGCAGGTGCTTGGCTTTCAGGGCCGAAACTACAGCGCCCCCGACAAGATCATCGCATGCGCTAAGCACTGGGTTGCGTACGGTGCCGCAGAGAGCGGCCGCGACTACAACACTACGGACATGTCCGAGCGCACCCTGCGCGAGATCTACTTTCCGCCTTTCAAAGCAGCACTCGACGCCGGCGTCGGTACTTTCATGAGCGCGTTCAACGACCTCAACGGCGTCCCGGCTACGGCGAACCCATTTACGCTGACAACCGTGTTGCGCGGCGAATGGAAGTTCGACGGACTTGTGGTTAGCGACTACGAATCGGTGAGGGAGTTGATCAATCACGGGCTGGCAGCCAACGAAACAGAAGCCGCACGCGAAGCGATCAGCGCGGGCACCGATATCGAGATGGTGAGCCGGCTCTACAACAAACACCTCCCGCCTCTTTTCAAACAAGGCCAACTGCCTCAACGAGTGATTGATGAGGCAGTCCGCCGCGTTCTGCGAATAAAGCTCAGGCTGGGTCTGTTCGAAAAGCCGTACGCCGACGAGGGGCGCCGCCAGTCGATTGGCAGTGTCGAGAACCGCCGTGCTGCACGAGAGATTGCGGCGCGATCGATGGTGCTCCTGAAGAATGCGAAAGATACCCTCCCGCTCAGTAAAGAGCTGAAATCGCTCGCGGTCATAGGACCTCTGGCCGATGACCAGAATACGACAATGGGATCATGGTCCGGCGATGGGAGGAAAGAAGACGTAGTCACGGCGCTTGCTGGAATCAAGTCCAGGGTCTCGCCCAACACTCAGATCCATTTTGCACAGGGTTGTGAGATCGGGGGCGAATCTACCACCGGCATCAAAGAAGCTGTGCGTGCCGCGCGCGACGCCGATGCCGTTATAGTCGTCGTCGGCGAATCGTCCGAGATGTCGGGCGAAGCGGCCTCTCGCGCGACGCTCGACTTGCCGGGAAAGCAACTTGAGTTGGTCAAGGCGATCGTTGCTACGACCAGGCCGGTGATCATAGTGTTGATGAATGGTCGCCCTCTCACAATCAACTGGATTGCAGACAACGCCGACGCAATCCTGGAGACATGGTTTGCGGGCACCGAAGCCGGGGATGCGATTGCCGACGTCCTGTTTGGAGATGTAAACCCCGGCGGCAAGCTTCCTGTGACATTTCCGCGCGCAGTGGGCCAGATTCCGATCTATTACAATCACAAGAGCACTGGAAGACCCGCCGACGCAGCCAACAGGTACACGTCGAAGTATCTCGATGCGCCAGTCACGCCGTTGTTCCCATTTGGGTTTGGTCTGAGTTACTCTCAGTTCAAGCTGAGCAACCTCAGGCTGAGCGGGGCCACGATTCGACCCGCTGGGAGGGTGACGGTGAGCGTTGATGTCGAGAACATCGGCAAGTACTCGGGTGATGAAGTGGTTCAGTTATACATCAAGCATGTCGCGGCCAGTGTGACACGGCCGATCAAGGAGCTCCGCGGCTTCCAACGCATTAGTCTTCGATCCGGTGAGAAGCGCCTCGTGGAGTTCACGCTCGACCGCGAGCAACTGGGCTTCTACAATCGCGAAATGCGGTTTGTCGTCGAGCCGGGGAACGTCAGAGTATTCGTTGGAACCAGTTCGGAGGGCGGGCTGGAGTCAGGCTTTGAGATAGTCGCCAGGTGAACCTTCGATTGGAGGCTCGAATGCAAGGCGCCTGTTCTCCCAAACGTACACAGTCCATGTATAAGACATTCAAACCGCTCATTGCGGTGTTCCTCTGTCTGATTGCCATCACAGAGGCCACGGCGGTTGGACGAGCCACAGATCTGCGCGCTGGGCTTTCAACCCGGGACACCGCTTTTGTCGAAGATCTTTCGCGCCGAACGTTCCGCTATTTTGAAGAACAGACCAATAGAGAGACTGGACTCGTACTCGATCGCGCCAGAACAGACGGTTCGCCGCACGATGAACACCATCGCAACGTAGCAAGCATAGCGGCGACGGGATTCGGACTGACCGCGTGGTGCATCGCAGCCGAACATAAATGGGTGAGCACAGCCCAGGCGAGAGAGCGAGTTCGCGCGACTCTCAGATTCTTTGCCGATCATGCGCCACACGAGCGAGGATGGTTCTACCATTGGATGGATGTGGCAACAGGGCAACGCGTTTGGGACTCCGAGGTCTCGTCTATCGACACTGCGCTGCTGTTGGGTGGTGTGCTGACCGCACGCCAGTATTTTCGGAGCGACCGTGAGATCGTCCGGCTGGTGACGGCGATCTACGAGCGAGTCGATTTCCAGTGGATGCTCAATGGCGACCCGATGCTGCTGTCGCACGGCTGGAAACCCGAGTCCGGCTTTATCCGCTCGCGGTGGGACCACTACAGCGAACACACGATCTTATCTCTGCTCGCCGTTGGTTCTCCGACTCACCCGATCCCACCCGCGACGTGGTATGCATGGAAGCGCGACCGCACCAATTACGCAGGATACAGCTACGTTGACGGCGGCCCGTTGTTCATCCATCAGTACTCTCATGCGTGGGTCGACTATCGGCGTTTGCGCGAAGGCAGAGTTCCTAACGTGGACTACTTTATCAACTCGGTGGATGCCACCCGTGCGCATCGGCAGTTTTGCGTTGAGCTGTCGCGAGAGTTTCCGGGCTATTCGTCGAACATCTGGGGGATCACAGCATCCGACAGTATCAAAGGATACGTCGCGTGGGGAGGTCCTCCGCGAGAGCCGGCCATCGACGGCACGGTCGTTCCCAGTGCAGCCGCCGGGTCACTGATGTTCACGCCTGATATCTCGCTCCCCGCGCTCCGAGAGATGCGGCGGAAATATGGCGGCCGAGTTTACGGCCGTTACGGCTTTGTGGACGCGTTCAACCCTAACACTGGATGGGTCGACCCGGCCGTGATCGGGATCAGCGTAGGGATCACTTTGTTGAGCGCCGAGAATCTTCGCTCGCAGGGAGTGTGGCGCTGGTTCATGCGCAACGTAGAAGTGCAGCGAGCCATCAAGCTGGTCGGCCTGGTGCGAGGTCGATAAGCAGCTCGAACAGCAGACCAAAGTAATCGTGTTCTGCTTTGGATGAGGGCGGAAAATCATCGACAAAGCGGCGAAAGGACATGGCTAGTGCCGTCGCCGCACCACACGCGATAGTGCACGATGAAGCTCAAGAATCGTTATGCAACCCACCAGTGATTCAGGTATTCGTTTGCTTACAAGAGCAACGACCTTTGCGTTTATCTCGCTGGCAGAGGATCTGTCTGGCAGGTTCACGAGTATTACACCTGCAGTAAAAGCCGGTGGCCAGTTGTTCTCGACAGTGAACCCTCGATCGCGTGTGATGATTATGGCATCGGTTTCAATCGCTGCATGAAATACTTCGCCATCGGAATGCCCGCGTAGGCCGATGTCTCGCGCATCCTGGACTGTAAAACCCAACGCTCTAACCTGGCCCGCTAATGACCGAGGCATATTCTCGTCAATCAAGAAGTTCAACTTTAGACTCCCACCAATGGAATCACTTCGGTCGCTGCTACCAGTTCCGCAGCATAAGCAAGAGCCGATTCGACAGCCTCTTTAGTCAATTCGTATTCGCGGCACACATCCTCTTTGCTCATAGCCCCAGCCAACGAACCAATTATTATGGACACCGGGACTCGCGTTCCGGTAATAACTGGGGCGCCGTGATGTACATCGGGATCGACGCTTATATTTTTCGCTATTTCCATAAGTCACCTCCCTGTGGGCAGCATCAGTCTACTCTGATCGACTTCGCAAAGTCACGAGTGTCAAAGAGGTCTGGTTTGTCATTACCGAGAAAATCAATAAATCGAGGGCCTGACCCCCTTCGTGATACTTCTTACTTCAGCATCGTTCGTTCGAGCAGCCAGAAGCCACCGGCCACCGCAACAAGCACCGAACATACGGGAACAAAGCGCGCTACAAAGGAAGGCCTGTTTCGAAGCTTCCAGATCAACGGCAAAGCAGCCCCAGCGATTACAACCTGGCCAAGCTCGACTCCCAGATTGAATGATAGAAGCGGTATCGCCGCGCCTGCCAGCCCACCGGACCCGATTCCCAGCTCGCTCAGCACTGCAGCGAACCCAAAGCCGTGCACCAATCCAAAGCAGAAGGTCAGCAGCCACCGCCTGCTCATTTCACGTCGAAAGATGTTCTCGAGTCCGACATAAATGATCGAGACCGCGATTAACGGCTCTACTATGCCGGGCGAGATTCGGACCACACCGAGCGTCGCCAGGGCCAGAGTAATTGAATGCGCGACGGTGAATGATGTGATGATCTTTGCCGCTGCCTTGAAGCTTGCGCCCGCAATCAGCAAACCGAGCAGAAAAACAAGGTGGTCGTAGCCGGTCAGGATGTGTTCTATGCCGAGCAAGAGAAACTGACTGAATGACAGAGGTGGGCCGGTACTGG
>DASYSA010000654.1:0-5165 GCA_036003885.1 Blastocatellia bacterium | reverse complement strand
CAGGCCCCACCTCTTCACCTTGAGAGATTCTGTTCCGGTTTCTCGCGCCGTCAAAGGAGGTGACACGCACGAGTGGGAGGGCTTGAAAATTGAGGTGATCGAGACGCCGGGGCATACCGATGGTTCAGTCACATATCTGGTGGCAATCGGCGGGAAGCGAGTGGCCTTCACCGGCGATCTCATCTATGGCCCCGGTCAGATATGGGAGATCTACAGTCTCCAGAAACGTTTCCCAGGAATGCGAGGAGACTACTGGGGATTTGGCGGCGCGGTTGAGGAAGTCAAGGCCAGCCTGGACCGGGTTCTCGAGCGGAAGCCTGACCTGCTAATTCCATCGCATGGCGTGATCATGACCGATCCACCGGCGGCAGTGGCGTTGCTGAAGAAGAATCTGGATGCCGTCATGGACAATTACATGAAGACGGCTGCCTGGCGCATTTACTTTGACGGAATCTATCCGAAAGAAAAACAGGCGATGATGCCGCCACTCCCACGGGTCCCGTATCCAAAGTGGATCCGGGATATCGCTTCTACAACGAAGGCGATCGTAGCTGACGATAAGTCGGTGTTTATCTCCGACTGTGGCCACCCCAGGGCAATTGAGGAGCTGGAGCGATTGAGGACCGCCGGCGAGATCAAAGCAGTCGAAGGAATCTGGATCACTCATTACCACGATGACCACACTCAACAGGTAAATGTCGCCAAGCGGCGTTTTGGGGCAAGGGTCTATGTGCAGCGTGAGATGGTCGATATCATTGAGAATCCGACCGCGTATCAAATGCCGTGTCTGTTTCCGGAATCGATCCGGGTCGACAGAGCCATGGAACATGGCGAAACGATCACGTGGAAGGGGTTCAGCCTGACTGCCTATCACTTCCCGGGACAAACGCAGTATCACACCGGGTTGCTTGTGGAGAAGGAGGGCATTAAGGTCTTCTTCACCGGGGACTCATTTGCCAATTGGGGTGTAGACGATTACTGCAGCCAGAATCGCTGCTTCATCGGTCGGGATGTCGGATACGAGAAATGCTTCAATATACTCCTGGAGGCCAAACCTGACCTCCTCATGGCTGCGCACTGGGGACCCTTGCCAGTTTCTTCTGAGTACCTTAAGGAGAGCCTTACGCTATTTCAAGAGCGGGAGAGACTGTACCAAAAGCTCTTCCCCCATGACGATGTCAACTTCGGGACAGATCCGAGCTGGATCCGCGCGTATCCGTATCGGCAAAGAGTACTCCCTGGAGCCCTTGTGGAAATCGAGGCTCGCGTGATGAACCATTCAAAAACTCGCAAGCCGGCGCGCGTCGTGTTGAACCTGCCGAAAGGTTGGACGGCGACCAGGGCAAGGGGAGAAGCTGTGATTCCTGCGCGGAGCGAAGGCCGCATTCGCCTGCTGGCTACCGCGCCGTCGCGCCCCGTACGGCGTCGCGACGTGATTGGCCTTTCGGCTACATTCGGTGGTAAACCTCTCGGGGAATTCGCCGAAGCGATCGTGGATTACCTGGCCTAGTTTCTGTTACGAAATTCCGGGACCCCGAAGGGGTCTGGCAGGAAAGCCCAGGGCGCGAGCCCTGGGTTTGATGTCCAGATCGTAGAAAGCCCTGAAAGGGCGACGCAGATACGGCTGCCTTAACTCATATAAATGCGCATTGTAGGGCACCTCTAAAGTACCTGCAGTTCAGACAGTAGCGAGCCTCCATCTACGGAGCGCGCTCGCTCGTCAGCCCTCCTGTGGCCCGGGTCATCAGACCCGAGCGTCGCGCGCCAGCGCGACCACGTCGCAAGAGTCAGTTGCTGATCCCGCTTCGTCCCGCTTGGCGGGAGGTCTGATGACCCGGGCCACACAGACCCCACGAGGGCTGCAGCCAAATTGGAGACAACCGCTACTGTCTGAATCGCAGCTAAAGTACCGATACCAACTGCTTCGCCCTTTCAGGGCTTCTACTGTCGCAGTACTTGTTCCCAGGGCTTGCGCCCTGGGCAACAAAAACTGGCTTAGGTTCTCTTGCAAACTCCCGCGTCAAAAATTGGCCACGGATTACACGAATTTCACAGAAATTAATCAGTGAAATCCGTGTTATCCGTGGCTGTTTTTGTTCAGAACCGGTAACGCAGCCCGAACTGGATTTGCCGCGGGGGCGTCCGCTGGCTGGTGATCTTGCCGAAGTTGGCATTGTTCATCGCACCGGTCGGATCTCCAAAGTTAACCACATTGGGTATATTGAAGAACTCGGTGCGGAACTCGAAAGCGTGCTTCTCGCCAATCCGGAACTTCTTCTCCACGGCCACGTCAAAACTGATGATGCCATCCGCGTTGGTGATGTACTGGCCGGCGTTGCCAAACGTGTACAGCGCCGGCAGAACAAACGCCTTCGTGTTGAACCACTCATCCGGTGTCTTGGGGCCGGCATTGGGATCGCCTGCCAGGTCGGGACGCTGGGTCGAACGGCCCGTGTTGGCTCGATCGATACCAGTCTAAATTAACAGCGGCGGCCCGCTCTCGAGCCGCGTGATGCCCTCCAGCGCCCAGCCGCCGAGCAACAGGTCGGCCGCTTTGGCCCAGTTGGTGCCCCACCTGCGGCCTTTCCCGAACGGCAGCTCATACAAGTGGGAGAAGTTGAAGACGTGGTTGATGTCCCAACTCGACCGCGAGTAATCCTGCCGGCGATCGAACGGGTTTTGGACTTTCACTTCTGCCAGCGAAGACTGGCCATCGAGTGACTTCTGGAAAGTGTAGTTCATGTTGAACTGCAGTCCGCTCGAGTAGCGCTTGAGCAACGTGAGCTGCAGACTGTTGTAAGAGCCGTTGTACGCGTTCGAGCCGCCGTCGAGGTCGCCATAGTTTGGCAGCAAGCGGCGTGGCTGTATCGGACCGGCGCCCGGCGTCAGCGCATTGTTGAAGGGCGAATAGCCGATCTGCTTGCGGCTTCCGGAGCCGACGTAGCCGATTTCGAGCGACATGTCATTCATAAGCTCGCGCTGGACGAAGAGGTTCCACTGCATCGAGTAAGGCGAGCGATTCTCAGGATTCTGCGGCCAGCCGCCGATCGCTGCTGTGCTCTCAAAGCTCGGGCCCGCATCAGTGATCGACAAATCAAGCACCCCGCGGTTGGGACTGAAGACCTGCTGCACTGTGAACGGCCAGAACTTGCGCAGGTCCTGTAACTCCTGCACGAAGGTGGAATTGTAGAACATGCCGAAGCCTGCCCGGATGACGGTTTTCGAACCAAGCCGGTAGGCGAGGCCGGCGCGCGGCGCCACGTCGTTGTAGTCGTTCTGTACCAGCGCGCGGCCGAAACCGAAGGTGCGTGCCGGCTCGTTGCGCTTGCCGGTCTTGGGATCCAGTTCCGGGTTCGTGGTTGCCCACATCAAATCCCCGACGACCTTACCGGAAGCATCGCGGTGTACCCAAAGGTTGCCCAGACGATCGGTCTTGTCATAAGGACGGGTGCCCAACTGGTACATCAAGCCGAGGTTGACGGTCAAGTTCGAAGACACCCGCCAATCGTCTTGAATATGGCCAAGGATGTAGTGCCCGATGCTGTCCGTGAGGGTGTTGCCCTGACCGCGGCGCACCTCGCTCGGGTAACCTAACAGAGCGTCGGCCATTGGGAATCCCGTGATCTGACCGTTGAAAATGGCGTCACCGTTCATGGGGTTCGCCGTGTTCGTGAAGAAGTTGCGGTAGTGGTACTGGCCGCCGATCTTGAGCGAGTGCCTGCCCCGGATGACGGAAAGATTCCCTCGTCCTTGCCAGACCTTGTCGCCTGAGTCGCCGCCGCTGGCACTCGGAATGCTATAGGCGCCAAAGCTGATGTTGACAAGCGGGTCGCTGAAAACCTCGGGTTGGTACATTTTGATACCCGTCCGAGAGAAGTACTCGGCCCGTGTAATGGGTTTGGTCCCTATGTTCGGATCCTGGGGCTGATTGGTGCCGAACCCGATCTCGAGCGTTGTGGTTGGGCCAAAAATGTGGACCCAGCTTCCGCCGTAGTTGGTGACGTCGAAGTTGCTGATATCGGAAATGTTCGGGATGACGTTAGGGCTGATCAAGTCCGCGTTCTGACGGCTGTACCGGAAAAAGAAACTGTTCGTCGGGTTCAGGTTGTAGTCCCCGCGGACGTTGAACATGTCACGGTCGTTGGCCTGGCTCCTGTTGCCGACCAGGTTCGATATCTGACCGGGCCGGTTGGGCAAGGGAATAATCAATTCAAGAGCCGTTGGGATGGCCTTGTTGATTCGCCCCTGGGGGATGATGTTGTTCGGGAAGCAGGCAGCCCGATCACTAGCGTTGCAGTTCCCGGTCTGCAGCGGATCCCTGAGATAGATTGGGGAACTCTGGGTGAGCAAGCTGGAAAAGTCACCGCCGCGGAAATCGGCCGGCGGCACGCTTCCCACGAGCGCGCTGCCACGCCGTCGACGAAAACCCTCCCAGGCGAAAAACCAGAACGCCTTGTCGCGGAAGTTGGTCCTCGGCACCAGGATCGGGCCGCCGACAGCGACGCCGTATTGGTTCAACCGGAAGGGAGTCTTGCCCAGGCCGTTGCGGTTGGCGAAGAACTCGTTCGCGTCAAACTTATCGTTGCGCAGGTACTCATAGAGGGTTCCGTGCAGGTCGCGCGTCCCGGACTTCATCACCATGCTGACATTGGCGCCCATGGAACGGCCGAACTCGGAGCCGGTGTTGGTGGCGACCTTGAACTCCTGAATCGCATCCATGGGAGGCGACATGCCCGGAGAGTTCATCATCATCATATTCGAGTCGAAACCGTCTAGGGTGAAGTTGTTGTCCTGCGGGCGTCCTCCATTTACAGAAAACAGCCCGGTGCCGGACTGGGCTGTCCCGCGCTGTTGGCTACGGGTTACCGAGCTGGTGCCGGACATCAGCAGGATCAGCCGCGTGTAGTTGCGCTGGTTCACCGGCAGGCCCTGCAGCTCCTGCGAATTGACGACATTGCCGACCGAGGCCTCTTCAGTCCGCAAGACCGGCGTGACCGCGGTGACCTCGATCGTCTCGGTAACTTCTCCGACTTGCAAGGTGAAACCGACCTCCAGGACGGCGGAGACTTCGAGCACGACGCCCGAGCGGACCTGCCGTTTGAAGCCGGCCGATTCGACCTGAATAGTGTAGGTTCCGGGGTTCAGCGGGGTGATGCGATATTGTC
>DASYSA010000653.1:0-8851 GCA_036003885.1 Blastocatellia bacterium | reverse complement strand
TTCTGATGCCGCGTGGCGACCGAAAAGAAGGCGGTGCGCTGGTCATGGGTGGTATTGCGAATCCGCACCCGGATGAAATTAACCAACGTTCCCTGAGGGGTGCCGTCGAGAGTCGCCGCGAACATCACGATTGAATAAATCACATGGTGTCTTTCAAAGCTGTATTCAACGATTGGAAGAAAACCTCTTCTTAATGTCTTCACCCGCTGATTAACCGGTTCAGCCGGATTACCAGTGAAAAACATTAGTTCACCAAACCCGGTGTACAAATAACCTTCCGGTGTAATCAGAGTGCCCTGTGGCGCATCCATTACACCAATTACGTCTGTAGGTTTGCTGAAATAACTGAAGGGTTCATCAGGACGATCGATTGCCGGGTCGATCATCTGCCCACGGGAGCTGGTGCAGCCTAACAAGATACAGACAACAATCAACTGGGCACTTCTCAATCTTATTCTCACTTATTCTCACCTTCTATTAGTGGCGTATAGTTAGGCCGACGCGGCTCGAGGGTCTGTTTGTTACTTTCTGGTAAAGGAGCTGAAGCAATTCACCACGTGTAGTAACTCCTTGCCGGTAAGCCGCTGGCCGATGGACACCGGCTTTGGCAATCCATCTGGCCGTGTCTGATGTAGCAACGAGTTCGTTGAGTCGTGCACTCCATTTAGGCAACAGACCTCGCAGTCCAAAATACTCCACAGCTTCAAAAGCCGTATCTGCGGCGGAGACATCATCGAAGTACATCAGCACCGCTTTTTGTTTTAGCAGTTCCTGTTGGAGCTTCTTGATGCTGACTTTCCTGACGGGTACGCTGTCTTCAATACTGAGACCTGCCGCCAGACCAGCCGCCTGGCCCAAGGCCATCCAGCAGGGCTCCATTCGAAGTGTGCTGAAGCCAACATGCGTGCCTGATACGGCTACAGGGACAAGTAATCCGTCGACTTTTGTCGGCACGATTACTCCATACGGCACTGTGTAAGGTCTGGTCGGATAACTGAAGAATCCTTCGAGATTCACGCGGCCAGGTTCACGCTTGCGCACAGCGTGCGAGTCAAGCGAGTAATGACTCGCAGTGATGCTGTTCGCATAGATTGTCGGACGACCATTTCTTCCTGCTTGAGGCAGCGCGTCGAGCGCGGTAAAGAGATGCTGCCCGATAATGCGCCTACCTTCGCGCACGTAAACCTGACGAGGGAAATTGTCATTGTCTGTGTATTCGTCTTTAGCCAGACCCCATTCTTTAGCTCGGTCTCTGAAATCCTCAGGTAAATCAGGATCATTCTGGCAGAACCAAAGTAGGCCCAACGTGTAATCCTTGAGTCTCTGAGCAAAACGGTCTCGCCACTTCCATGAAGCCGTGGGCCAAGGCCAGTTTTCCTCCGGCAGATCGGTTGACAGGAAGCTCGCGTGTTGATTGTTCGCGTCCGTTTTGCCGTTCGGCAGTTCGACCATATTAACTACGCGCCCGATGCCGGAGAACTCCAATTCAGGTCGTGGTCTGTCTTTTGGAGCTGGTGTCAGATTCTGCTTGAGATCCTCAATGAGCGAGAAATACTCGTCTCGGTTATAGCGGCCTGGTTTAGTGATCGGCGTGAGGTTGTTCTTATCTCGCGTCAACGCCAACCGGTAGTTGTAGGCTTGTAGCGCGTTATCTCCAAGACCAGTTGAGCCGGACCCGATCGGGCCTTTCCATTGTTTGTAGAGTTGGCCTGCCATCGGTTCTTTGAGCTCGTCATAGCCTTCACGTCCTACTCGGTAAGGTGCACCAGCAGCGGCCGCGAGGTCGCCTTCGTAGGTCGCGTCGATAAATACTTGACCTTGTATGATCTCTGTCGTCTCCCTCTCACGGTTGAGAACTTTTATTTCAGTTAGCCTTCCACTCTCTAGTTTGACGTTCTCCGGCAACGCGTCGAATTGCCGCATCAAGAGCACTGTGATCTGTGGATGTTCGGCTAAGAGTTGGACAAAAACTCTCTCCGCAACTGAAGGCTCAAAATGATACCCATCCCGACTTGCCTTAACCTGCGGCGATTCCGCGCCGTAATTCTTCACATAGTAGTTGCGGATGCGATTAATGAATTCGAGGAAGAGGCCGCCCGTCGCGCCACGCGTCTCGATGTCAGTGGCTCCGAGTCCATTAGCCGCTACCCCCCCAACATGACTCGTCCGTTCAATCAGCACAACCGAATGATGACGACGCGCCGCAGCGACGGCAGCCATAATTCCTCCTGTGGTGCCACCGACGACTACAACATCGAACCGCTTCGGTTCATATTGATTTTGAGTAAAACTCGGTTGAGGAGAAACGAGGACAAGAATGAAGGCTAATATTCTTAGATGGGAGAAAAAATATTTACCCAATTTCGTTCGCGCCTCATTGATGAGCCTCTGCGTCGTCACATCATTTTTGTCCCCGAGCATAAATGCGCACGTCCCAGGTAAAGAGTTCATCACGAACCTGACCGGGCCGATTGCTAACCTGGCGTAAATCCGTGATCCGAAACGTCAAAGTTTTTGCCTCAGACATTGTCATTGGCGCAAGCCCTTCTTTAGGAATTACTGAACTGAAATCCCAGACTGCCCCAGCATCGCTTTGCCCGTTATCTGCATTGGTGATTTGCGCTACTCCAAGTGCCGGGACAATCTTGAGTACTCGAATTTTCACCGGTCCCTTCAATATGTCTTTCGAGACGTTCTGCAGCTGCGCAGTTACTTTGAGTAAACCCGTAGTCTGATCGAACGTCGGATCGGACAACTTAACCATCGCCTGTTTGGAAATATCCTCAAAGTCCTCGAGACCGCCGCCACCGTGCCGCGCAACCATTCCTTTAATGCGAACAGCTGCGGTCCAGAGTTGCGGGACTCCAGTACGGTTGTCTATCCAGGTTGGATGAAAGATGCCATCCGTGTCCGCTGCCAACCCACTCGTATCGCCTGCAAAACGTCCACTACGCCAAAGCCGTATGCCAAAAGTCATTGTTCCGTGGGCGGTCAAATCCGTAAGCCAAAGCCTCCAGTAATCGCGTGAATATTTAGTAGCTACTTCGGCAACGGGAATACTGGGAGAAAAGGTCTCGCCTCCGTCCAGCGAAGCTGCCGCGCGTAGCTGCCAACCCAGATCGTCCTTAGCGTTTCGGCGATCATACCAAGCCACCAGCACAGCTCCGTGTTTGTTTACCGCTACCGCAGGAAGCATGTGGTTCACCCCAGGCTTGTCTGACTCCTCGGGTCGATCGTCATTGATTGTCGCTGGCTTGGACCATGAATTCCCTCGATCAGCGGAATATGCGAACAAGACCGCCCTGCCATTCGCAGTATTGTTTGGCCAGACGGCGTATAACCTATCCCTGAACAGACTGCTCGCCGTATCCGCGGCGAATCCGCCTTCTCCACTTCCGTAACGCCTATCACCAACCTTTTGGGGTCTGCTAAAGGTCTGGCCACCATCCCTTGATCTAATTACATACAATTCAGAATCGGGTCCGCTCTCGGTTGATCCCTGAGGAGTGGCTTGTCTCCTGGCTGAAAACAATATTACGAGGCTTCCATCAGAGAGCACCTGGCAGCCGAACGAAGCAACCACGCCATTCGGCGGAACGGGACCCGCAATTACAGTCGGGCCCTGAAATGTCTTGCCACCATCATCGGAGTGAAAAAGCTTCATGCTCCAGATACTCGCCCCTGAAATCCCCGAGACCCGCTCCTTCCCCACAATATAGAGGCGACCTGCATATCTACCCTTAGACCGATCGATTGTCATGTAAGGCCGATCAATAAACTCGAATCGTGCCGACTCCTTGAAAGTCCGACCGCTGTCTATAGATTTGTAGACAACTGTAGCCCAGGCTGCCGTCGTATCTGTATGCCCAAGCGCCTCCAGATCCATTTGGCTGGAAGGTTCAAACAAAGTCACAGAGTAAGCATCATTTCCCTGTCCATAGATGACGGCCGGATCACTATTAATAACACCGTCTTCAATCTTCACGCTCGGTTGCCAACTCTTACCACTATCGAACGAGGCATAACAGTACTGATCAGAGAATCTCAAACTGTCCGGACGAAAGATCACGGCACAGCTCAAAAGCTGACCAGAATTCTCCGGACTGGCGGCCGTAAGATTCTCCCCATGTTCTAAATTTGAATATGCCTGGCTTATCTGCACGTTTGGTCCTACTACTAGCGGAACATTAGAGTTACCGTTCTGAGCGCGCACTACTCCAGCTATGACAATTATCTGTCCTATCGTCAGCAGCATTGTCTTTGTAGATTTCCTGTTAACAGTCAGCATAATTTTCTTCCAGTTTTCCGATTCTATTCCGGTAAGCGATGGGGGACCCTCATCTCTCGAACCGACAGGAATCTTCATGCGATGTTGTTGGTGGCGAGTTGGTTTCTGGGATTCCGTAGGGCCCTTAAAACTCAAACTTCAGCGCGAACTGCATGGAACGAGCTCCTCCGATCTGATACAGCGCGTTGATGCCATTCAGAGTCTGATCTACCGTGTTCGTAGCCTGACCAAAATTCGCGGCTGACAAGCTGGTCGATATCGCGGCAAAGTTTGGGTGATTGAAAATGTTGAAGGCCTCAGCGCGAAATTGAAGCGCCGTTTTTTCGCTAAGTTTGATCCGCCGTCGCAAAGCAAAGTCCAACTGCCACGCTGGAAACCCTCTTAGCACGTTGCGACCTAGATTGCCCTGTTTACCAGGAAGGGGAGTGCAAAAGGCGCCTTTTGCAGGCGTCGATGCGCTCACGGGGCCACAGCCGGCAGCTGCCACCTGACTCGCTGTTGGCGCAATATTGTTAACGACGCGGCTACCAGGTGCTGTGGGATCCTTTAAATAGAAAGGCACGCCAGAAATTACGTTAGGCCTGATCGCGATCCGACTGCCGTCAACTGGATCGATTAACGTAGAACTAACGATATCGAAGGGATACGCTGACTGCGCATGAAAGTTAGCGTCGGCTGCCCATCCGCGCAGGAGCTGGTACCCAAGACCTTTCCTCTCACGCACCGGAATCTCGTAAGTCAGTGCCGCTCCAAAAACGTGACGAAAATCGAATTCCGAATTGCCGCGCTGAGCTGAAATACCTGCAACGCTGCCAAAGCTCCGCGAATCCTCATCGATCGAGTGCGACCAGGTGTAAGAAACCAACGCTTGCAAGCCGCGCGAGAGACGACGACGAAATTGCGCTTGAAGCGCATGATAGTCAGAAGTTGCAAGGTTGGTTACCACAGTGCCGCTCGTAAAATTCGGGTTGATTAACTGAAGGCTTACATTTCTCGATTGCAGCAATCGCCTGCCAACGGCGCCCACGTAAGACACCGTGAGCGCCTGCTCTCGCCCCAGTGACCGCTCCAATGCCACATTCCACTGCAGCGTGTAAGGCAGCTTAAGGGTAGGGTCAATAAAGATCGTTGCTGGAACGGGCGGCGCCAAAGAACCAGGTACGGTTGGCGGAGCAAAGAGTGCAGGCGACAGCGGAAAAACGACATTTGTGAAATTCTTAGCTACAGTAAATGGGTGGAAGACCACTTGTACGGATCCCATATCGTTGCCGCTGTCGTAGAAGACGCCAAATCCACCACGCAATATCGTTTCGCGCCCGGCATCGCGCGAAAGGAAATAGGCCACGCCCGCCCGGGGCGCAAAATTGCCGTATGTCGTCTTCCAAAGGGGCGTTCCGGAGGGCGCAAACTTCATGGTGGAAAGATCGCGCACTTGTGTAACCGCCAACTCCTGGTCACTCCCTGCAAGATGCGGAGCGGGGTTTAATTCCCATCTCACGCCAACGTCCAGCACTAATCTTTGCGAGACGTTCCACGTGTCCTGAGCATAGGCAGAAAAGCTTGTGTAAACGGGCTGAGTCGGGACACTCGCACGGGCAACAGCACTGGATGCCACGCCCGTGAGTACACCGTTGAAGGTGGTGAAAGATGCAGACACTCTGTAGACAAATGAGGCACGCTCGGGAAGCAACTGCCTGTAATCTCCGCCAAATTTTAGATGATGCGTCCCCTTCGTGTAAGTAAAGCCATCCACAACATTAAACTGACGCTGATAACCAATGCTGCTCGCAACCCCCATCGATATGGCACTCACCCCAGGTAATACGAATTGAACATTCCCAGCGCTTTGAGGCTTGCAGTACTGTGGTAGGCAAATAAGACTTCCATCCAACCGTTCGCTGCCGCCGAAAGGGTCAGGTCGAGTATTCGTTCTAGCATCATTCCGACTGTAATTGAATCTAAATTCATTAGCGCTGCGAGCAGTAAATATGACATTTGCACCAAGCGTAATGGTGGCAATCACAGCCTCACTGCCGCTGATACTACTGAGATTAAATGTGCTTCGAGCATCTGTGCTGGAAGGTGAGTAATTATATCTTCCGAATACGTTAACCTTCGATGAAATCGCGTGATCAATGCGAATACTTGTGGCGTTCAAACTGGACGGATCGGAGTAGCCGGACGCGAATTCAGCAAATCCATTACCCAGATCTCTCCCATTAGGTAACGGCAACGACTTCAGAAAGGGCTGAATACCAACGGCAGCTGCGCTTTGACCCGCTTGACAACTTCCCAGCCCACGCAAACATCTGGTTGGAACATTCGTGAGCGCGAATTTCGGCTGACGCAATCTCAGACCCTCATAAGAGAAAAAGAAGAAGGTCTTATCGCGACCGTTGTACCACCTACCGCCTCCTTCCCCGAATCTCGGCAAAAAGAGCGGACCGCTGAAGGTGCCCCCAAAATCATTCTGCCGCAATGGCGGTTTTGGCTGCCTTCTGGCGTTTAAGAACCAGTTGTTGGCGTCAAAAACATCATTGCGTAGGTAATCGAATAAGTTGCCGTGGAACTGACTAGTTCCGGAGCGCGTTTGAATCGATATCTGCCCACCAGGTTGTCGTCCGTATTCGGCAGCATAGCCTGAGGTCTGCACCTTAAACTCCTGCATCGCATCAACCGAAACAAGGCTCTGCGTAGTCCCTAGTGTGGTAAGCCCCGGCAAATTACCTCCTGTTTGTGGTCCAGGATTCTGAACCGCGGAAGACCCCACATTTGCACTCACACCGTCAACCATGAATGCATTGCTCGACGCTCGCTGACCATTCACACTGAATTGCCCCCCAATTTCCCCTCCAAATGCAGGAGCTCCGATAGGCACAACGACGCCAGGCGTGAGATTGATCAGCGATTGAAAACTTCGACCATTGAGTGGGATGTTCGCAACGAACTGACGATCCACCACCGTGGCGACGGCGGAATCAGTTCTCACTAACTCCGCGCTCGAATCAACCGTGACGGTCGCGTTGACATCGCCAGCCTTCAATTGAATCTGCAGCGCCTTCTGATCTCCGACGTTTAGAGTTACATGAATGTCGAGCGGAGCGAAACCGTCACGCCTCGCGCTTACCGTGTATGTCCCGGGAGACAATAGTGGAACCACGAAATAACCTTCATCGTTTGTCGTCGCTTGGCGCTGCAATGATGTCGCGGTGTTCAGAATTGTGATCGTCGCGCCCGGAATCGCAGCGCCGTTCTGATCCGTCACCGTGCCACTGAGCGTCGCACTCGTGCTTTGGGCGTGAGCGACGGCAAAGGGTAAAGCGGAAAAGGCGAAGAGCAAGAACAAAGCTCGAAGTGTTTTGGAAACGGGGCTAGTCATGATGCAATCCTCCAAAGAAATCAGATCAGAAAATCAGCCGCAGATAAAACCCGGATTTATGCAGATCAAAAACACACTAACAATAAGGCTACGGCTGGCGGTTCTGGATTGCTTGCGCGATCCTTTCGGCGTTGCCGAGCGATTGCCAAAATTGAGCTGTCTTCACAGGCACCACGCCTGAGGCGCCGGCATAGACAGCAAATGAGCGACGGATCTTTTCATCGTTATCGACGGCAACGGCAAAGAGTTGCTGCGAAGCACGCACCAGCGCTTCATCGCTGCTGATATCGGCCCCACCCGTCTTGGCCGTTCCTAAAGGTGGAAACGCCGACTCCAATTCCCGACGTAACGCGGCAGTCTCTTGCTGCAAGGCACGCGCATGCTGAGCGAGCATCGCCTGCCATTTGGCCTTGGCCTGCGGATCGAGGCTGCGCAGATCTTCCAAAGAGAATCTTTCGGCGATCTGTTTGAGCGCCAAGGCGTGCCGGCGCGCTTGAAAAGAATGATTCAGCACCCGGCTGCTGAAGCGTTGGACTTCCTGACCGAGCTGCTCAGAGGGAATCCCTCTTTTGGAGAAGTATTGGCGCAACTCCGCCTCAACCGGCGCTTCACCTTTCACGCTTGCGACTTCGCTCGTGGCGGTTTGTGGGAACGTAGATTGCCGCTGACGTTTTAAGACCTCGCCCACGGTAGTAATATCGATCTTGACGGCAGGATTCGAGCGAAATGAAGTAAGCGCCCGCAGCAGTTCGATCTTGCGTTCATCTGCTTCAACAATTCCCTTGACGTTGAGATGGCCTTCCGGAGTACGCTCAACGCTTATCTGCTCGCCGAGAAAAGCGTTGACTTGATTTAGTTGCCGCACGACTTCGACTTCCAGATCGGCTGAAGCCGCAGGGGAAATAGGGGTAATGGGTAACGGCGAAGTGTCAGTTTCTAATTTCGGGCTTCCAGTTTCGGGCTTCGCTGAAGACAACAACTCGGGATCTGGCTCAAAGACCGATGGCGCGACGGCGCCAACAGGCCGCACTTCAAAACTCGATTCACTGAAGCTGTATACGCGAACCTCATTGCCTTGCTTTATCCACAACGTCTGCCTTACAGCCCGCAGTTCGGGCCGATTTAAGACCAGCGTCCCGCGCTGCAAGCCATCACCGTCAATGTCCCGCTGATAATTGATTGTG
>DASYSA010000652.1:0-8173 GCA_036003885.1 Blastocatellia bacterium | reverse complement strand
GACTCATCAGCTTTCTGGAGGCTATGGGTTCGGCATCAGAAGTATCTTTATGCTCTTTGCCTCAGGCAGATGGGCGGCATTCAAGAGGACGCTGAGGACGCGCTCAGCCGGGCGATGCTTAAGGCGTGGGAAAAACTTCCTTACTACGCCGCGACGATCACGGACGTAAGGGCATGGCTGGCTCGGTTGATCTCGAACTTGTGCGTGGACATACATAGAGAGAAGAGAAGGCGCAGCCGAGGAGCGGTGAGTCTGGACGAGATGCTGGCCGCAGATCGGGAACCCGCGCCGCCGAGCGAGAAGTCGCCGGAGGACACGCTTCTGTCGCGTGAGATGCTCGGCTACGTCAGCCGAGCAGTAGAGGAGCTTCCCGCAAGGCTAAGGCAGCCTTTTGTGCTTCGCTTCTTGCAAGAGACCGCTTACCGAGAGATTGCCGAACAGCTCGCCATCACTACCGACAATACGCGGAAGAGAGTCCAGCAGGCCCGGGCGATTCTTCGCGCCAGGCTGGACAGCTATCTCGTGGGGCAGGGCCCGGACCTCTGAAGTCAGAGGTCAGAGATCAGCGGCGAGTCTCCTGGGACTCCGACCTCTGACCTCTGACCTCTGCTCCTACCGCTTCCTGTTGATCAGGCTGGCGACAAATCCCGCGCCGAAGCCGTTATCGATGTTTACCACCGATACGTTCGACGAGCACGAGTTCAGCATGCCGAGCAGCGCTGCCAGCCCGCCGAACGAAGCTCCGTAGCCGATGCTCGTCGGCACTGCAATGACCGGCGCGGCCACGAGACCACCCACAACAGAAGGAAGCGCCCCCTCCATTCCAGCTACTACGACGATTGCTCGCGCGGCGGCAAATTCGTCGCGCGAGGCAAACAGCCGATGAATTCCCGCCACCCCCACATCGTAAATGCGCGAAACACGGTTTCCCATCGTCTGAGCCGTGACGGCCGCCTCTTCAGCGACCGGAATGTCGGAGGTGCCTGCACAGATAACCGCGATCGCCCCGTCTCCCCGTTCGGTTCGATCACGCATCACTGCTACCATCCTGGCCTCGCGGTGAAACTCAGCCTCCGGTGCCAGGAGGGAAACCCTTCTGAAGACCTCCTCCGTCGTCCGAGAGATCAGCAGATTCGAGCTGTGGTCGAGTATGCGCTGGGCAATTGAAGATATTTGCTCAGCGCTCTTGCCCTCGCCCAGGATGACCTCCGGAAAGCCTACTCGCAAGTCGCGATGATGATCGACCTTGGCGAAGTCGAGGTCTTCGTAAGGCAGGTTTGTCAGTTGTTCGGTTGCCTCTTCGATGCTGATATTTCCGGCGCGGGTCTCTTCCAGCAGGCGCTTGACTCGATCTCTGTTCACGGCGGCAATTCTAGCACAGGCGTTTAGAGAGCGGCCTGCCTGCTAAGCCCGACTCAGACAGCACCTTCAATTCAACTCCACCTTCTTCGCGAATTCTGAAAGGAAACAGGCAGACCACATATCTCGCAAGCCATAGTTCCTCGAGTCGTTCTTCTGAGCAGCCGAAGAGCTGTTCACAGCATCGGAAACAAGGCGGACGGATCGGCGTTTGACGGAGTATTAGCGCTCCTTTTGTTTGCTCGCGCAATGGCGGCGGGCTGAAAGGCTCGCGCTCAACCCTGGAAGCAACAGGTTCCTGCGAGGAGGTTGACGTGATTACACAGCTCACAAAGTCGTTTTTGGTTCTTCTAGTCTTAGTTCCGATCGTGCGACCTCAGTCCCCCCAACCGTCGGCCAGGGCCGGCGAGGAGAAAAAGATCCGGGAAGAGCGCCAGAAGAAAGCGCTTGCCCTCATCGATGAGATCGTAGAAGAGATGCGTGCGCTCAAGCTGCCCGAAAACCGCATTCGCGTCGACATGACTCTAACCGAATTGCTTTGGTCGCAAGACGAGAAACACGCTCGGTCGTTCTTCAAAGAGGCGGCCGCAAGCCTCGGCGAGCTGATCTTAGCCATAAACATCCAAGACCCGGACTCCATCAATGACGCTCAGATTGCGGCACAACTTCGGCAGGAGATGCTGCTGATCGTAACGAGGCACGACCCAAAACTGACGCTGGAGTTTTTGCGAGCGACTCGTTCTGCCCTTTTCGGGCAACAAACATCCTCCGTGCAGGTCGCTCAGGAGGCGCAGCTCGAGATGAACGTCGCTGCCGAACTTGCGACCAGGGATCCAGGAGAAGCGCTGATTATGGGCGAGGCTTCCCTAAAGAACGGGATCGACTATAGCGCGACGAACCTGCTCAGCCGACTTCAGTCCGCGGACAAGGTAGCAGCCCAGAAGTTTCTCGGCGCAATGCTGAACAGGCTTCGAACCGAGGACTTCAGCCTAAACGGTGGCGCGTTGTACGTGGTGCTGGAGCTGTTGGGACGATGGATCGAAAGTAATCGGAATCGATCCCTTGCAGCAGCGCAGCCACAAGAGGCCAATCTTCAACCGCCAATGCTGGACGATCAGTCCGTCCGAGAGTTGAGCGGGATCCTGATCAGAGTCCTGTTGGATACGGGATCAAGGAACTTCGGTTCACATCGTTTCTCTCCACAAAGGATAACTGACATTGTGCGACAGTTGACAGCCCTGATGCCCGACGCCGTTTCAGCTGGCCAGGCCCCCGCTCTGCGCAGGAGAATGGCTGAGTTGGAAATGATCAACGAAGCGCAGAGCGGACCATGGGCGAAGTATCAGGCTATTGTTCAGAGCGGAACCGCTGAAGACTTGATGGAAGCCTCGAAGACTGCGCCTCCAGAGGTTAGGGATAATCTCGTTCAGAACGCAGTATGGAAGGCGTTCAATGAGGGGCACGCGGAATTGGCGCGCCAGATCGCTGAAAACATTGCCGACCCCAGGCAGCGCGCCGAAATGGTTTTGAACCTCGATCGGCAGTCGTTCAACCGGGCTGGCGAGCAACAGAACCTCGCGACCGCCAGAACGCTGCTCTCACGGATTCCCTCTGTGGAAGAGCGGGCGCGGATGCTCGCACAGTTGGCTGTCAATGCGGCATCGAGGGGCGATAAGCCGGCTGCATTCGAGCTGGCTCGTGAAGGCGAGACACTGGTCGGAGACCGAGCGCTGAACTACCAGCAGTTGGGAGCCCAGCTTCAAATCGCGCATGCCTACGGCCAACTGGATCCCAGAAAGCAAGCTGCAATGGTCGAAACAGCGATAGATCGTCTCAATGAGCTTGCTGCAGCGGCTTCGGTTTTGAATGGTTTCGACATCTCGGGCTATTTCAGGGGCGGAGAGTTCGTCATCAGGAGCGGCAATCCGCTGAGCTCTTCGATCCAGCAACTGGCGGCAGAGCTGGGTCCGATCGTCCTCGATGATTTTGAGCGAGCCCGATCTCTGGCTGAGCGATTCCAGCGAGGCGAGATGCGAGTGATGGTACTGCTCCACATTGCGGGGGAAGCGCTGAGTAGCGATAACTGATATTAACGCTTCGAAGCGTCAGAATCACTGTCTAAAGCGGCATTGGTCTATTTTGCAAACCCGACCTGCCTGAGCAGCATCTCAAATCGCGCGTCGCCTCGCAGAAGATCAAACGCCGGATCGGTCCTCGCCGCAACGAGCATCGGATCGCGCTCGGTGAAGGCTCTCGCAAGCCACACGCACGCCTGGTCGCGCTCGCCGGCTGCCATACACGTCGTCGCAATGCTGTAAGGAGATGGGCGGTCCCTCTTCATCGCTTCGAGTCTCCTTTCGAGCCTGGTGCGGTAAAGCGACTTCATTGACTGGGCGGGGTCGCCATCACGCGCCCGCCCGCCTCCATCTCCAATCTCCTTTAACAGGGTTTCGAGGGCCTCTCGATGTTGCCCTTTCCGCGTGTACGCGCGCTCGAGGCAAGCCAGGGCTCCTCCGAAGGCCGGCTCGAGTTCGAGCGTGCGGTTGATCTGGTCGACGGCTTCATCGTAACGACGCGCCATCAGGTAGACCCATCCCACATCGGAGTTCGCAAGCGGAGAGAGTGGATCGAGTCGCTGAGCAACCTTCATGTGTTCAATGCCTTCGTCGAACCGCTCCATCGCCACCAGGAACCAGGCGTAGTCGTGATGAGCGATCCCCAGACTTGGATTGATCTCGATGGCACGCAAGAACTCTCGCTCGGCCTCTTCCCAATTCCACTCGTATCTAAATTTGATGGTCCCCAGGGACACGCGGGCATCCGCGTTGGCCGGATCGAGCTCAAGGGCCCGCAACGCCGCCTCCTTAGCTTTCGGATAGGCTTCCGCCGGAAGAATCACGTAGTACATTCCGAGCAGGCGATATGAGTCTGCCAGCCCGGCGAAGGCTGCGGGGTAGTTCGGGTCTACCTCGATGGCCCGCTCGAAATACTCGACGCTCTTACTGACGCTGTTCCGGTCGCCCTTGTTCCACAAGTACCGTCCTCTCAGATACGCGTCGACCGCTGGGGCGGAATTGGACGAATCGGCTCTCCTGTCGCCCAGCAGCTCAATGGCGAGCGCATTTGCGATCTGACCTGCGACCTCGCTCTGTACGCTCAATGCGTCGCCCGTCGGGCGATCATAAGACTCAGTCCACAGATGAGTCTGATCGCTTACACGAATCAGTTGCGCGGTGATGCGAACTCGATCTTGTTCCCGGCGCACGCTTCCTTCCAGCACGAAGTCAACGCCAAGCTCACGGCCTATGTGGGCGATGTCCTTCCCGGCCCGCTTGTAGGTCATCGCCGAAGTGCGGGCTATCACTCCGAGGCGCCGCGGCTGGATTCGGCCGAGCCGCGCTATCATCTCTTCGGTCATTCCGTCCGAGAAATAGTCCTGCTCTGTATCTCCGCTCAGGTTCTCAAACGGCAAAACGGCCATCATGACTTTGGATACCGCGACCGGAACTCTGTTGAAGCTTCGCCATGTGAAGTAGCCGGCTACGGCGAGCGCTGTGGCAATCACACCGATCAGAGCGAATCGCCTGGCGGATGATTGAAGTGCCGACGGCCCGGCGTTGTCTGCCGTCTTCTCTACTTCAACGTCGGGAATATTCGATTCGACCAGCGGAGAACCGTTCAGTCTTTCGACCTCGGCGATGAAGCGATAGCCTCGGCGAGGAAGCGTCTCGATCAAGCGCGGCGATTGCGCGTTGTCACCGAGCGCGCTGCGAATCTGCTTGATGCAGAAATTCAAACCGTGTTCGAAATCGACGAAGGTCTCATCCTCCCAGACGGCTTGTTGGAGTTCCTGGCGGGTGACTGTCTGACCCGCGTGAGAGGCGAGGAATACGAGTAGCTTGAAAGGCTGAGGCTGCAATCGAACGACGCTTCCGTTCTTGCGCAACTCGCCGCTCTTGAGCGCGAGCTCGAATTCGCCGAACCGAATAGTCTCTTCCTCAGAAACCCTGGGCTGCATGTTGCATCCTTCGCTGTCGTTCGACCTCGATTATAGTCGCATTCGGAGTTGGAATGAAAACTTCGGCCTCTTCGTGGCTCGCTTGTAAATTGCTCCGACGGCTGTATTTTTCGCTGCTCACCTGAAACTCACCTCAAACTCACCCGGAAATCGGCTCCAATACATTCGCCGTGCGATGAAAGCGTCGTACAAGTGCTGAGTGCTGAGTGCTGAGTGCTGAGTGCTGAGTGCTGAGTGCTGAGGAAGGAGACGCCAGATGACATATGGCACGACGGAGGAGCTTGAGATCGGCCAAACGACCGAGGTCTCTCCAGGCGTAGTAGTGGAGCGCCGATGCTTCTTGAGCTCGGCTGCCCTTGCATTCAGTGCACTCGCGATTCCCGGAGTTGCAACTCGACACCTCGCACGACCGGTCAGTGAGCCGATGACGTACGAAGAGTTCCTGAAAGAGGTGGTCCCTGTAGCAAGGAGACTGGTGAGCGACACATCGCTTGCGGGCCAGCATCGTTACCTTCTCACACTTGCCTCGTATGCCGTGAGATTGGGTGACGTGCCTGTGCCGGCAATGCGCGACAGCGGCCAGGGAGCGGGACCGGGTACGTTCATCGGCGCCAATGCGGGAGGCGATCCCTTCATCGTGCTCCACTGGCGAATGGAGCCCGGAAGCATCATTCGTCCTCACGCTCACACCTATGGGAATGTTCTTACGCTCTCACTCGAAGGGGAGATCAGAGTCGAAAACTTCGAGATGGTCGGCATCCGCGATTTCGACGCGAAGGGGACTTTCAAGGTGCGTAAGACGCAGAGCCAGGTAATGACTCCCGGCCAGGTCAACCTTGTGAATCTGGAACGTGGCTACGTCCACGGATTCCAGGCCAGTGCCGGCGGCGGTCGTGGCCTTGACTTCACTACCAGGATCAGGGAAAAGCGTGCGACCACGCCTTACCTGAATTTTCCCAGGAAGCCGGTTGAGGTGGAGCCCGGCATCTACGAAGCGAGATGGGCGACGTGACAGAAATGCGAAATGCGAAATCAGAAATTCGAATTGGCTTGGTCCACTTTCTTCGTTGAAGGCATTCAGGAGTTCAAGACAGGAGCCAACAGATGAATGACCTTGAAGAAACGCTTGGAGGCACGAAGAGAGAAGTCGCGAGCGGCTTCTTTATGACTCGGCGCCGAATGCTTTGGTTACCGGCGTCCCTCGCCAGGTATGTAGTCCTCGGCAGCGCCGGAAGTGGGATGGCAACTCAGTTCAGCATGGAGCAATCGACCGGCTCTGTGGCCGGAAACCAACTCGATTGGGAAGCCTTTCTCAAACAGTGCGTTCCAATCGCCGCCGAGCTTCATAAAGACTCATCGGCTCCGGGTCAGGAAGCTTATCTGCACTGGCTCGCGTCGATGATATCGCGAGCCCGCACAAGCGACATTCCGAGAGCGAAGGTCGGCCGCTTTGCAAAGCTGGAGCCTGCAGTCAGTTTCGGAGTGTCCTATCGAGGAAAGCCATTCTTCATCGTCGAGTGGCAGCTTGAACCGCGAGCCTTTCTGCCGCCTCATTGCCATCCCAACGCGAGCGTGTGCACTGTGGGACTTGAAGGCGAGGCGCACATACGCAATTTCGAAATCATCGGGCAGGCTCCGGAATTCTCCTCGCGCAAGACTTTTCTTGTGCGCGAGACTCACAACGAGATAGTCGCTCCAGGAAGGATCAACACTCTGTCCTCAATGCGCGACAACATTCACACCTTTCAGGCGGGGAAAGGTGGCGCGCGCGGAATCGACATCAGTACCTACCACGGCCCCGATGTGGGCTTTTCATTCCTCGACATTGCCGGAAAGCCCAGGGAGCCGGAAGGCGGCATCTACGAGGCAACGTGGAAGGGCCAGTCGGTGTGACCGCGGCAATAGTCCCTAAGTTGGCACCTGGATTTCATCATTTCTCGACCCGGCCGGTCCCGGGTGGTCCTGCCTGAACATAAACTAACCGATCTGGATAATTTATTGCCGACAAGTTGTCGTTCGCCTCGCCGTTCTCCTATTTGCGGACGGCATGATGGCTTTGAATCATTGCAAGACTGCTCTTTTTGCGCGAGGAATTGAAACTTCCACGGGAACTCGGCGTGGCACAGAACGTGCGAAATAGCGACGCATTACGGACGGTTGCTTATGTTTCAATTGCCGGGTACAGGATTCTCGCGGCAGGAGGCGTGATATGAAAAAAGCTGGGAACGCCCTGGTACTAACTTTAGCGCTGCTGTTCCTTGGCTTCGCCACAGCAGCTTCCGTTCGCCCGACCAATCTTCGCCCGCCTACTCAAGTAGGAACCGAGAGAACTCTACCAACGCAGATCAGTCTTACGAGCAGGCTGTCGGATATCGCAGTCCCCGCCGGTCCGGTCGCCGGCAGCGGAGATTTCAATGGAGACGGAATTGATGATCTCCTTTTGTCGGTTACGCCGCCGCTCTTGGATCTGACTGCAGGGGGAATCATATTCGGGGGCAAGAGTCTGGACCCGTCATCAGGAACCCTCGAGGTCAGACGCGTGGACTTATCCATCGCCCCGAAGGGCCCCTCGTTCACTCTGCCGAGATTTCGTGGCCTGCACGCGGCGAAGGATCTGAATGGCGACGGCATAGACGAAATAGTTGCTGACGTGCTCAATGCTGTTGCGCCGGACGGCAGGAGGGAAGAGGCGGCATACATATACTTCGGCTCGCCCAGCCTGCACCCCGGAGAAATCGACTTACGTGAGTGGACCCCCGACGTAAAGATATTCAAACCCTCTTCAGGCAATCTGAG
>DASYSA010000651.1:0-26463 GCA_036003885.1 Blastocatellia bacterium | reverse complement strand
CTCGAATCAGACGGGCTGAGGCTGGAGGCAGGAACAGCATATCGCCCTGCCCTAGTAACGCTTCCGCGCCGTTGGAGTCGATTATGGTCCTCGAGTCGACTTTGGAAGAGACTCTGAAGGCTATGCGCGAAGGGAAGTTGGCCTTGATGATTCCCGTGATCACATCCACGGAGGGCCGCTGAGTAGCCAGGACGAGGTGAATGCCGACGGCCCGTGCCATCTGAGCCAGGCGCGCGATCGATGTTTCGACGTCGCCGCGCGCGACCATCATGAGATCGGCAAGCTCATCGATTGCGATCACGATGAAAGGCAGCGGCTTGAGCGCATTGGGATCCTCTTCTTCCCAAAGAGTAGGATGCACCAACTCTCGTACTTGCCGGTTGTACTGCTCGATGTTTCGCACTCCGAGTGCCGCCAGCACCTTGTACCGGCTCTCCATCTCGTTGACGGCCCAGCGCAACGCGTTTGCCGCGCGCTTCGGGTCGGTGACGATCGGAGTAAGGAGGTGCGGTATCCCCTCGTACAGGCCGAGCTCGAGGCGCTTCGGGTCAACCATTATGAATTTGACTTCTTCGGGAGACGCCTTGTAGAGGATCGAGCAAATGATCGTATTCAGCGTCACCGACTTGCCGGCACCTGTCGCCCCTGCGATAAGCAGGTGCGGCATCTTCCCCAGGTCGGCCACATACTCTTCGCCGTTTATGGTCTTGCCCAGTGCGATACCGAGCCTGGAAGTGGGCTGCTGGAACTTGGAAGACTCGATGACATCGCGCAGATAGATGATTTCCCGATTGGCGTTGGGAACCTCGATGCCAACGGTTGACTTGCCGGGTATGCGGTCGATGCGAATCGACTCGGCCTTGAGAGCCAGGCAGAGGTCCTCGGCAAGGCCGACCACGCGATTGTACTTCACGCCCGGGTCGGGCTTGAACTCGAATGTTGTAACCACCGGACCCGGATTGATCCGGTGTATGTGGCCGGTGACGGCAAACTCCTTGCACTTCTCTGCCAGGATGGTGGCGCGCACCCGCAACTCCTCTTCGGCCTGTTCGTGATGACCTATCGGAGTTTCAAGCAGATCGAGAGAGGGTAATTCATATCGCGAGCCGTAGGCGGCGTCGGCTTGCGTCTTGCGGCGTCCCGGGACCGGCTTGGATCCTGCCGGTTCCGCCTCCTTTTCCAGAGGCGCGGTGCGCACGATCGATGCAGTCGAGATCATCTCGGCCACATCCGGATCCATCGTAATCTCCGGAACCTGATCTGATCTCCCTTGTTCGAGTTTGGCTCTGTAGGCTCGAACCGCGGCGGCGCCTTCTCCGCGCGCGGACGAGGTAACCGGGATCAGTGAGACCGCGGGCTCGACTATTGGCTCAGAGACGACTCGCGGTTGCGGATGGGTAACAGATGCGTCCATAACCGAAGACTCTGGGAGACCGTGATCACTTGCCTCGGCCTCCCTGCGTCGGTGTTCTTCGGTGAGCAACTCGCGCGCTCTTTCTCTACGCTCCTGTTCGTCAAGGCGGCGTTGTTCCTTTTCGACGGCTTCTTGCTTCCGGCGCTCCAATCGTTCAGCCTGGCGCTCGTCGGCGAGGAGACGTCGCTGTTGAACCCAGTCCATCACCTTTGCGCTCAGCCCGGCAAACACCGAGGGAACAGCTTTGCGCCTGACAGGCATAGAGGGCATTTTGGATCGCGCCCACTTGACTATTGAGGAGAGCGAAACCTCCATCGTGACCATAAGCGTCAGCACAGTAGCAGCTCCGAGCACTATCGCCGCCCCGATCGTGTTCAACAGACCCGCAAGCTTGCCTTCAAGTATGTTTCCGACCAGTCCGCCGTTGTCGTGCCTCGTGAGAAGGCTTATCGGGATCTTGGGGAACAGCGCGAGAAACCCTGAGAGCGCGATCAACAGAAGGATTGCACCGGCGGCCTTGCGAAACGGCATTGCAGCGCGATCGGAGAAGAAAATTCGAATCGCGGTGAGGATCAGCAGGATGGGGAGTGCCACGGAAGCAAGCCCGAAGAGTTGAAGGAAAAGGTCCGAGACATTCGCGCCCACGACTCCAATCAGGTTATTGGGGGCGTGTTTTGGGCCGACGAAGTTCAAGCTTTGATCGGTCGGGTCGAAGGTCAACAGACTGAGCAGCAACAGAATTGCCGCCGCCACGAGTACTACAGCCAGCACCTCGTTGGCCAGAGACCTGTTTCCCTTTCCTTTTGTTCGCGACCTGGTAGTCATTACGCTGTCCGCGAAGACTCAACTGCGAATCTTACAGCATTATTGCGTCGAGTAACACGAAATAACTCCTGCCGGCATCTGAGCCCATCTAAGCGGCTTAAGCGGCACCGGGCGGCTCGCCGCGAGCGGCCTTGCTCTTGAAAAGCAGGTACTGTTTGATGAACTCGTCGATATCGCCATCCAGCACGGCATCCACATCAGATGTCTCGTGTTTGGTCCGTACGTCTTTGGCAAGGCGGTACGGGTGCAGCACGTAATTTCTGATCTGCGACCCAAACGAAATGTCGCGCTTCGTCTCCTCGAGTTGCGCCGTCTCGGCCTTCCTCTTCTCGAGTTCGAGCTCGTAGAGCCGTGACTTGAGAATGTGCATAGCCACTTCCCGGTTCTGATGTTGAGACCGCTGATTCTGACACGTGACCACAATGCCGGTCGGCAGATGAGTCAGTCGCACAGCCGAGTCCGTAACATTTACATGCTGGCCGCCGGCGCCCGAAGACCTGTAAGTGTCGACGCGCAGATCCTTCTCCAGGACCTCGACCTCGATGTCGTCCTGAATGTCCGGATATACGAATACAGAAGCGAAGCTGGTTTCGCGGCTCGACCCGGCGTTGAAGGGGCTGTGCCGCACCAGCCGGTGTACCCCAGCCTCCGCCGAAAGCAGACCGTATGCGTACTCGCCCTGTACTGTAAAGGTCGCTCCTTTGATACCGGCTTCCTTGCCCGGTTGTTCGTCGACGACCTCGGTCTTAAACCCGTGACGCTCGGTCCAGCGCAGGTACATCCTGAGCAGCATACCGGCCCAGTCTTGTGCATCGGTTCCCCCCGCGCCGGCGTTGATGGTTACGATGGCATCACGGGTATCATTAGGACCCGACAGCAGCATCTCGGTCTCGGACTCTTCAACTTCGGTCGCGAGTTTGGCCAGCACCGCGTCCAACTCATTCAACGCCGTTTTGTCTTCCACGGCGAAGTCAAGCAGAACGGCGGCGTCGTCAACGTAGCGCCGAAAGCGTTCCGACTTCTCTATAGCTGTTTCCAGGTGTCGGCGTCGCCTGAGCGCCTTCTGCGCGCGATCCTGGTCGCTCCAAAAGTCGGGCTTCCCGGTCTCTTCTTCAATCTTTGCCAGCTCCTGCCGTTTTGCATCGGCGTCAAAGAAACCTCCGCAACTCGGCTACTCCCGAAGCCAACTCCTCGTACCTGGATCTGGACTCCTCAATCATCTTCTGAATCTCTCCCTTTCCACTTCATGCTCACTCCGGCGCCTACTCCGAGAAGTGCGCTAAGGCCCGCGCACGCGCCCGCCAAAACATCGCCGTGGCGAGTGTAAAAGGTCACATGGCGGTCGGCCGCTTCTTCCACGGTCATGACTTGCCACCGGCGCGTCGCTCGGTCAAATATCGGGGTTTCGCCGTCGACGTATCCATTGGCGGATATCTCAGCCGAGAGACCCGAATTCGTAGCGCGGATCAACTCAATATTATTCTCCACCGCGCGAAAGACCGAGTGCGCCAGGAACTGACGCGGCGCAGCCGTAGGACCAAACCACGCCTCGTTGGAAACCTGCACCAGGGCAGAAGCCCCCTGCCGTCGCATCCGCCTCGCAATATCGGGCCGGGTGGCTTCGAAACAGATCATCGTTCCCAGCGTTGCCTCTCCGGCCGACATCACCGTTGTGTCGCCACGGCCTGCGGTCACATCCGCCACCAGCGCGGGTATGCGATCCATGAACGGAATCCAGCCACGCGCGGGAACGTACTCACCAAATGGTACGAGCGCGATCTTATCATAGCGAGAGATCCTCTCACCAGAAGGCCCAATCACCATAGCGCTGTTGAACACCGTTTCCGACGAGTCGTTCTCAGAGAGGTAGGCCCAACTGTTGATCAGTAAATAGATCTGATTGCGCCTTGTAAACTCGGCCAGCCGCGCACGAAGCACCGCATCGCGCTCGTACTTGAAATTCATCGGCGTCTCCGGCCAGATCACCAGTGATGGTCCTTCTCGTTTCACCCCCTCCGGCCCGTTAGTCTCCGTCCGGAGCGCCTGCTCTGACATCGATATGAGCGTTGCGAGCAGTTGCTCCTCGAAGCTCGGGTCTTCCCACGCCCCGCTTATTGGGACGTTTGGTTGTATCGCGATCACAGACACTGATTTCACGGGAGATTTGATGGGCACCGCGCCATAGCCACCAAAGATGACCAGGATCGTCAATACTCCGGCGCCCGACAGCACCAGAAATCCCCGAAGCCTCTCGAGGTAGATCATCGCAAAGACCAGCGCTGTGCTGGCGGTAACCAGTAATGCGCTTACAGCATACACGCCGCCCCACCGGGCTATTTGAATAACCAAGGGCTGAAACGCCTGCGAGTATCCAAGAGCATTCCAACCCGTGCCGGTCACCTCGATCCGCGCAAACTCGCTTGCGACCCATACGGCGGGCGCAGCCAGAATAGCCCAGCCGCCAAACTGTTTCACCGCGAGTGCCAACACCGCTCCAAATAATCCGGTGAAGACACCCAGCAACGCGGCCAGAATCACAAGCAGAATGTATGACAGCCACAGCGGTAATCCGCCGTAGTTGTGCATCGAGTAAGTCACCCAGGACGATGATCCGGCGAACAGGATCGTGCCGGAGATCGTCCCGTAAAAGAGCGACCGCCAAAACCGTCTCTCACGAGCGACAGCCATGATCAGTGGCGCGGCGCCCACCCAGCCAAGCGACCAGAAGTTCCATTCCGGAAAAGAGAACACCAGCAGCAACCCCGAAAGGATCGACAGTGATAGGTTGCCGATGAACGGTTTTGCGGAGCGCTGGTATGGCAGCACCTTGGCGAGCCGAAACCGGGCCGTCAGCAGGTCTTCGCGCGAAAATGCGGGCCGAGCAGCATCCTCTGTATGACGCACGCGAAGGAAAATGCGAAATGCGAAATGCGAAATGCGAAATTCGGATTGAGAATCAAGAGCTGTGCGTTGTCCAAGTCGCATACGATTCAAAGGCTCCGCAATTTCGCATTTCGCATTTCGAAATTCGCATTCTCCTTTGTGCGTTCGTTCACCAGGTCGGCCATGTAGGAACTGCGGACAAGCGGACCTGAAAAAACAGCGCGAAAGCCCAGGCGTTCGCCGTACATTCGGTATTCATTGAAAAGGTCGGGGTGTATGTATTCTTCGACCGGGAGATGCTGACGGGTTGGCTGCAGATACTGCCCTATCGTGACCACATCGACGCCGTGAACGCGAAGGTCGTCAAGCAAATGCTTGACCTCATCGGGTCGCTCGCCGAGTCCGACCATGAAACCCGACTTCGTTAGCAGAGTCGGTGAGTAGCTGTGCGCTCTTGACAGCACCTCGAGCGACTGTTGATAGTCGGCTTGCGGACGGACCTTGCGATAGAGCCTCGGCACGGTCTCTACGTTATGATTGAAGGTGTCCGGTCTTGAGTCGAGCACGGATCGAAGAGCATCGAGGTTACCCTTAAAGTCAGGGGTAAGAACTTCGATCTGAGACTGCGGCAATTGCCGGCGAACAGCCTCGACTGTTGCGGCGAAGTGGGCGGCGCCGCCGTCCGGCAACTCGTCGCGGTTGACCGAGGTTATTACAATATAACGAAGATTGAGTTGGGCGGCGGCCGCGGCTACCTGCTCGGGTTCATGAGCCAGGTATTCGATCGAAAGCCCGCGCCCGGTCTTGACCGAACAAAACCCACAACTGCGCGAGCAGACATCCCCGAGGATCATGAAGGTGGCGGTGCCGCGCCCGAAGCACTCGTTGCGATTTGGGCAACGCGCCTCTTCGCATACCGTGTGCAAGCCGCGAGTGCGGAGCATCTTCTTCAGGTCGTGGTCGGCTTCGGTATTTCGCGCAGCCTTTCGCAGCCACTCAGGCAGTCTCGGTCCCGGTCTGTCTTTCAATCCTTCAAGCTGAATGAGCATAACTGTGATGGCGCGGTCTCCCCTCAGTGCTGGGGCCAGCTGAGAATCATCACGCCTTTCATCCCCTGTGCGGCGAGCTCGCCGGCGACCTGGTCTGTCTCTGCGCGAGTGGGATATGGACCGATCAGCACCCGATAGATCGTATCATCACCCGATGGGGCCTGGACGTGTGCGCTCTTGTACTTGCGTCGAAGGTCCGCGACGAGTTGGTTGGCCTTATCCGCCGTGCCGAATCCTGCCACCTGAAGAATGTAGCCCGCATCGCCGGGAGGCTCAACGGTCGCCTGCGCTGAGCCTTCTTGCCCTGCGGGTCTCGTTGCCTGCCCCGGCCTCGCTGGATTATCGGGCTGGTGGATCGGTCCAATTGCATCTCGCTTTACCACGTTGAGTCCTGCCCAGAAGGCAGCAAGCAAGAACGCAATGCCCAGGATGAATACGGCGATCGCTTGCCTGTTGTTAACCGTCACATGCACTTGTCCCATATTCCCGGATCAATGCCTCCCTCTGCGATTGATACTCCGAGCGGCCGGCGGATCCTGAGTCCGCCGTATCTCATTTGCTCTCGTGTTTCATGAGGCCTTCAAACATGTTCATCGGTATCGGAAAGACTACGGTTGTGTTCTGCTCCACTCCGATTTCAGTCAGAGTCTGAAGATAGCGCAGTTGCAGCGCCATCGGTTCGGTTGCCATCGCTTTCGCGGCAAAGACCAGCTTTTCAGCCGCCTGGTACTCGCCCTCAGCGTGAATGATCTTGGATCGCTTCTCGCGCTCAGCTTCAGCCTGCCGCGACATGGCTCGCCGCATCTCCTGCGGCAGGTCTACCGCTTTAATCTCTACCATCGACACTTTGATGCCCCACGGGTCGGTATGCTTATCGAGAATCTCCTGGAGCCGCGAGTTGAGCTTCTCGCGTTCCGAAAGCAGGTCATCCAGTTCGGCTTCGCCAAGCACAGAACGCAGAGTCGTCTGTGAAAGCTGCGACGTCGCATACAGGTAGTTCTCAACTTCAACCACCGCCTTGGTCGGCTCGAACACGCGAAAGTAGACCACCGCGTTCACCGACACCGTCACATTGTCGCGAGTGATGACATCCTGGGGCGGAACGTCCATGGTGATTGTTCGCAGACTCACGCGAACAATGCGGTCGATGGGCCGAAATACAAGAATGAGGCCCGGACCCTTCGCCTCTGGCAGCAAGCGGCCGAGTCGGAAGATCACTCCGCGTTCGTACTCGGGCAGGATGTTGATCACGCTGAGCACGTAGATCGCGACGATCGCCGCGGCAATGATCGGCAAGGTGAGTAGTTCCATAAGAGTCTCCTATTCTAATCGCCTCTGGTCTTGAGGGAAAGAGAACCCGTCTGGGCCGTATTCCGCGAAGGCTTGGGCGGAATCGCAATAAGTTGGTGTCGTTCGCGAGAGCAAGCCATTGCGCCCGCTGAACGTTGGTAAAGAATGAGGCTATCAGAAGATAGGGCACTGGTTCAATTTCATTTGGAATTAGACTCGTTAGGCAAGCGACCGATCTCACGATAATGATTTTTTGGTTATTATTGACGAGGATAGTCCTCGTCGCTTAGACTGACCTTGCCAGTTTGTCTTCATCCTCACCGAAAAGTGGCAACCCTCATCGAAAGAGAGGGACGCAAAGTGCCGGCCTAAATTCCGTCAAGGGACAGGGTCGAGGCAACGCCGAAGTGAGACGCGTAGTAAATGCTCGCGCGCGCTTCGGCACGGCGAGCATTTTCATTCTCAGGAGGTTGGATATATGAAATCAGCTACCAGCAGGATCGCATTGCTTGTGACCGTCGTCGCTTCACTAATATCGGTGACCCCGAACGCTGTGATTGCTCAAGAGCTGAGTAAGAACGCCAGTAAGCAGGAGATGAAACAGCTCAACAAAGAGGCTAACAAGCTTGCAAAGAAAGCCGAGGAAGCCGCTGACGCGATCGGCCGAAACAAGGTGTTTTGTATACTCGCTGCTCATACGACTGGCGTTGGGACAGGACAAGAGCTTAAGGCAAAGTTCGATGCGCTGACTGATTTTCCATTTGGGCAATTCGTTGCGGCTGTACTTCTTGCCGACAGAATCGATTTGCCGCTCGACAGCATCATCGCGAAGCTCGTCGACGGAATGTCGATCGGTCAGATCACCAAGGAAGCCGACGTAAACATGGGCGAGGTAAGAAGTGGTTTTGGTCAGTTTCGTAGCGAACTTGCGCGATCGATGACCAATCCTCCGACGACGGATTGCTTTATGAGCACTCCATAATCGCTGCTTCCTGAAGCTATTCTTCATCGACTGCGGAGGCCTCTCTGGGAGCCGTCGCGGTGTCGTTTTCCGCTTCGACGTCCAGGGTGAGGCCTTGCAGGCTTATCACGCGGACACCCTCGCCTTTGGCGATGTTCATCTTGGAGCGCGCCTTCCACAGTTCGCCGCGAACGAAGATCATTCCTTCAGGAGCGATGGGAGTCTGCGCCCGCCCAAGCAACCCTATCATTCCGGGTGCACCCGTGGTCACCTTGGCGTGCCGCGCGTGAAATGCGAGCCTCAACATGAAGATCAGTATCACCGCGAATGGAAGCACGACTGCGAGCACCAGGCTGAGGGGTAAGCGAAGTTCGTGGTCCCAGCCAACGTCAATCAAAATCAGACAGCCGATCACCGCAGCGACTATTCCACCGAGGCCAAGGATACCGAAGCCCTGAACCTTGGCCTCGAGGACAAACAGCACGATTGCGACGCCTATCAGCAGGACTCCGGTCAGGTTAATCGGAAGCATGTGGAAGCCATACAGGGCCAGCACCACTGCGAGCGCGCCAACCACGCCCGGGACTACCGCGCCCGGATGCTGAAACTCGAAGTAGACGCACAGTCCGCCGAGTGCAAACAGGATGAATGCTATTTGTGGATCGGCCAGAGCAATAAGCAGACGCTGCCTCAGTGAGGGGATGAAATCGACAACCTTTTCGTCGGCGGTGTGCAGCACTACCTCGCTGCCGTCGAATCGCTTGATGGTCCGCTTATCAAGCTGTGAAAGCAGGTCCCACTCGTCCCGTGCGACGATGTTTATCAGGTGTTTGTCGAGAGCCTCGCGTTCGGAGAATGAAACGCTCGTGCGAATGGTGGACTCGGCTGCCTGGGGATCGCGCCCGCGCGCTTCGGCCAGGCTGCGTACAAATGCCGAGGCATCGTTAACGACCTTCTCGTTCATAGTCTTATCGAGCTCGCGGCCGTCTGACATAACCGGGTGCGCAGCGCCCGTTCCGGTGCCGGGGGCCATCGCCGCCACATCGGACGACAAGAGGATGACGAAACCTGCGGACGCCGCACGCGCGCCGCCAGGGGCGACGTAGATTACGACAGGAACCTTCGATGCGAGAATCTTTTCGACCATTTCGCGCATCGAGCTCTCGAGACCTCCGCGAGTATTAAGAGTGATCAATAGAATCGAAGAGCCGTCACGTTCGGCTTTGGTAATCGCCGCCGATACGAGTTCGGCGCTGGCGGGTGTTATCTCGGTGGCCAGCTTCAGGTGTAGTATGTCCGCTCGTGCGTCAGCGCTTGCCGCAAACGCTCCAAACAAGAGCGCGCCGGCGAGTAGCTTGAGCTTGAACTTCTTCATAGGCGATACCTGCTCTCGAGATCGCGGTACAAGTCTAGCACAAAGAATCGAGCACGAATTGCACGAAAATCACGAATTGTCAGGAACCATTCCTGGTCGTTCAGGGCATTGTGGCAGTGCTGGCACACAAAACGACAAGCGCGGAACGCAAAACGGTTGGGGCTCAGATTTGCTACCTGTGCTGTTCAAAGGAAAAGGGGCGGTCGCAGGTAGTCTCATGGGCGAATGCTGCTGTTCAGCGGTCATTACTGGGCAGCGAGGGTCTTTAAAGAAAACTTGAGTATTTCACCGCGCTCTCGAGTGAGTAAGATTGCGAACCCAGCTTTGAGCTTTCGGCGCCCGCGGCATCGGCGGAACCGGAGTGAGGAGGGTTTCGGACGCTCGATCTGCGTCAGGGCAGTGTTTCTGGGTGCCAGGCGGTCGCGGAAATAAATGCATTGTATGAATGGAAAGCGGTTGATTACTGGCTTCGGATGTTGTATAAGGGATTTGTCACTTCTATCGGTCTTGGAAATCCCTGATACCAGGTTCCGCTGATTCACCGCCGGCGTCCAATACCGTGCTGGACGCGGCTGACGATTACTTCAACCTCCGGCTACCAAGGATAGAGATTCAAGGACACAGGAGTTTTGCCTGCCATCAACAGGAGATTTTATGGACAGAAAGTATAAGCAACGCGGATACCAACAAGAAGAGAGAGAGCAAAGACCGCGTCAAGCTACCGTTCAGAAGAGCGAAGTGCGTGCTCCCAAAATGCCAGCTTTCCGCGAGGTCACAAGGTGTCACCTTTGCGGAACGCCGGTGAATATAGATGTCGGAGGGATAGCGATCGACGCTCAGTGCCCAAAGTGTCACAACGATCTGCACGTCTGCAAGAACTGCGTGAGTTTCGATCCCGGCGCGCGCTTTCAGTGCCGCAAGCCGGTTACCGAGCGCATAGCAAAGAAGGATATGCGCAACGAATGCGAGTTGTTTGAACCGAAGAAGACCGTGGAGCGCGAGACAACGACCGCGCCAGTAGAGACGAAGGACCCACGCTCGGCGTTCGACAAGCTGTTCAAAATCTAACTGCGATTCGCAATCCACGGTAGGCCCAATGGGCCAATCGTAGGCTCGGCATCAAATCTTCCAGCCAGGGCTGTAAAGCAATTCAAGGGAATGCGCCAGTGGTGTGTCTTGTCATCGATATTCCACAGAACCGGGACGGTTGATCCTTGCTCCGCCGTTTGTGGCGGTCGCCTGAGCACCCCGCAACGCGTCGTCCAGGATCTTGAATTGAGAGATCCCGTCGTTCAGCCGCTCGGAAAGCTCCACCATCCCGTGAAGCGTTCGTGTCGTCTCTTGCGCGCCGGCAGAAGCCTCCACCGTAACGCCCGAGATCGTCTGCATCGCGGCGGCCACGCTGCGAGTCATTCTGGCTTGCTCCTCCGAGGCGATCGAGATCTCCTCTATCAGATCGGCCGACTGCCGCACGACACCTGAAATGTTCTGTAGCGATCGCCGAGCCTCTTCCGCCAGACGGCCTCCATCTTCGACTTCCCTCATCCCGATCTCCATGGCCGCCAGGGCCGACGCAGTTTCGTTCTGCACGGAGCTGATCAGTTTATTGACGTCTTTGACCGCGCGGGCGGACCTCTCCGCCAGCTTGCGAATCTCCTCAGCGACGACGGTGAATCCCAGCCCCAATTCGCCGGCGTGCGCAGCTTCGATGGCCGCGTTCAGCGCAAGCAGATTCGTCTGCGATGCCACATCGTTGATGAGGTTGATGATCTCGGATATCTCGGAACTGCGTTTGGCAAGCAGTCGCATCTTCTCCGCCGTCTCCTGGACTGCTCCGTTGATTCTCAACATTGCCTCGGCGGTATCCAGTACAATTCGGTCGCCCGACTCGGCCGTGACGAGCGCCCTGCGGGCCGCCTCGGCTGAAGCTTCGGCGTTGCGCGACACCTGGCTCATGGAGGCGGCCATCTGCTCGACCTCGCTTGAAGTGCCGGCCACCGCGTCAGTCTGCCTGTCGGAGCCGGCGGCTATCTGCTCCGAGGCAGCCAATATCTCGGTTGCACTCGAAGAGACCGACAGAGCGGTCTGTTTCACCTGAGCCAGCATCGAACCGAAGTTGTCCAGCATCTTGTTGATCGAACTCGCGATTCGGCCAAGGGTGTCATCACCCTCAACGCCGCGTCTGGTCAGGTCGCCCTCCGAGACCGCGGACACAACACCAAGGAACTCCTCGAGGCTTCGCTCCAGGGCCTCCTCTGCCTCCTTGCGCTCGGTTATGTCCTTCGAAATGCCGACTATTCCGCTCACTTTCCCGGACGCGTCCAGGATCGGCACCTTGGTTGACAGCACCCAGTGCGAGGTCCCATCTGCGCGCACGGCGTGTTCGACCTTGCCGATCAGCGAAGTACCCGTCTCCACAATGTGCTGCTCGTCGAAACTCAGTTGTTCGACGGCCTCCGAACCGAAGAAGTCTCGATCTGTCTTTCCAACTGCATCCTCAGGGTTGGCAACTCCCAACAATCCTGCGAGTGCGTTGTTAATCCTCCTGAATCGCCCGGCTGCGTCCTTGAAGTAAATATAGTCCGGTGTATTGTCCATCAACGCGTGCAGCAAGTCGCGCTCGCGTGCGAGTGCGTGTTCGGCAAGCCTCTTCTCCGTCACGTCCCAGAAGATGCCCTGAAGACCCACCACGCCTCCGCGTGAATCGTATTGCGGGGTCTTCACCACCTGGACGTATAGCTTCCGGCCTTCTGGCGTCTCGTGACTCTCGACGGAATCCCATGTTGTTCCGGTTTCGAGGACAGCCCTGTCATCAATCACATACTTTTCGGCCAGTTCGCGCGTGAAAAAATCAAAGTCGGTCTTGCCAACGATGTCACTGAGCGGCCTCCCGAGCGTGGCGCAGAACTGTTTGTTGCCGAAAGTAAACCTTCCTTCAATATCCTTGCAAAAGATGTTTTGCGGAAGGCTATTGATCAGGGAATCGAACAGGGCCTGAGAGTCCTGGAGCGCGCTCTCCGCCTGCTTGCGCTCGGTCACATCCTCGACGGTGCCTTCGTAGTACAGAATGGCGCCGTCACCGCCTCGGACTGCTCTCGCGCTTTCGCGAACATAGGCCGCGCTGTTGTCGCGCCGCCTCCAAACCGACTCCAGCCCGCTCACGGCTCCATCTTGCGCCAGTGTCTTCTTGAACTTGCTGCGTTGGTAGTTGGGCTCGTACTCGTCGTTCTCGAGGTTCCGCGCCGCCAGCTCTTCAAACGAGGAGTATCCGAGGATCTTTATCATCGCGGGATTGGCCATCAGCACTTTTCCATCGGGTGTCGTGCGATAGATCCCGATCGAGGCGTTGTCGACAAGTGTTCTGTACCTTTCCTCAGTCTCGCGCCGAGCCTTCTCAGCCAGTCTGCGTTCCGTAACATCGTTAATGAAGACGGTGGTTCCGCCGTCGAAGGAAAAGATGCGCACCTCGAAGACCCGCTCGGGATCATCGCCGAATGCTACGTCGTCGAGGGCTTCGGTCCGGCCTGTTTCGGTGGAAGCGACCAGGGCCTGACCGAGACGTGACCCTTCGAGGCTCGGAAATGCCTCGAGCAGCGGCCTCCCGAGGACCTCACCACGCGAGCGTCCGGTGCTTCGCTCCAGGGCTTCATTCCATAACTCGACTCGTCCATCGAGGTCGATCACGAACATGCCTTCGTTGATCGACTCGACCACATCGCGGAGCCGGGACTCCGACTGCTGCACCGTCTGCAGCATCTTGCCTTTCTGGATCATCCTGACGGCAAAAGCCGCAAGCAACTGCGTCAGGCAGAGAACCGCGATCAGCTTAAAGAGCGAACGGTTCGCGATGCCTTCGACCAGAGTGAGCTGTTTCTCTGCCTCGGCTCTGTGGATACGCTTGATCTCCTGGAGGTCGTCCCGCACCTTATTGAATGCGGGGACCCCAGCGCTCAGGTCCAGTTCCGTTGCCAGACCCGTAGTGCCCTGCAGGATCTCCACGATAATGTCGTCACGGATCTTGAGATACGCAGACCAGTCCTCTTTGAACCGATTGCTTATCGCCGATTCATTGGGGGAATCGTCGAGACTCAAATGCTGATCGATCATCTCCGCCACCCGAGCATCCGCCGCCCGCGACTGGTCAACATAATCGATCTGCAGATTCGAATCGTTTGTCGTGAGCGAGTAAAGTACGCTGCGGCGGGCTTCCTGCGTCTGGTACTGAAGCTCACCAATGAGATCGAGGCCGTTCACAGATCGGTCGTAAACCTGGCGTACCTCGCGGCCAGTCGCGCGCAGGTCGCTGACCACGAAGATGCCAACGGTGATAACACCCAGTCCAATCAGTACGAATGCCAGAGTGAAGTTCTTGAGAAGGTGCACTCTCTTTCGCATGTTGATAAACCACCTGCCACCAGTCATAGATATTCGCTCCTGGCGAAACAAGATAGAATCCCACCAACGGCAGTTGGTGGTTTGTTCAGATCCTGACTACTCACTCGGACTGTGTTGACCCCTGTTTGGGAGGACAGTCGGAGCTTCCTCCCTCGTAGGCCAGGTGTGACTACCAGTCTCACTCCGGTCATCTTGCGTCCAGCTTTAATTTGTATCCGTCGTCCCCTGGCAAGCGGCCGTCTATACGGACAACCTTCACTGTACGATCCACGTCCCCTGCGCGGACGTAACCGATTGCCCCTGGAACGTTGAAGATAAACTTACGTACGCCGGTGACTGAAGTGAGGAGTTTAGGTCCCGCCTGCACTTGACCGGTGAACGTGGAGTGCATCAAGTACTGATTAAAGTCGGTCTCGGTCATGCGGCAAACCGCTCGTAGAATGAGCGCGCGTTCGGGCTGGCCCTGCTCGCGCATGACGACCGTTATCTTTTGCCCGTCGGGCCAATGTGCCCGCTCGGCCAGAAAGATGCCTCTGAGTTGAGCCAGCGAGAGGCTGTCCGTGGGATTCGCGGTGTTCACGATAATAGCCAGATCCTCACTCGCAGGTCTCGCGTAGTTGTCCACCTCTGCAAACCGGAGTCCGCTGCCGCCGCCCGCCCGCCGCGTGTCAGTCCCGGGGAAGGCTGTAGCTCCGCCGGCAAGCGCAACCGAGATCAGCAGGGTGAGAATGTTTTTTTGGAACATGATTTCGCCCTCCTCTCTCAGAACGTAAAGGCTAGCTGCAGAGTCAGCCCGTTAAATGGTTCCAGGGCCCGCCGCCCGGTTCGATCGTACTGTAGTTTGAAGGCAGCGAACTCGCTCACATCGTAGCGCAGCCCCAGGGATGGTCCGTTAACGCGCCCCACATCACCCAGGATCGGTTCGCCGTCCGGCGAATTTACATACTGATAGCGGAAATAGGGTCGAGCTTTGTCGAACTTTCGCGAAATCTGGGTATAGAAACCCGCGGTGTTGAAGGGCCGGCCCGAACCCTTGGGAGTGTGGCGAACCAGCAGGGCTTCGTTCAGCAGTTCATAGGTCGAGTTAGTATAGACTACGTGCGCGGCGCCGATTGTTTCGCGGAAGCGTGGCAACCCCTCCGGCGAAAGCGCATCGCGATAGATCGAGAAACCCGCCTGCAGACCCGGCGCCCAGTCCGGCCGGGCACTCAGGCCGAGGTTGACCGCCTTTCCGCGGTTCTCGTCGACCGAATTCTGCACCGGTTCAACCAGCGGGGAGCGCCTCGCGCGGCCGTTGCCGATCTCGGCGACATATTGCAAACCGAGTTTGCCGGACGGTATGCGGCCGTTGGCAGATATCCCAACATTATGAATCGGCAGGATCCCACCCTCGTCCTCGAACTGAAAGATGAACGGGCGACCGGTCGCGGTCTGAAACCAGGTGCCGTGGTGATACGCGGCGTTGTAGTAGCCTATTGCCGTGTGGTAGCGACCAAAGGCGACGTTGAAATAGTCGCTTGGTCTATAGCTGAGGAGCATCCGCTCAGCCTCGAAACCGAACTCGTTTCGGTCGTTCGCTTCCAGTACCAGCTCGGCGAGCACGCTCAGCTTTTCGGACAGGCGAGATGTGATGAACAGATCGAATTGGCCAATCGCGAAGGACTGTTTGTCGCCGCGCAGATCGCTTGCATGAAACGTGACGTCGCTGAATCCTCGAATCTGCAACGCCGGGGAGTTGCCGCGCATATGGTCGAGGCCGGTGTGAGAAGGCTGGGTCTCTGCCTCCTTTGCGATTCCTGCAGGAGCCGCGGCGTCAGGTGTTACTGTCGCAGCTTCAGTCTGCCGCGCCTCCATTCGTTTGAGTCTGGCTTCGAGCTCCTCGACTCGCTTCAACAGTTGCTTGATCGTTTCGCGGTCATTGGGATCGGCAGCCGATTGCTGCGCCGGAACCGCTTCGGTCATTGCGTTGATGAAGAGCAGGGCGAAGACGGCAGTCACAACCAACCTGCATGCAGTTCGCCGGAACTCTACAATCACGTGGGACAATGTCGACCAATTCATAAGAAATCTCCTCTTCATCTGGCGCCACGACGTGGCTATCAGTCTGCGCGGCCATGATGCTACGGTACTGAGCTTCGGTCCGGCCTGGACGCTCCTTAGAAAGCGGAGACCGGCCTGACCACTGGCCTCGGGGCCGAAGAAGGGAGCAAACTTCTCGACTGATGTCCGAAAGCTACACGGACAATTAAGTGGAAAAACAAACATCCACGAGGGGCGCGACAGATGCCGCCATTATCCCTGCAACCGAAATCTAGTCAATAGTATTTATCTTCCCACGGGGATGGGTAGTGCCAGGAGCGAGGATTTAGGATTTAGGAATTAGGATCTCTGGGATTATCCACGATGTCCAGGATCTAGGATCCGGGATAATTTGGGATCAGGATTTATGACCTCGGATTCAAGAGTGCGGATTCAGGATAATTCAGGATTTAGGATAATCAACGATGATCTCAATGAGCGATGAAGGATTGGCAGGACACGCAGATTCCTTAGGTCCTGAATCCTAGATCCTAAATCCTAGATCCTAAATCCTAAATCCTAGATAATCCTAGATCCTAAATCCTCGTACTACAGATAATCCTGAGCAAACTGCAACACTCGCCAGTACGCGCGCCGCGCAATCGTAGGCCAGCCTGCTTTGAGCACCGGTGTCGAAGTGGTCGCGTTCGGCTCTTGCCAGCGGTTCGACCATCCGCTCAGGTCCCACACCAGGTCCGCGCCCTTTATACCCGCGCGAGCAAGAGCGCCCGCGGGATTGCGGCCATTGTCGGAATAGGTGTTGTCGTGAATCCAGTTATTCTCAGGAGTCGCTCCAACGTCGAAGGCGGTTCCCTTGGGAAAAGCCACTTCAAGACTGAAGACGGCAACCCCATAGCAGTCGTTCCCTCGAATCTCGTTGACGGTCACCTCGTTGTTGTCTGCCGCCATAACCATAACGCCCGTCCCGGACGGTACGTTGGAGACGATCGAGTTGGGGTTGCCAAAGTTAGCGTGATTGTTATTTATGACTCGGTTGCCGATTACGCGACAGTTGCGGCCGGCCTTCGATACGTTGTTTGGCAAAATGAAGACCAGTATTCCGCCTGTGTTGTCGTGAACGTAGTTGTTCTCGACCACTGCATCGATCGAATTCTCTATCTCGATGCCGGTAACGTTGTCGTGGGCTTCGCAGTCGCGAACCACGATGTCGCGTGACTGGCCGACGTAGAGCGCCGCGTCCGCAATCCCGCTGGCAATGCATTTCTCGATCGTGACTCCCGTGCAGCTGACCGGATACACGCCGTAAAGTCCGGTGTCGTAGATATTCAGATTGCGAAATGTCGCGTTGCGAGCGTGCTGGACCACGACTCCGTTGGCGACATAGTTCTGGATGTTGAAGTTCTCGATCACGAAGTCGCTGCCGGTCGCTATCACGGCATCGGATAGCTTCTTCTCTCCGTCAAGGGTGGGCAGCTCAGCAAGGCCGTTCGGCCCACCCAGAGCCGATGCCAGAGCCGAATGACTGGTGGCCCAGATCCCCCGAAGTGTGATTTTATCCAGGTCGATAGTGATCTCTTCATGGTAGACGCCGCCCATCACTTCGATGGTGTCGCCTGGTCGGGCGCGATTGACGGCAGCCTGAATAGACTCACCCGTTTTGACGGTGATCGTTTGTGCCGGACGCTCGGCCCGATCTTCTTGAGGCGTTCCGGTGTTGTACTTAGCCACGAGCTCCCGCGCGGGATTGTTCAGGTGCGCAACTACCGGTAGTCCCGACGGCGCGTGATCCGGGAACTCGGGGAGGTTCGACTCGTCCACAAGCGAGTACAAAAAGGCGATCAGGTCTTCTTTCTCCTGAGGTGTGATTTGATAGGAATGAATTTTGTCGTCGACCTTCGCCTCTTTGAAGCCGACTCCAGGGCCTCCGCCCGCTGCGTAGAAATCGAGCACCTCTGGAAGCGTCTTGAACCTGCCGTTGTGCATGTACGGCGCGTTGAGCACGACGTTGCGCAGCGTCGGCACCTTGAACGCGAACTTGTTGCCCTCCCCTTTGGTCACCAGGAATCGTCCGTAGTCCGGGTCGGCGGGATCCGAATCGGGCACGCCGATGATCTTGAAGTCTCGATTGGCAAATGTCGGAAGTCCGTGGCACTCGAAGCAGCGGGTCCTTCCCGATCTGAAGAGATTGAATCCGCGACGCTGAGCGGGACTCAGCGCATTCAGGTCTCCATTGACGAAGCGATCGAATGGCGCGTTGTTCGCGGTGAGACCGCGTTCGAACGCGGCAACGGCTTTGACCACGTTAGCCAGTGTGATCATGGAACCGTTCGATCCCCCGAACGCCGCGTCGAAGCGCCGGGCATATTCAGGAATGGCTTTCAGCTCTTTGGCGAGGACCTCGGGATTCTGGGCCATTTCGATATCGCTTTGAATAGGTCCCTGAGCCTGTTCTTCGAGGTCGGCCGCGCGGCCGTCCCAGAACTGCAAATGATTGTAGGCAGCGTTCCATAGACTGGGCGCGCCCCGAGGAGTGGAAGACCCGCCGGCCCGCTCGGCTCCAATCCCTTTTCCGCCTTTTCCCATCGCGAGCGGCCGCGCGTCGGTGAAGCCGAGGTCAGGATGGTGGCACGTCGCACACGACATGTCGTTGTCGCCCGACAGCACTGGATCGAAGAAGAGCAGTTTGCCGAGCGCGACTCTCTCGGCGTTCTTGTCGTTGTTGACCGCATTGTCTTCGAGAACGATCATGGCCGGGAACGGCTTTTTCAGTCCGCCACCGCCTTCGCCGACGCCGGTCAGGCTTTCAGTGCCGGCAAGGTCGGCCGCCACCGGCCACAATCCGATGGCGATCGCGCCGGCGAACAGAGCGACGACAAGAAGAGAGAGAACGCGCTTCAAGAACCGGCGCTTCGTTCGAGTCTGGCCGACTGCGATGGGCCTTCTCGAAGCTGCAGTGCTATCCATAACCTTCGAGCCTCCATGGTCAATCAGATGAGGTGTCAGCGAGTGGAGCAATTATATTGCGCAGCCGAGTCAAGTCAACGTGAAGATGTGAGGGTCCAGGCGCTCCAGCTGATTGTTCCTGATTTGACAGTTCTTCTGTGGTGGGAATGTGTAGTGACGGCTCACCCTTCGACTCGGAGGTCGCCGGACTTGAAGCAGGTGTCGTCGTTTCATCTACGGCCGAATTGCAGCCGCCGATACCGGTCAGAGACAATGCCAAGAAGATCGAAATCATCAATCGTGACGTCAATTTCCTTTCCCTCATCTTTAGATTTGCCCCCGATTGAATCGATGCAATGAGGCCCGTTAGCGTCAAGCTCATTGTTGAAAGGGTTTTGGAGGGTAATGACGCGCGGAAGACAAGTACATAACACAGAGGACAGGTGTATTGAAGAGGGTCATGTCAACTCTCAGGAAGGAACACAAATAGTAGTGTCCTATCGATGAGGAAATTACCACCTTGCGCCTTACTCCTCCTTGTCATATAATCGCGTCCCCGATGGTTCGGAGTTAAGGCCTTGATTCGCCGAAGACCGACCAGAGTCCGGCGAAACTCGCGAGCGAACGACTTCAGCAAACCCTTTGGTGGACTCATAAAGGATCGAGAATGGCAACTTGCTTGGCTCCAAATCACCCTTCAGCGCCGGAGCCTTCAACGGCCCTGTGTCGGCATGCAGTGCCAGAGTCTGAGGTCGGGAAACGCACACCCTCAGGTGAGTTACCCTGAAGGCCGGTTCAAATACTTGAAACTCCTCCCACGGTCATCCTGCAGCATCGGACCGGTGGATCCGAGGCACTCGTAGAGGTTTTTATCCTGATGTTTCGTGTGGGATTTCTGCTGTTCGGCTTGTTCCTCATCCTCACTCCTCTAACTTCGGCGTATCCACGCACCGGGAGGCAGGATTCGCGTTCGCCTGTCGACTGGATGACCGGCTATACCCTTGTTCTCGTCGACGCGGACTCGAATGCGGAGCTCGCCGAGGCAAGCGACTTCATCATCTCACAAGGCGGGACAGTAGCCATCGTCCTTCCCCCTCACTCTATCCTGGGGTGGATCACCCCCGAAGTCGGCGCCAGGATCATCGGAAGACACGGCATACGCTCAATCCATCGCACCCCGGTTGACAGCGTCCCGGCGAAGTTCAGAGATCGCGACACTCAACTGAGCGTTCGGGTCTTCAACGACATTGCATCCGGACGACGAGCACGGCAAGTGTTGAATGAAGTGAAGACTCAATCCGCAGGCGACATTGACCATCCGCCGATGGTGGACTGCGCGTTGCCTCGGCCACCGCTCGACCATGGCGATTTCATCAGGAATCTGCGATCGATGGGTGCTCAGAAGTCGCTCGATAAGCTCGCGAGCATTACTCCTCAGTTCTTCGACAACAGCAACATAATGGACGGTTCGGTTGTGGTGGCAATCTTCCTGCTCGAAAGCACCGGGGCTATCGATACCAACTACTACAGTTGGAACCAGGCAGATCAGGACACCGCGATTGCGCAGGCAGTCGACGGGTTGAACTGGTGGGTCGATCAAGCGAGAGCGTTCAACCTGGGCCGGCCGCTGCGATTCACACTGCTGCCCTACTACGCCAACAATCCGGTATGCCAGCTGCCTTATGAACCGATTCTGCACACCGGTGCCGACGCACCCATGTGGGTCGACCGGGTAATGGCAAGCCTTGGTTCGAGTTCGGGCGATGTTTTTGTGAGGGTTGCGTCTTTCAACCGCCAGATAAGGGACGAGCACCACGCCGACTGGGGGTTCTCAATCTTCGTTGGTTATAACCCATATCCGTCGCCTTCAGCATTTCAAGATGGCCGCGCCTCGTGGGCCTATCTAGGCGGCCCCTATGTGATGACGTTATGGAGAACGTTCGGCTGGAATATCGGGCGTGTAATCAGCCATGAGACCGGCCACATATTTTATGCCTGTGATGAGTACGATCAGCCCGGCTACCAGACCTGCAGTTGCAGTTGCGCTCCAGAGATCAGGCCTCTGGCCATGAATGGAAACTGCCAGGTCTCGACTTGCAACCCGACCGGATCGACTCAGTGTATGATGAGGATAAACGAGTTCGGGCTTTGTCCATGGACCGTTGCGCAGATCGGCTGGATCGACGCCATACGACAGGCGAAGCCCATACCGACGGCACCCGCGAGCCTGGTAGCGACGGCATCGTCAGCCACACAGGTGAATCTACTCTGGCAGGACACATCGTCGAGCGAAGATGGATTTCAGATCGAGCGTCGTGGCGGTTCGAGCGCGGACTTCGGCTTGATCGGGACCATCGGCCCAAATTCGACCGGCTATGCCGATAACGCCGTGCTCGCCAACACGGCTTACGTATATCGTGTTCGGGCGTTCAACACCACGGGAAATTCACCTTATACATCCGACGCTGCGGTGATCACGCCCTCGGTTACGCCTCTGCTGTCAATTGCACTTTCCAGTATCCCGGATGCAACGGTGGGCGTTCCCTACAGCCGGTCGATGATTGCTTCCGGAGGCACCGAGCCTTACGCCTGGGTGATCGATAGCGGAGCGCTTCCACCAGGGACCTCGATGTCTCAAACGGGTGATATTTCCGGCACACCTACCGTCGCGGGAACCAGCACCTTCGTAGTGCGAGTGACTGACGCGAGCAGCAACACCGCGACCAGGGCTTTTTCGTGGGTAGTGAGGCCGTCAGCAGCGCTGACCATAACCACACGGGATCTGCCGAAGGGATCGGTCGCCACAATTTATAGTCAGAGTTTGGGAGCCTCGGGCGGACAGACGCCTTATACGTGGGCGATTCAGTCGGGCGGCTTACCCGACGGATTGACCTTGAACCAGTCGTCGGGTGTGATTGCCGGGACGCCGGAGCGAGCCGGCACTTCAAGTTTTGTATTGCGGCTCACCGATGCGTCGAACGCCAGTGTGACGGCGCAACTTTCGATAGTCATCAATCCGGTGACCACTCAACTGACGATCGACACGGCGTCACTTCCAGACGGCGTCATAGGGCAGGACTATTCGGAGACACTCAAGGCACTCGGGGGCACCTCTCCCTATCGATGGGCCGTGCGGCAGGGGAGCCTGCCTGCCGGCCTCGAGATCACTGAAGCGGGGGTCATACGCGGAATCCCTACTGCCCCCGGAGAGGTTCAGTTCCAGGTTGAAGTCCTGGATCAAAGCGGGCAGTCAGCAAGCAAACAACTCTCAATCGATGTTGACCCCGCACCACAGTTGACCGTACTCAGCACATCCCCGCTGACTCCAGGGGCAATCGGCGTCCCCTACCGAGTCGAACTGAGAGCCACTTCGGGGAGCCCCCCATATACCTGGAGCAAAAAGAAGAAGAAGAAGTTCGGCGTACTGCCGGCGGGCATCGTGCTTTCGCCCGAAGGAATTCTGTCAGGAGTCCCGACTGAGCAGGGTACGTTCAATTTCACGGTAAGAGTCAATGATCGGGATGACAGGCTTGCATCAAAGCCTTTCACGATGGAAGTCGGACCGCCGCCTCCGCCACTCGAAGTCCGAACCCAGGTTCTGCCGCCGGCTCTGCAGGGCGTTCAGTACAACGCGAGGCTCGAGGCCGGCGGAGGGGTCGCGCCATATGGCTGGTCAATCGATGTTGGCGTGTTGCCGGGCGGACTCACGATGACAGACGGCCTGATCTCGGGCCGCCCCACCGCGCAAGGGTCGTTCCCATTCACTGTTCGAGTCAGGGATTCGGTGGGTACCTCCAGCACGAAGACGCTGTTCATCATCGTCAGTCCTCCGCCCTTGCCTCTCGTGATTCAAACCGTGCAGTTGCCTGAAACACCCGCCGAGCGTCCTTACACCCAGGTGCTATCGGCCACCGGCGGCGTTACACCGTATACCTGGAGCCTCGCCAGCGGGAGCATCGGACAGGGACTAAACCTGTCGGCCAGCGGTCTGATTTCAGGGACTCCTCACGATGCTGGAACCCTTGTGTTTGTCGTTCAGGTGACTGATGCGGCCCAGCAGACCGCCATCCGCACGCTTGCGATCGTAGTGAAGCCGGCTGACAGGCTTGCTCCCTTCGGCAACCTCGAGACCCCCGACTTCCGCGCTACACTGACGGGCACTGTCACCGGCACCGGCTGGGCTTTAGACAATCTGCGCGTTGCCACCGTCGAAGTGCTGATAGACGGGACGAAGGTTGGAGACGCGATCTATGGATTGGCGAGGCCGGACATCGCCGTCGTATGGGGCCAGTTCCCGAATGGCTCTAACTCAGGCTTCAGCTTCGCCCTCGATACGACGAAGCTCACCAATGGCGACCACACTCTGGCAGTGCGCGTGACCGACGGTGCGGCCAACGTGACAATTCTGGGGGCGCGCCTGGTCCAGGTGCAGAACCGCCTGCTGGCAATAATTACGACTGACATTCCCAGGGGTAGGAAGGGCGAGCCTTACAGCTTCCAGTTGATGGCAGCCAACGGCAGGCCTCCCTATACGTGGTCGCTTTTGTCCGGAACGCTGCCCCAGGGGCTTTCACTCAACGCTTCAGGCATAATCTCGGGCACTCCTGTGGTCTTCGGCGCCTTCCCATTCAGTATCAGGGTCGTTGACTCGATCAACGCTCCGGCCATTGCCAGCGTTACTATGAATATCCTGCCCGATGTGGAGCCGCTCAGGGTGGTAAGCACCGGGGACCAGACGCCTGGACTAACTGGAAAAGACTACGTGCACCAACTCCTGTATGCGGGCGGCCGCTCGCCGATCCTATGGAGTGTAGCGAGCGGATCGCTACCGCCAGGCTTGACCCTCAATACGGTCTCGGGCCTGATCTCGGGGAGACCCAGGCAGGACGGCACCTTCACTTTCACCGTGAGAGTGGTCGACTCGGAGCAGACGCAGGTGTTTTCAGATCCGCTTAGGATAGTCATAACCTTGGGGCCGCTGGGAGTGGTCGACTTCGGCAACTTGCCTTCGGCTCGGACTGGTGTCGACTACTCGTTCGCGCTTCTGGGAACGGGGGGGAGCCCGCCCTATGTCTGGGCGACGTTTGGGACGCTGCCCCCGGGTTTGACATTGAATCCGACTACAGGTGTGATCTCAGGCAGGCCCACTCTGGTCGGCTCGAACGCGTTCTCGATTCGAATAACTGATTCAACCTCGGCAACTGCGCTCTCGGATACCTTGAGAATAGTGGTTGATGCGGGCCCACTGAGTATTGTAAGCGTCGGCGCGCTTGCCGCCGGCAATGTGAATGTCGACTACACCTACCAGCTTCAGCTTAACGGAGGCAAGCAGCCGTACACCTGGAGCGTGAGCCCGGGCAGTCTACTTCCTCCGGGGCTGACGCTGAATGCGAGCACGGGTGCGATCTCGGGCAAGCCGACAGCGGCGGGGACGTTTAACTTCACGGTACAGGTGATCGATTCGCAGCCGGCATCGGCCACGTCGGGAACACTGACAATAGTGGTGTCACCGTAGGATCTAGGATTTAGGATCTAGGAATTAGGATCCAGGATAATCTAGGATTTAGGATTCCTGAGGCTCCTGATTCCCTTCGTGGGTTGGTGGCAAAACAGTAGAGATCCCAATATCCCAGATCCTAAATCCTAGATCCTAAATCCTCTCCCGATGTCCCGATCCGTTTCAACTCCGTGACCACCCCGAGGGCGGCCTTTCGAACAGGACGCATTAACGGATGGCTCGCGAGCTTGATCAATCTCACCACGAGCTCGACAGTGCGTTCTACAAGAAGATGAGTCCGAGCGCGATCGCGCGAGGAATCATGAATCCAGAACAGGATGAGTCCCATGTGATACAGCCAGAGCAGGTAGGGCAGCTCTTCCTTCAGATCTTTCGGCACTCTGACATTTGACCCCTCGACCACTGCTGCGAACATCGCGATACTCTCCCGGCGAACAGCGTCTGACTCGCGGCTGAAAGGATTCAGCGGGCTCCTGGGGTCGGCGGCAGTTTTGAAAAGCGCGCCGGCGAACTCATGGAATGGTTCTATCGTGGCGATCTTGGTCCGTACAACTTCGAGGAGCCTGGCCTTGAGATCGCGTTCGCGTTCGAGAGCAGATATTACTGCTGCCTGGTGCTCATCGAGGGTGCGATCGTAGAAGGCGAGTATCAACTGCGCCTTCGAATGAAAGTAGTAGTAGGCATTGCCCAGCGCAAGCCCGCTCCGGTCGGCGATCGCACGCATCGTGGTCTGCTCATAGCCGCGCTCGCGGAACAACTCCAGGGCCTTGTCGATGATCAAGGCCCTGGTCTGTTCGCCTTTCGAGGTCTTCGCTGAATTAGGTCTCATTGAGCCTTCGGATCTCGCAAGAGCATCTTACCCAGGCCCTCCAGCTTATACCGATTCTGCGAAATCATCGAGATGACTCGCCTGGCGGTGGGCAGCAGTTCCGGCGTGCTCAGGCGGAACGACCACGCGCGATAGTGTCTCAGCACCCACAGGCACATGATCCAGGCCTTCGGACCAAAATATACCGCTCCCTCATCGGTGATCACAGTCAGGTCTGTGAGGGTCAAACTGTGGTTGAGCTCCGGGTAGCGATGGCGGGCTTCGTCAGAGTTCACCGGCACGAAGACGATCTCGACGTATGCCGGCTGCGAGACCATCCACGCTTGTACTCGCCTGCAGAGCCCGCAGCTAGGATCGTAGAGGACAGTCAGTTGGCGCATGGCTACCTCCCGTGAACAGGAGTGAATCCGTCGGCCTTTACCGGGGGATCAAACGAGCGAATACTGGACCGGCGACGCATGCGACTGAACACAAGCAGGTTGAAGAAGTGCATGCCGCCGAGCGTAAGCAGGACCAGCCCCACTTTCCAGGAGAGAGCTTCGATGCCTTCGCGAGCGGTACTGACGTCGTAGCCGAGTTTCAGGGCCAGGCTTATGTATCCGAAATTGATCAGATAGAAGCCTACCACCAGCAGGTGGTTGACTGAATCGGCCAGCGACTCGTTTCCGTGGAAGACATCCACCAGGAAGACCCGGCCGTTCTTAAACAGGGTTTGAGCAACCCAGATCGTCAGCGCAATGCTGATCGACAGGTAGATGACGTAGGTGGTTACCAGAATGTCCATAAATCTCCTCCTTGAGCTTTTTTGAACGTGTTCAATTTGGAGGATAACGGTGGGCCGCCTCGGAGTCAATAGTTATTTTTGAACGTGTTCAAAACAATGCAAATCGCAGAATCGAGGGCCTGACCCCAAACAAGCGGGGGTCAGGCCCTCGATTCTG
>DASYSA010000650.1:0-8732 GCA_036003885.1 Blastocatellia bacterium | reverse complement strand
ACCTAACGCCGACGCCCGACAAACTCACGAAAGCTGCGCGCGTCAGCCCGTAGCAACTTGTTTCAACCTATCCCGAACGAGCCGGAGCACCAAAGGCGGGGTTGTTATTGGAGATCGACGAATAAGAAAGACGAGTGGATCAGTTCCCGGAGGCAAGGACGATTATTTCGTCCGACGCCATTTCCAGCAGCTGCTCTTCAACATGCTCTCGCAGTTGAGCGGGCGTCAGCCGGACCATCTGCTCCATCGTGTAGGTAGCAAGAACGCGTTTGGCCACTTCGTACCCCAACAGGTATCCCCCACGCTGCGGAGCAGTGGGATCGGCAGTGTTGGTGAACCATGACTTGAATTGTTCGGGCGGCGACCCATCTTCGAGAAGCTTGAGGAACCGGCGGCTGCTGAACATCAGGTCAACCTCCTGGGCAGCCAGTTCATCGTCCGAGAAGTGGAGGTAAGCGGATGTGGGAAGATAGGGATAGATCATTTCTGTGCCTGCCACCGCCATACCTTCGACTATGAGCGGCATGTGACCACTCCTGAATTCCGCGGGCGACGCGTCTCTCATCAAAAAGCCAAAGTGGTAGAGGTGAAACAACTCGTGAGCTATGACCATCTGGAATTGCTCGGCGGTATAATCGGAGAGCACGTCGCCGCCGAGACAGAGCGTATCCGGAACACCCTCCTCGTTCTGTACTGGCCGGACCGATCCGTCGAACATGAACATGCTGGGAGCGATGTAGATGTCGCGGGCCTGAGAGTATTCCGGAAACCGCGACTTGAAATCCAACAGTCCTCGCTCCACGAGCTCGGGTGCGGTCGTGTTGAACTCTCTAATCGCGGTAATTTGCCACGAAATGCGGAGCAGGAATTGATCCAGAATCACGCGCCGTTCATTTTCGTCGGCGCCGCGATAGACGGCCCTCTCGAAATAGTCGCGATGCTTGCTCTCGACCATCCGCGTCCACGCGCGACGCTGCCGGCGAAGACTCATCCCCCTGGACTGGTCCCAGAAAACGAGCAAATCATCCAGGACGTTGACGACCTTGTGCTCGTCGAGTCCGGAAATGGCATCCGGGATGGGATTAGCAGAGAGCGAAGAAGGGCCAAATACAAAGAAGAGAGCGATGGCTATAGCGATCTTCTTAAGAATGGACATCTACGCCCCCTTCTCTGATTCCTATAGCTGCTGACGGCGCCTGGTGCTATCACTCAGAACGCAAATGAGCATGGAAAGTTGCAGCTATTCCACCGCATTTGTTCAGTTATCTTTCGACCAGCTATCACAACCCACCGCTGAAGATCTTATGCAAAGCTACAGGCCGATATGTTACTACCTGGCCTATTGCTTTCAAACCTCTTCTTCAAGGCCACTCGATTATCACACGCAACTCTAACACGAAAGCTGAAATATGGAAGGCTTTATCCCTGTCTTGCCATGTGCGCCGCAAGGGAAAACGTGCCTCCCTCTCCAATACTTCGCCACCTGGAGGTCTCTTCGACTTGCCCTGCCTCACGCAGGCGCGTGATACATTGACAAAGATGGGTTCTATGAATAGAGTAGGCGCGCCTCCAGCAGTTCTGGGTTTTCACCCATCGAAGTCTCTCTGGGCTTGAGCAGCTCTTAGTAGCTTTGGTGTGACCTTCAAGGTGGCGCAGGACAAGACCCCCACGAAGCATTGCGGCTTCCACGTTCCGCTTTACAGGAGTCCAATTGAATAGCAACTCAGTTTTCCGAAACTCGCTGCGCGCGCTGACGGCGTTGACCTTTGCCGCGCTGACCCACGCTGTCGCATTGGGGCAGGTGCCTGCGACTAGTGAACCCGAGGTGCGTACAGACCAGAAGGCTCCAGGAAATCAGAGCACCGCACAAAGTGTGACGGCTGCGAATCCGGCTCAGGCCGGCAGTCATCTCCACTTCCTCAGGATTCTGGTGCAGGATCAGAAGGCCATCTTCGGAAGTCCTCTGGCAATCAAGCGACGCGATGCGAAGTGGCTTGTTCCCCTTGCAACCGCGACCGCTGTTTTGATTGCAACTGACCGGCGAGCGTCGGATCAACTCACGCCCGGGCATGATCCGCTCGGCCGCAGCAAAGCCATCTCGTCGCTGGGTTCGGGCTACGTGACCTTCGGTACGGCTGGTTCTATGTTCGCTCTCGGAGCGCTCACTCACAACGAGCGCCTCAGAGAAACAGGAGCGCTTGGACTCGAGGCCCTTATCGATAGCTCCATCGTCGGGGGCGCGATGAAAGCGGCAACCAGGCGCCCGAGGCCAAGCCGGGGTGACGGAGATTTTTGGGCAGGCGGGAGCTCATTTCCTTCGGGCCACACCATAACCGCCTTCGCACTGGCGACCGTGGTCTCGGAGCAGTATCACGACAAACCGCTCATTCGCATTGCTGCATACGGTGTTGCTACTGCGATCGGCGTATCGAGATTCACAGGTGGCAGCCATTATCCCTCAGATGTCCTCATAGGCGGCTCGCTTGGCTATCTGATCGGACGCTATGTAGTCAGGGCGCACGGCAAAGATGCAGGCCGCAGGTCGCCTTCAATCACGCCATATGTCAACCACCCAACCCACACCTTCGGCGCGAGAATCGTGCTCCCGCTGTGACAAGACATTGCCTTAGAAGTGATAGCTCAAGCCAACGATGCCATGCTGAGATCGGAGGAGCGACTCGGCTTCACCCATGAAGACGCTTCCCCTCTGACGCGTGCGTGTAAACTTGTACTCGCCGATCGCGTAAAGACCGCCCTTCAACCGCAGCTTTGCACCGCTGCCCAGCTGGAAGGCAAGGCGGCCCACTTCGAACTGCTCCTGCGGGTGCTCGTCGATCGTGCTCTCTGTGTGCGGCAAGGTCAAGCCGGCTCCGAAGCGCGCCTCCAGGATGATCCTGCTCCGCCTGCCGTGCGGGTCCGCTTTGATTCGATGGCGTCCCACGACATTCAACAGCAGCAGGTTCACCCCGTGCGAGATACTGAAGCGCTGGACGATTTCGCCAAGGGGAAGCTCCCGATCGATCGGCTGGCCTAGATGGGTTCCGCTGGCCGAAACGCGCTGATCCGGGTTGGAAAAGACCTTCAAGTGCACCAACTCGGCTTCAAAACCCAACCAGGTAAAACGCCCGGTGAACATTCCACCCCTGATGCCGTAGTAGAGGGGTCCATCGAGCGACCGGCCGCGGTAACGTACGCCGTCGAATCTGATCTGAGTGGCGAGTGCAGATTGCGAAATAGTCAAAGAAGACGATTGAGTCCGCGCGCCGCCCATGTAGTATGAAATAGCGAATTCCCGCCGGGTCTCGCCCGCCGAGGGAGCATTGCCGGAAAGGCGCCACTCAGCGCCGCGGACCTGCGCAAAGGCGTGCCGTTCGAGGGGCGCACAAAACAGAAGCGCGATTGTGACAAGAACCGTGCGGAATCCGCACCGCGACAATATCATTCGCCCTCGAACTCCGCTCTAAGGTGAAAGTCTCTCGTATAATTCGAACTGATTGTCAGCTTCGTCGAACATTTCAAGCCGCCGATAGGCCTTGCTGAGATAGTAGTGTGCCATCGCGTGCTTCGGTTCGAGCCCGATCGATCGCTTCAGTACTTCCACGGCGCGCAGGGTGGTTGCCTCGTCCAGCGATCGCTCCGACATGATTTCATATGCCACTCCAAGCTGATAATGGCCCTCGTGATCTCGGGGTGAGAGCCGCGTGTACTCCTCGAGCATCTGAGCGGCCTCTTCGTAGTAACCGGCCGCAATCAGCGCGGTGCCGAAATTCAAGTAGTAGGTCTTGATGGTTCGGGTGTAGGCCGCGTCGGGCAGCGCTTTGCGATACTCAACCGAGGCCATGAGGTTCTCCCCCAAGGCTTGATAAGCGAGCCCGCGCAGATGATGCGCCCGCGCGCTGGACGGATCAATCTGAATCGCGCGTTCCAGGTATGGCACGGCCTGCTTGATCTGTTGCTTCGAAAGATAGAACTTGCCGAGATTCACCAGTGTGTAGAAGTGATTGGGATCCATCGCAAGGGCGAGGCGCCATTCATCCATCGCGGCCGCTTCGCCGCCCTGGGAAGAGTGGATCTCTCCCAGCAGGCTATGCGCCTGTGCGGTATCAAAGGTCTCGACTGAGTACGAAATGAATTGCTCTGCCCGGCTCCGATCGTCACGTTTGATCGCCGCCACCGCAGCGGCCAGCAGAAACTCCGCGTTCGCGCTCGGCAACGAAGAACCGCCGCTGAGATAGGGGAGCGGAGACGTCGCGCTCATCAGTAGCTCCTTCACATTGCGCGCAATCGTCTCTTCGGTAGTGCCCACGCGACGAGGGGCGTTGAATTCAATCAGCGCGTTGTCGTCGGTGTTGATGAGTGAGCCCGCGCCAAACCGTCCGAGTTCCTCGGGGCCCATATAGAAACGAGAGAAGAGATCGCCCTCGGTAGTCGTGTCGATGCGCTTGAAGTCAGCCGCGACTTTTGGGTCAGCCAGGTGGGCCCGAATCGCGGCCCGGTCCAGGGTGCGGGGGTTCTTGCTGCCGGTGAGCATCAGATCCCCTTCCGCCCCGCGAAAGAGATAAACATACGGAAAGGCCTTGCGGAAGGTGGCTATCAGGGTCCGCACGTCCTCGGGCGACATCTCGTAGATCTGCAGCCACTGGCTGAAGAGACCGTCCTCCTTTAGCCGCGAGGCGCCGCGCTTGAAGTATTCGATCGTGAACAGATTTGCAACGCCGGACACCCACGGATTCGACGGCTCAGAGATAATCACGTCGAACTTCTCGTCCGTAGTGAAGATGAAGTTGCGGCCGTCGTTCGAGACCAACCGCAGGCGCGGATCTTCCAACGGGCGATTGTTTACATCATCGAAATGATGTGACGCCTCGACAACGGCGGGCTCGAGCTCAACGCAAGTCACGCGCCTGATCGGGAACTGCTCGATCGATCCGAGGGTAACGCCGCTGCCGAGGCCGATCAACAACACGTCGTCCGTCTGCTCGCGCATCAGTAGCGGAATCGTTCCGATCAGAACCTGCGTCGGCATGTCGCCCGTAGTCGAGGCCTCGGGCTTGCCGTTGACCTTGAGCACTCGCTCGCCCTGTTGCCGCTGAACGGCTACAGTCGCTGTGATCCCTTCTTTATAGAAGATGGTCTCTCCCTGGCCGAGCTTCAGATAGTCGAACAGCTCTTTACGGGTCAGACTGCTCATCGAAGGCGCGTATCGATAGACGGCGCTCGACATCACGTCGGAGTCCCACGGCAGGTTTGCCACAGCAACCATAGCGGCGAGCACGAGGGAGAGTACCGCCGCCAACGGCGATGCGAGGCGGAGCCGCGACGCGGAGGAACGGGCACGAGACTTTGCGCTCGCCCGCCACTCGCTGGACCTTGACAGAAAGAGCGCGGCCGCGATGACGAAGTTCAGGCCGGAACAAAGTTTCAGGCTCCCCAGCAGCCCCAGCCAGGGAATCAGAACAAATCCGCTTGCAAACGATCCCACAATGGCGCCCAGCGTGTTGGCTGCGTATGCGTTGCCGACGGTCTGGCCCGTGCTGCCCACGTGCGCGCTGCGAGTGGTGATTCTAACAACGAGCGGAAAAAGGGAACCCAACAGCAGGGTCGGCACAATCATTACCAGCGAAGCGATGAGGAACCGCGAAAAGAGCAGTATTCCAAGGGCCGACCCCTCAAGCCAGCGATAGACCTGTACAAAGACATAGGGCAGATCATTGAACAGATAAGCTCCAACGAGCGAGGACAGGCCCACGCCGATCTCGATCAGAGCAAACGCCAATACGGGCATCCTTATCCGATCAACGTAGCGCGAAGCCAAAGATGCGCCAATCGCCAGCCCGATCAGAAACGTCGTCAGCATGATGCTGAACGCATAGACTGAAGAGCCAATGATCAGTGAAAGCACCCGGCTCCAGATCACCTCGTACGAGAGTGCAATGAATCCGCTCAATGCGAAGCTCACCAGCACTATCAGAACCCCCCGCCTTCCCAGGGCCTCGGCATCAGATAAGCCACTCGCATTCCGAATGGCGCTCGGCGTCCCTCCCTTCGCCTTGCGTGCACCGCTGTCACGTCCGCCGCTACGTCGAGGCTTTAACCTGCCGAGCAGTGACGTGACGGGCCCCGCCGCGCGGCCTTCCTCCAGGGATGAACTCGCGCGTTCGTCGCCAGCCACGGTTGCATCATCGCTCGCAGATCGCTCTTGCGCGATTGACGCTCCTTCATACATTCGAGAGACCGACAATGCGATCAGCCCCAGCATGATGTTCAGTCCTGCGGCGGTCGCGGTAGTCACGCGCATTCCGAGAAGCGGTATCAGCGCGAACCCCGTGGCCGCCGCGCCAAGTACCGCGCCGAAGGTGTTCAACGAATAGAGCGTGCCCACATGAAATCCTATCCGGTGTCGGTCTCGCGCATAGTAGGTTGAGAGCACGGGAAGCGTGGCCCCCATCAAGGCGGTGGGCACGATCAGAACGATCCCCGCAAAGGCGAAGCGAACTATGCTGATGGCCAGGAACGATAGCTGCAGCCGCTGCCAGATGGGATGATAGATGCTGGGAAGGAGAGCAAAGATGAAGGGGACTGCAAGCCCGTAAGCGCCTATGCCGATCTCAAGCAAACCATATAGTCGAAGTGGTTGGGCGATCTTCTCGACTCGGCGGCCGAAATAATAGCTCCCGAGCGCCAGCCCGCCCATGAACGCAGTCAACACCGTGCTCACTGCGAAGGTGGTGGCGCCAAAGACCAGCACCAGCTCGCGAACCCAGACGACTTGATAGACCAGCCCGCTCAATCCTGAGGCGAAGAAGCAGAACAATACTGCCCCCATTGCATTGTTCTTCCCACCGCTTAGCACTGCTCTAGACAATGTCATCAGTTCAACTATGTACTGGCTCTAGAATCCACTGCGGGTGTTCCTATTCTTGCAGACGCAATGGGCAGTGACAAGCGCAGAAACGATGAACCGCGTTTGAGAATTCTGAACGAAGGACGGTAACAGGGAAATTATCAATAATCATGGTTGATCCCGAAGTGATCAGCCGGGGTTCTCGTTCTGCTTCGATCAACTGCCAGGCTGACGCAAAGTCACACAGAGAAAACTCTTCAGAAAACAGAAAGTTCCAGATTTGCTGGTGGAGAGATACCTGGAGGTTAAGAAGCCGCAAACGAGAGAAGACAGGAGAAAAGCGAGCGATCTAATCAATTCAACACGAGGCGCTCGATCTCAGCGCCTGCGATGCTGAAGCAGACTATTGAGTGGGAAGGCGCGCTCAGAACCAGTTCATGTCCCTCGATCTTCACCTTCCTCCTGGCGGCACCACCGTCGTCATTCAACAGCGTGACCACGCTATGACCGTTCGCTCGTCTCACAGCCCAGTACCGCTGTTTGTCGCTGCCGCCATAAGCGATTACCTCTCCGTTCCAGGCAAGCTCCGAATAGAGCCGATAGACTCTTCCGGCCGGAGTCTGGTGCCAACCACGGGAAAGGTCGTCTTCAGTGAGACGCGAGTCGTGCTGGCCGCTAACGGTGGCGATCCGCTTGCCGTTGGCCCAATACATGATCGAATGATATGGAACTGAGTGCACGTACATGGCCTCGATCTCTGGCTCGACCATCAACTCCGCGAGCTTGCGCGCGAACTCCATGGCGTAGCTGTTGGTCAGTTGCTGGTTGTGTTCCAGACCTGACCTTATATTGAATTCAGTGACCAGGTAGCGCATCTTCGGAGCGAATTGTCTTATCGCCTTGTCAAAAAACTCGAGACTCCTGGCGCGGACGCCACCGGCGTAGAGGTGCAGCACGCCGTAAATATCCGTTCTGTTCTTGAGGTCAACTCGAACCGCCAGCGCCCGCATCATTCGCGAGTTCCACTCGTCGTCCGACAGCTTCGTCGGCGTGTTGCGCTCTCTGCCTACCGTGAGAGGGAGGGCGAAGCGCACGCCCAGTGGTGTAAGACGCTCGATTACAGCGGCCGCGCGTTCGGCGTACTGTTCAGGCAGCCAGGGTCGGTAGTTCAAGTGAGGCTCATTTGAGAGCTCGATCGCAACAAGTTTCTTCTTGGCTCTGCGGTTCATGAAGGCCCGCACAATCTCCTCGGCTACATCCGGACCTTCTTCGACGTTGATCCCCACAACGGTTGAGAGGTCGTGTGAGGATATGAAGTCGACGTACTGATCGAAGGGGAACCACGGGAATTCATTCGTCGTCTTGTTCTCCGCCTTGAGTTTCGTGGTGGCTTTCGGGCCTCGGGGACTGTAGATGCCGCTGAAGCTGAATCGCAACGAACGAACTCCCGCGGCCTTGAAAGCGTCGGCCATCTGGTCGCCTCGCTGCTTGTCTTCCCAGCCGGCAATCAGCGGATGCGGAAAATCGGCCCATGTCAGATCCGCGCCCAGAAAAGGAGTATGTCGCGTTTGAGCCTTCGCGCCCGGCTCACCCAGAATGGCGAGAGCCATACAGAGCGGCAGGAGAACGAGCTTGAAGCGGTTGTCATTTGTCACTTGTGGTTTGTCACTTGTCATTGATCTTTCATAGCAGAATGAGTTGGACGATGAGCCGTGGACGCGGCGTTGCTCGCACGACCCGTCATTTGTCAGTTGTCACTTGTCCCTGGCTGCTGGCTCTCGGTCGGGCCCCTGGGGGGATCCTACAAATGACAAGTGACAAATGACAAGTCAGAAACCCTTCAGGAGGTTTGGGACGATTGAAGGCTTGCAAGAAGACGAGTTCTCAC
>DASYSA010000649.1:0-11516 GCA_036003885.1 Blastocatellia bacterium | reverse complement strand
CTTCAGTTCAGGCGCGACACCAGTAGCGCGGAAGCTTTGAACAAGCCAGGTTCGCTGGCTGGGCCGGCTGCGATCTTCGTGCTTCGACCTGCTCAGGCTGCCGGTCGCATCCGTTGAATTCTGCGATTTACATTTTGCGCTCATCAAGTTTCGGCCCAAGCCACCAGTCGCGAAAAATGTCGAGCATCTATGAGTTTTGCGATTTCAAATCAAAAAGGAGAACCGCGATGAAGATCAAGAATTCTGTAATGCCTGCGGTAGGATTCGGCATTCTGATCGGATCAATCATACTCGCCCAGCCATTTGTGAGCCACAGTCAGAATCAAGTCCCTCCCATACCAGTGGAGGTGATCAAGGCCCCGCCTTGTTGCGTGCCAAAGCATCCTTTTCGAAAGTTAATTCAGTGTTTTGGCACCAATGGCAAGTCCTTCGTAAGTTCGGACTTCTTTGTGCCCAGCGGAAAACGCCTTGTCATCGAGAATGTCTCGGTGAAAGCTTTCCTCCCGAGCGGGGAGCAATTGCAGGTCGGCTTCACTTACAGCGACCCCAGCGACCCCGGTGTCTTTATTCGTCAAGATTTCCCGGTAACTTCTCAGGGGATTCGTTTCCCAGGAGCAGATGATTTCGTGGCAAGCCAACAGATGAGGGTATACGTTGATTCCGGAACGTTGATCACTGTCTTTGGCCATCGCGAGCCGGATCACGGTTTTTTCAACGTGGACTTTTCTTTCTCTGGATTTCTGGTGGACCTCCCGTAACGCATGCCTGATGCCCGCCTGCGTGCGCGACAAGAGGCTGCTTCTGACCGTTGACTCCGCATTCTAGCCCGGCCACAGCTCTTCGATTAAGGAAGGCCACCGCCATCTCTCGCGAAGGTACATGCCTCTGGGAGCGCAGGCATCTTGCCTGCTCTCGCAAAGGTGTTTACCCTGGAACGGGCAGGTCGGATGCCTGCGCTCCCGGAAGGTCGGAAAGAAGTTGACTGTAACGGCGATCGTGTAGTGACGGCCCATCACTATCAGAGAAATGATTCATGTGGTGAATAGCGCCCGCTGGATTCCGGCTAGTCTGGTTAGTCACTTGAACAGCTCGATCCAGCTGAAGATCGGAGCATATTCATCGACAAGGTCTCTTAGAGGCAGAGTGCAAACGGGGTTTTCGCCGAGCTTACTCATTACCCAGTTCTGACTTCCAACCTTGACCATTTTGCCAGAGTGAACAAATGTCAGCCTGTTACTCTCATCCATTCGCAGAAAGCAAATAACGTCTCCTTCACAGACGCATCGATCACCTGCCAAACGAGTAATTTCGTGAGCAGTTTTTCCTGACTTCCTGTATGGCTTCAAGTAATAAGACACGAGCGCGCCCATTGGATTAATGCCATCTGTCAGAGGACCGGCTTCGCCATCCAACCAGTCCTGCGGGCTCAAACCCGCACGATCACCCAACGCAAACGCATGGCAGTTAAAAGTCGTCAAGGCGGTGGGCGCGCACCAGGGATTGCTTGCATCAGTGCAAACAAAGCCCCCGCCCACGAGGAAGTTAGTAAGGGATTTGGCTTGTATCGAACTTGTAGTAAAAAACTGGTCCGTCTTATGGAGGATAACCACTTTGTTGCCGCCTACGATTTGTTCCGTTCGTCGGAATGTGACTCCATTTACATTCATAGGCGGCAATGGTTTATCTTCGCTCCGATCCAGCGGCGGGAGCATTTTTGATTTGATCTCGCCCCCTGCGCATTCAACTGAATAGGCATTCTTGCAGGCCGAGGATATCAAGATCGTTAGTAGCAAAACCCACAGTTTGCTCTTTTTCATATTCCTGAGGCGGACTTTAAGCAGAAAACGTTTCCTGCCAGCGACCCGGTCAAAGGCGTGCTATTACTTCAGCCGATCAAAGTGGGCTGGGAATGCGCTCAGTATTAGCCGCTTCTGCCGGATGCTTGGACGTTTCCTTTGTGTTCTATTCTTGTTTGCTTACGAGATTCACTTCTCTGAGCGCTACTACTGAACCTCACAATAATGAAGAGGGCCAAACGTACAGAAAAATACGCTCTTTGGAAGTGCGCAGAGTTAATCCCACGATTCTTGTAATCAGAGAGCCGGGGGTCGAATTCCTCCCCGCCGGCTCCATTCCTCAACGGTTCCCGCCTTTTCACTCACCTGTGAGCGAAGGAGTGCCAACGTAAGACTTGATCATTTGAGATTGGAACCCGCTCGAAGAGTCCAATCGCATCGCGAGTATCAGCGACGCCGATGCTTACGCATTTTGTGGCGATGTACGAGATACCCTGTTCCAGCTCCGGCGCCGGCGCCGATCAATGCGCCCTTCTTGCCTCCGATAAGCGCGCCACCGACCGCTCCAACAGCCGCTCCGACCGCGATGTGTTTAGTCCGGCTGTGCGTATGGCGATATGGACGACGATGTGCAAACGCAGTCGAAAAGGAACTGAAAATCAGGAAGACAACCATCAACAGAACAGCCAACATGCTCTTTTTCCTGTCACTCTGTATCATTTTCATTCTCCTCACGATCAGATGTAAGTCGCAGTGATAACCTACAACCGTTTCTACAAACTCTATGCCACAATCCTGGCTGATCAGGAGCAAGTCCAGCAAAGTCTAGAAATAGTAGCTACGGAACAGTAGCTACGGATGTACCGCCTCCGTCGGCAATGTCACTCGACCTGAGGAAACCCTCTCGCTCGTCGGCATAATGATTGCTCTCGCAACTCGCGACGTTCACCTCAAGAGTGAACGGAGTTGCGGCCATGGGAAAGAGAGTTGTAGTAACAGCAATTGTTCTTCTCCTTACGGTCTTCTCGTTTTCCGACGGATTGCGAAGCAGTGCGGACAACAAAGGGAGCCGACCGGTTAATGGGCAACCCGTCTTGTGGCGACCTCCGGCTGATATTCGGACAAGGAATCTGTTCTACGGTCCTGGAGGGCAGCAACGACAACCCCGAGCGCCTTTCAGATTCATCGAGGAGGACCGTGGCGGAACCGCCGCGAAGTTCATAATTGAGGATGCACGGCAAGTGCGTTGGAAAGTTAAGCTCGGCGAGGAGGCAAGACCGGAGACTGCAGCGACTCGGCTATTGTGGGCAGTCGGCTATCTCACGGATGTGAACTACTACATGCCGCGGCTACGGGTCGCCGGGATGCGCCAGCTGAGCCGCGGGCAAAAGTACGTTTCCAGGGACGGCCAGGTTCAGCAGGCAAGGCTAGAGCTAATTGAGAAGGGCGCTAAGAAGCTGCATGCCTGGAGCTGGTTCGACAACCCTTTCATCGGCACCAGGCAGTTTGACGGCCTCCGAGTCATGATGGCCCTGATGAACAATTGGGATCTGAAGGAAGTGAACAATGGCATTTATAGTTCAGGGGAGCGCGAGTTGCGTTATCTAGTGAGTGATCTGGGTGCCACGTTCGGTAAGACGGGCGGCAAGTGGAGCCGCTCCAAGGGAGACCTGCAAGACTATCTCGAGTCCGGATTCATCGAAAAAATCACTCCAGGAACGGTCGATCTGACCCTTCATAGCCGTCCACCAATCGTATTGGCAGCATACGTCCCCTACTACCGCGAACGCACTCGCATGGGCAAGATAGCCGACGACATCCCACGCGCTCACGCCAGATGGATCGGGCAATTGCTCAATCAACTTTCCGACAAACAGATCAGCGACGCGTTCCATGCCGCAGGCTATAGCCCCTATCAGGTACAGCATTACAGCCAAAAAGTGCGTGAGAGGATCAAGCAGTTGGATGCCCTCTAAGCGAAGTGCAGAATATGGCCTTCCTTGACTTATATCTCTGTCTAGCGTAAGGTTGTGCGGAACCGGAGCCTAGCTTACTCCCCTTCTCAGATCCTCTGGAATTATCCAGACCACCTGATGCCTCAGCTCAATCAACCGTGAACAAAGTTACGTGCCTCTGTACGGTCTAGCTCTGAGCGGATTACCGGCCTCAATGAGGCAGGCAAGCTTAGAACCTTTAGCGTACCGGGGCTCTAATTCCTGGTAGAAGAATCGAAAAGGAGATCGGAGTAAGTTATGACGACCAATATTAAACCTCTGCATGACCGTGTCATCGTGAAGCGCATTGAGGAAAGTGAGCAGCTTCGCGGCGGCATAATCATTCCTGACTCGGCCAAAGAGAAACCGCAGGAGGGTGAAGTGATCGCCGCCGGTGAAGGTAAATATCGGAAAGACGGATCCCGCCAGGCCCTGGACGTCAAGGTGGGCGATCGCGTCCTGTTCGGCAAGTACAGCAGTTCTGAAATCAAGATCGATGGTGAAGAGTTGTTGATTATGCGCGAGGACGAGCTTCTCGGAATCATCGAAAGGGCCGGCGCGGCGGCAGGCTCCGCCGGCGGCAAGAACAAACGTAAGTAGTGTTCTAACACCGGTTTCCGTTGAAGGGCATCACCAACAATTTGGCTAAGGGAAAAGGTAATTATTATGGCAAAGCAGATAGTTCAGGGCGGGGAGTCGCGAGCGGCAATTTTGCGCGGCGTCAACCAACTAGCCGATGCAGTGAAAATCACTCTCGGTCCGAAGGGGCGCAACGTTGTGCTCAATAAGAAATACGGCAGCCCGACGATCACGAAAGACGGCGTGACAGTCGCGAAAGAGATTGATCTCGAAAACTCAATGGAGAACATCGGCGCGCAGATGGTGAAGGAAGTCGCTTCCAGGACCTCGGACGTCGCGGGCGATGGCACGACCACTGCGACCGTTCTCGCACAGGCAATTTTCCGCGAGGGCGTGAAGACCGTCTCGGCCGGCGCAAATCCGATGGCTTTGAAACGCGGTATCGATAAAGCAGTCGAACGAGTGACAGCGGAGATCAAGAAGCTGGCGAAGCCGGTCAAAGGCGACATGATCGCCCAGGTCGGCACGATATCCGCAAACGGCGATGCGACAGTCGGCGAGTTGATCGCAGAAGCAATGAACAAAGTTGGTAAGGACGGCGTCATCACGGTCGAAGAATCGAAGACCATGGAGACAGTCCTGGAGTTTGTCGAAGGGATGCAGTTTGATCGCGGCTACCTTTCTCCTTACTTCGTGACTGATCCGGAAAGCATGGAGGCCGTTCTCGAAAACCCGGTCATTCTCATCAGCGAGAAGAAAATCTCCTCGATGAGAGATATCCTGCCCCTGTTGGAGCAGACAGCCAAGCAAAGCAGACCGATGCTGATCATTGCGGAAGACGTCGAAGGCGAAGCGCTGGCTACCCTCGTGGTGAATAAACTGCGCGGCACACTCAACGTCGTGGCGGTGAAGGCTCCTGGTTACGGAGATCGTCGAAAAGCACAACTCGAAGACATCGCCGTTTTGACAGGAGGCAAAGTCATCAGCGAAGACCTTGGGATCAAACTCGAGAGCGTCAAACTCGAAGACCTGGGTAGCGCCCGGAAGGTGACGATCGATAAAGAAAACACGATTATCATTGATGGCGCGGGCAACATCGACGACTTGAAAAGTCGCGTGAAAGCACTCAAGTCTCAAATTGAAGACACAACGTCAGACTACGACCAGGAGAAACTGCAAGAGCGGCTGGCGAAACTCGTCGGAGGTGTGGCGGTGATTCGCGTCGGCGCGGCTACTGAGACCGAACTCAAAGAAAAGAAGGCCCGCGTTGAAGACGCGATGAATGCCACGCGCGCAGCAGTCGAGGAAGGTATCGTGGCAGGCGGCGGCGTGGCGTTGCTGCGCGCAGCAAAGGCGCTCGACAAATTCAAGATTTTCGAGCCTAACAAAGACGGCGAGGTGACCGGAGATCTCGACGAGCAGATCGGCGTCACTATCGTCAGGCGGGCACTGGAAGAGCCACTTCGTCAGATCGTACAGAATGCCGGCAAAGAAGGCTCGGTGATTGTCGAGAAGGTTCGTGCCGACAAAAACCCCAACTTCGGATACAACGCCGAGACCGAGGAGTTTGAAGACATGGTTGAGGCAGGTGTTATCGACCCAGCGAAAGTCACGCGCTGCGCGCTGCAGAACGCGGCCTCCATCGCCGGCTTGATGCTCACCACTGAAGCCCTCATTTCCGAGATCCCGGAACCTGATAAGGTCCGCGCGCAGTCCGGCGGCGGGATGGGCGAGGGCATGGGCTACTAGGACGGTGAGGGTAAGTTAGTAAGAGATTATTCCAGGCGTCGGCCGCAGTTTTTGCGCGACCGACGCCTGGATTTTTAATTATGCCGACGCTGTTCAAACCTCGACTCACGAACATCCTGAGCAACATGTTCAAACTGTCAGAGGATTGCGTTCTGTTCCAGGAAGGATCCTAAGGCACCTCGCGGGCGTCTGCCCAACCACTGTTGAATCTGCTCCGGGGTAATTGGTTCCCCGACACCCAATGCTGTTCTGCCATCGTACGGATTGATCAGATACGCGACATCTGTATTCACCCACCTGTCCTTATTCTCCCTGCAAAAGGAGACTATGGTCGGCACGTAGCTTGCGACAACAGAAGGACAGGAGGTTTGCAAGGTTATGAGACACTTAGGGAAATTAGCGATTCTGTTGGTTGTGATGGCCGCTCCTGTCGGCACCAGCCTCGCACAGGGACCGCTTCAGAAGCAGGTGAACTTTACAATCAACGTCCCATACAGGATGAGAATGCAGAACTACCTGCTACCGGCAGGCACGTACATTCTGTATCAGATCAGTAAGCCCAACCCGAACCTGTTTGCTCTTTATGAGGGCGATATGATGCACTCACCAATTGCAATGATTCACACTGTGAGGATCGATTACCTCAATGTGGACGTGCCGGGAAAGACGGCTATGCATTGGCGCATCGATGAGTTCGGTTCGAGCTCAGACCCGGTGATCACCGGTTGGGATATTCCTGGCATGGACGGCTGGCAGATTGTTTCCGTCGTTCCGAAGAAGGGCAGGAACCCGCTAACCCGTGTGCCTTATTAACAAGGAGAGCAAGGAGAGCGAGGCCGAAAGGGCGCGTCCGAAACTGACGCGCCCTTTTCAGATTCCTTGTTGAAGCGATTCGACTCATGAAATCGAATGAGCGATCTTCTCGCGCTGCTGCTCAAACCGCTTTCCAGACCATATCGCCATAAGAAGTAGACGCCGCCACACACCACGAGAATGAGCAGGGCCACCCAAATCCCCTGCCCCGGCTCCGCCCGCAGAGTGTATATGAAAAGCACTCCCGGTAGGCTGCAAAAGACGATACCCGCGATAACTACTGAAGCTCTGTTCCCTTTGGGGAGTACGTGTCGCGCTCGTCATAAGGTGATGTAGTTCTCATCTCCGGCTGCTGCCGCTCCTGGTCTGAGCTACGAACAATACGAAGTTGAACCGGGGCGTTTATTCTATTCAACTCATCTCTCAGCTCTTGAGACGCTACGAGTTGATCCTGGTCAATCCCCCACAAAGGTAGCCAGTCACGGGAGGTAAGTGGATTGTTGACTTCGAAGCGCCATCGCGTCTGCTCTTCCATAGTCATACCTAATCAGCTCAATAGTACAGATCAGGTTCTGAGGAGTCTGTTCAATATTAGACGGAATGGGAAATAGTTCAGCGGGAACCGGTGACCTTTGTGCTTCCCCCCAATTCGTAACGTCGCAGTCGCGCCCTCCACAACTCACAATCTTTACAAAACCTCAACTCGGCTGATTGATGAGTTCCCGATCGCTCAGAAAACGCATTGTCGCTCCTCTCTAGAGCATAGGCTTCCCCTAAAAACTTCTATCCCTTCCTTTACGCGACTGCGCGTATCCTGATAAAATTCACGCCTGCTTTTCTAGAGAAGCAGTCTATGGTGAAGGGACCGAGTGGCCCCCTTGTGGTAAGGGCGACCCGCAGAGCGATGGCTGCCGCCACTGCCAACCCGCCGTCGATTGTCCGGGGCAAGGATGAGGAAAATGGCACAAAAGAAGAAAGCAAGCCGGCCATCTTCCAAAACACTGCCGAAAGCACCCACCGGAATCCAGGGTTTGGACGAAATCACGGGGGGAGGGTTGCCACGCGGCCGTCCCACTCTTGTCAGTGGAGGCGCCGGTTCCGGAAAGACACTGTTCGGACTGGAGTTCCTGGTTCGGGGCGCTACACAATACGGCGAACCCGGCGTGTTCGTGTCGTTCGAGGAATCAATCCCAGACCTGACCAGGAATGTCGCTTCGCTGGGTTTCGACCTGGACCGGCTGGTGGCGGACAAGAAACTGTTCGTGGACCACGTTTCCATCATGCGAAGCGAGTTGGGGGAAACCGGCGAGTATGACCTCGAGGGCCTCTTCATTCGGATTGCCGACGCAGTACAGAGGGTCGGGGCGCAGCGAGTCGTCCTGGACACCATTGAAACGCTTTTCGGCAATTTGCCAAACCCAGTTATCCTGCGCGCCGAAATCCACCGCCTGTTCAACTGGCTCAAGCAAAAAGGATTGACCACGGTCATTACCGCCGAGCGGGACCGGCCGGACAAGCTGACCCGGCACAGCATCGAGGAATTCGTCTCAGACTGTGTGATCGTCCTGGACCATCGTATCCGTGAGGAGATCTCGACCCGGCGCCTGCGCGTCGTCAAGTACCGGGGATCGACGCACGGCACCAACGAGTATCCGTTCCTCATCGATGAACAGGGCATTTCAGTCCTGCCGATTTCCTCACTGAGCCTGGACCATGCGGCGTCCGCCGCAAGAGTCTCGACTGGCATCGACCGGTTGGATGGCATGATGGGCGGCAAGGGCTTTTATCAGGGCAGCAGCATTCTGCTGTCCGGCACCTCCGGAACCGGTAAAACCAGCGTGGCGGCACATTTCGTGGATGCGGCTTGCCGCCGCGGCGAGCGCTGCTTATATTTCGCGTTCGAGGAATCACCCCGGCAGGTCGTCCGCAATATGCGCTCGATCGGCATCGACCTTGATCAATGGGTCCGCAAAGGGCCCCTGCAATTCCATGCGGCGCGTCCCACCTACGGGGGGATCGAAGAAGTCCTGCTCGTGACCCACAAACACATCTCCAGCTTCCAGCCCAGCATCGTGGTGGTGGATCCGATTACCAATCTGCTCATGGTCAGCACCCAGAACGAAGTGAGGTCCATGCTCACACGGCTGGTCGACTTTTTGAAGACCCAGGGGATCACCGCGATTTTCACGAGTTTGACTGCGGCGGGAGAATTGGAAGCCAGCGAGGCGGACGTTTCCTCCCTCATGGACACCTGGCTCCTGCTGAAAAACATCGAGGTCGGGGGAGAGCGGAACCGCGCGCTGTACGTGCTGAAATCGAGAGGAATGGAGCATTCCAACCAGATTCGCGAATTCGTGCTCACGGACGACGGCCTGCGATTGCTGGACGTTTACCTCGGACCCGAGGGCGTGCTGACCGGTTCCGCCCGGGTGTCGCAGGAAATGCGCGAGAAAGCAGTCGTCACGTTCCGCCGACAAGAACAGGAGACTCACCGGCGCGAACTGGAGCGCAAGCGCCGGATCTTTGAGGCCCGCATGGTCATGCTCCGGGCGGAGTTTGAAGCGGAGGAAGAAATACTTCAACAGACCATCTCCGAATCGGAATTACTCGGCGAGGAAGTGGTGCAGGACCGCGTGCAGATGGTGCTGAGCCGGAAAGCGGACTCCTCCGCCTACAAGAGGGACGGGCGCGCGAAAGGCGGGCGGAGACGCTGAATGCCGACAACCAAGACGAAGACTCGGGCGCGGCCTCGCAAACCGGCCCCCCGGAAACCGGTGATTTGGAATTTACGGCTCTACGTGGCGGGTCAGACTCCCAAGTCCATTCGGGCCCTTGCCAACCTCAAAGCGCTGTGTGAAGAGCACTTGAAGGGCCGCTATCAGATCGAAGTGATCGACCTGAGGGAGCATCCGCAACTGGCGCGCGGCGATCAGATCGTAGCAATTCCGACCCTCGTAAGAAGGCTTCCGCGACCGCTCCGAACGATCATTGGAGACCTGTCCGACAGCGTGCAGCTGTTGGTGGGCCTGGATCTGCGAAAGGTAGACTGACCCAGCTCAGGAAGGCCTACATGAAAAAGCCCCCGAAAAAGAGCAGCCCGGCAGGAAAGCGGAAACGATTGGCCGGGGAATTGGAGCAGCCCGGCTCCAATTCCCGCAAGACAAAGTACGTTTTGCGTTTGTACGTAAGCGGATCGTCGTTGAAATCGGCGCTGGCTGTAGAGAATATCAAGAGGATTTGTGAGCAGCACTTGAAGAATCAGTATGACCTGGAAGTCATCGACATTTACCAGCAGCCGAATCTGGCCAGGGACGAGCAGATTGTGGCGGTGCCCACGCTCATTAAACGGCTCCCGCCCCCGCCTCGAAGGCTCATTGGGGACCTGTCAAACCTGAAAAAAGTGCTCTTCGGACTGGACATGGGAATGCGGGAGGAATAGCTGGGCGGAAGGCGGAAAGAGGTTGGCTGAGAAGAAGAAAAACCGCTCCCCGCAAAAACTGCCGGCCCTTTCGCGCCGGGAATTGGTCGCACGCCTGAGCGAAGCCGAGCAAACCCTCCGCGCAATTCGTTCCGGCGAAGTGGATGCCATTGTTGTGAACGGCCACGGCGGGGAGAAAGTGTTCACCCTGGAGGGGGCCGATCATACCTACCGTGTTTTCGTGGAGAGGATGAACGAAGGCGCCGCCGTTCTCAGCAGCGACCACACCGTCTTGCACTGCAACGGCCGTTTTGCCCGGTTCCTGGGAGCGAAGCTCCAGAGCGTCATCGGTTCTTCCATGCTGGACTTGGTTTGGCCCGACGATCATCCCAAACTGGATGCCTTACTCCGGCGCGCGGCCCAAAGGAACTGCCGGGGCGAGATCCATTTGCAATCGCGAAAAGGCGCCCCTTTGTCCGTCCTTCTCTCCTTGAATCCTCTCCGCCTGGACAGCACGCGGGCTGTCTGCCTGATCGCTTCGGACCTGTCCGAGATGAAGCGCGCCGAGCAGGAACTGCGTGCTTCCAGCGAACAGTTGCGGAATCTTGCGGCGCACCTGCTGTCCGTTCGAGAGGAGGAGCGGGCCAGGATCTCCCGAGAAGTCCACGATGAGCTGGGCCAGTCGTTGACCGCGGTGAAAATGGATCTCGCCTGGCTGGAGGGGCGTCTGCCGCGGAGCAACGGCCAGATGCTCGAAAGGATCCGCTCCACGCGGCAGTTGGCCGACAGCATTATCCAATCCATTCGAAGAATCTCGACAGAGCTAAGGCCCGCTGTTTTGGACCTGGGTCTGGCGGCCGCCGTGGAATGGCAGGTCCAGGAATTCCAGGCCCGATCCGGTATTCAGTGTAAGGTCCGGCTGCTCACTCGGGAAGTGGTTGCGTCGAACGCTTCGACCGCCCTGTTTCGTATTTTCCAGGAGACTCTGACCAATGTCGCGCGCCATGCCAGCGCCACGCGGGCCGAGGTGGTCCTGCAGAAGCAACCGGACCGGCTGGTTCTGCTGATCCGCGATAACGGCCGGGGCTTCGATCAGACGGACCCTTCCCTTTCCAATTCCCTGGGTCTGCTGGGTATGCGGGAACGCGCCGCCATTCTGGGCGGCCA
>DASYSA010000648.1:0-9803 GCA_036003885.1 Blastocatellia bacterium | reverse complement strand
AAGCGGACGCGGCGGGAGCCAGTAAGACGCAGATCGATAGCGCTGCAGCTACCCCGTTCCGAAGGTTTCGCAACAAAAGATTGACCGTCATATTAGTTCTCCACTATAGGATTCCGTTGACAGGGGTTAGGGATTAAAGCGTGAGTCGATCCTTGCGATACGACGGCCCGCCAACTGAACGGGCTTCTATGCCGGCGCCGGCCTTGCTGTTCCGACAGCGCGCGCGGCTTTTGCTATGGCGAACTCCAGGAACTGGCTCATGGAGGACATCATGTATCACCTGGGAAAACTCTGTATCGTGGCCGTATTGATGTTGCTTCTCGCTGCGACGGTGGTGCATCTCAGCGCGCAGGAGGGTCCGCCTCCAGCCGGCAGAGGGGATAGACCGGGTGGCCGAGGTAATATCAGAGAATTTCTGGGGCTGGGACCAGCGCCCGATCCGGTCGCGGCGGAGCGCGGCCAAAAGCTATACGCTCCCAACTGCGCCTTCTGCCACGGCGAGAAGGGAAGGGGAGCCGCAGGCCCGAGCCTGGTCCGTTCACAGCTCGTCCTCCACGATGAGAAGGGTGAAGTGATCGGTCCTGTACTACTCAAAGGCCGTCCCGATAAAGGCATGCCCTCTTTTCCTTCCTTAACCGAAGCGCAACGTTACGATATCGCTCAGTTCCTCCACATGCAAGTAGAGCTGGCGGCCAACCGCGGCACTTACAAACGATTGAACGTCGTCACCGGCGACGCCAAAAGAGGCGAAGCGTATTTTAGTGGCGCCGGGCGTTGCAACACCTGCCATTCGCCCACGGGTGACCTGGCCCAGATCGGCAGCAAGTATCCGGCCGACCAGTTACAAACCAGATTCTTGTGGCCTGCGTCGGGCGGAGACGGCGCACGCAGAGTCACAGTTACTTTGCCTTCGGGACAGGCTTTTTCGGGCAGGATAAAACACCTTGATGACTTCTACGTTTCAATCTACGACAGCTCGGGCAATTATCACTCGTGGTCGCGCGACGACGATAAAGTGAGAGTGGAAGTCGAGGATCGACTCATTGCTCATCGACAGCTCCTCGATCAGTACACCGACGCGGACATGCACAATCTCTTAGCATACCTGGTGACACTGAAATGAGACTTCACAACTTTGTAGCCGCTCTCTCGCTTGTGTTGCTTTCAAGTGCAGGTCTCGGGCAAGGTCTCGACTCTCGGAGTCTGCTAAAACCGCTGTCCGATGCGTGGCCGACTTACAACGGGGACTATTCCGGCCGACGATACAGCGCTCTGTCGCAGATCAACAGCGCCAACATCAATTCCCTTGCCGTGAATTGGATCTATCACACGAATGTCGGCCCACAGAGAGGCGTCGGGATCCCGGAGATCAAGTCGACGCCGCTCCTTGTGAACTCTGTTCTCTACTTCACCATTCCCAACCACGTGTGGGCCGTTGACGCGCGCACGGGCGACGAACTATGGCACTACGCCTGGCAGGACAAAGGCGGACACCTGGTCGGCAACCGGGGCGTAGGCATGTACGGTGATTGGCTCTATTTTCTCGCTCCGGACGGCTGGTTTATTTCGCTCAACGCGAAAGATGGGAAGGAGCGGTGGCGAAAGAAGATCGCGGACGAAAAGCGGCAATACTTCACGACCATGGCCCCCCTCGTAGTTCGCAATCACGTCATCGTGGGAGTGGGCGGTGACGCAATGGACGTCCCCGGTTTTCTGGAGGCCCGCGATCCCGAGACCGGAGAGATCCAGTGGCGTTGGAACACCACACCTCGGCCAGGAGAATTCGGGGCCGATACATGGCCGAACAAGAACTCTATGGAACACGGCGGCGGGATGACCTGGCTGACCGGCACCTACGACCCGGACCTGAATCTACTCTACTGGGGCACAGGCAATCCGAATCCGGTGTACGCGGGGCAGGGGCGCAAGGGGAGTAATCTCTGGACCTGTTCTATTGTGGCGCTGAATGCCGACACCGGTAAACTGGTGTGGCACTTTCAAGCCTCGCCGCATGACACGCATGACTGGGACAACGTGGAGACTCCGGTGTTGTTCGACGCGGAATTCGGCGGACAGAAGCGCAAGTTACTCGCACAGGCTGCGCGGAACGGCTACTTCTTTGTGCTCGATCGAACCAACGGAAAGAATCTGGTCTCGAAAGGATTTGTTGGGGTGAACTGGTCGAAAGGGGCCGACGCCGAGGGCCGGCCTATTCCTGACCCGGCAAAGGAGCCGAAGGTGGACGGCTCCCTGATCAACATCCCGGGCGGCGGCGGAACCAATTGGCCTCCGCCGAGTTTCAATCCCGAGACGGGTCTCTTCTACGTGAACGCACGCAAGGGTTATAGCGTCGCGTATCTGACGGACACCGAGGAGAACCCGGAAGGGTATGGCGGAATCGGCGGCGGCTTGCTGTCACAGGCAGTCCTGAAAGCGATTGACTACAAGACAGGTAATGTTGTTTGGAGCCACGACTATCCGAGCGGGTCCTTTGGCAATAGCGGTCCCGGGATCCTGACGACGGCAGGAAAGCTCCTGTTCACAGGCGATCCCTCGGGCAATCTGATCGCCTATGATCCGGCGACGGGCCGCATCCTCTGGCATTTTCGCACAGGATCACAGGTGAGCAACGGACCGATGACCTATGAATTGAATGGCACGCAGTACCTGGTCGTGGGCGCGGGTGATACTCTCTTCGCCTTCACGATACTTCGTAACGACAGGTGAATTCGATGAATGCATTAGAAGAGATCTTGCCCCGTCTGAAGATGACTCGACAGGGTGCAATTACGAGAAGGGACTTTCTCCACAACGCCGCTGTTCCCTTCGCGTTGACGGCCCTCTCGAAGTTCTTGCCCGCTGACGACACGAAGGCTCCACAGAATCGAATGGGTATTGCCTCTACGTCATTCGCGCCGCCTGCAACATCACAAACGGGTAATCGGCCGCAGGGAAGGGACGCATACGAATTCCTCGAGAAGTGCAGCGCACTGGGAGCTGGCGGCATTCAGACTCAGGTCAACGGCGATCTCGCAAAGCTGCGCTCCAGAGCCGAGCAACTCGGCATGTGGATCGAGGGCATGGTGTCGGTTCCGCGCAACGGGGATGCGGCCGCCTTCGAGCGGAGCTTGATCGACGCAAAGGCTGCCGGGGCCAGGGTCGTGCGGGGCGCCATGCTCAGTGGCCGCCGCTACGAAACTTTCACTACGCTTGCCGAATGGAAGAAATGGGTGGACCAGAGCTACGAGGCACTCAGGCTGGTGGTTCCGATTCTCGAGCGGCAGAAGATTACCCTCGCGATCGAGAACCACAAGGATTGGACCCTCGAAGAAATGCAGCGTCTGCTCAGGACCTATTCCAGCGAGTACCTCGGTGTCTGCGTGGACTTCGGAAACAACATCGCGCTCCTCGACGACCCGATGGAGACCGTAGAGACGCTCGCTCCATACGCCAGGAGCACGCACGTCAAGGATATGGGCGTGAAGCCCTACGCGGACGGTTTCCTGCTGTCTGAAGTGCCGCTCGGTGTGGGATTTCTGGACCTGCCTCGGATGGTGTCGACGCTTCAGAAGGCCAATTCGGGCATCCACTTCTCGCTGGAGATGATTACTCGCGATCCGCTCAAAGTTCCTTGTTTGACGCCGCAATATTGGACGGTCTTCCCGGAGCGCAATGGGAAGTTTCTGGCCCGGACTCTCAAATTGGTGCACGAGCATAGCGGCAGTGCGTCCCCGTTGCCCACCGTCTCTAACCTTGCAAACACAGAGCGAGTTCGTATCGAGGAGGAGAACGTCAAGGCTTGTTTCAAGTATGCCCACGACAGGCTACTTATTTCATAGAAACACGTTTCGCATTTCTCGTTCGGCGTTTTGAGTTGGGCCATTGGTGGATCTCCGATCCGGGAAAGACTGAATTCAAGGATGGTACAACAAATGGCGTTTCGCGTTTCGCGTTGGTCGTTTCGCATTCGACATTTTGAGTTGAGCGATAGGCCTCTGCTCTCAATGCGGGTCTGGTGCCTTGTGTTACTGTGTTCAACCCCTCGACTCCTTTTTGCGGGACAGCACACTCCGGAGAACGAAAAGAATCCACTTGCCGGAAATCGCGCTGCGATCAGTGCGGGAAAGCGGCTTTATGAACAGACTTGCCAATCGTGTCACGGAGGAGAGGGGCGAGGCGACAGAGGTCCGGCACTGTTCAAAGGAACGCTTCGCCATGGAAGCAAGGACGGCGAAATATTTCAGAACATTCGAAACGGAATTGCCGGAACCTCGATGGCACCCTTTTCAAGGTTGACGTCCGATCAGGTCTGGCAGCTCGTATCCTATATTGGAAGCCTGAGCGCCGGCAGTGTCTCGACCAACGAGCGGCCTGCGGGCAATGTGCTAGCCGGCGAGCAGATTTTCTACGGCAAAGCCGCCTGCAATACCTGCCATGAGGTTAATGGACGGGGCGGAATCGTGGGACCGGATCTGTCGGCTGCGGGCAGACACTCAGCGGAGACGCTCCGCCAGAAGATTCTGGACCCGAACACCAGGGGCCAGCGCACACCCGGCACTCTCGTGGTCAAGACGCGTGACGGGCAGGAGATCCGTGGAATCCGGCTCAACGAGGACTCATACTCGTTACAGATGAGGGACGCATCCGGGAAGCTCTTCCTCCTCGATAAGCAGAATCTGGTTGAAGAACTTTCAAATCCTTTGTCGCTGATGCCGGCCGACTACGGGAAGAGGCTCTCAGAGCCAGAGATCCAGAGTCTTGTTGCCTATCTGAAAGGCCTCGAAGGGCGCGACTTCACGAAGACTATCCAGTCCGAAATTCCCGGAGGCCTGGCCTACGAACGGATTCGACATGCGGATGCCGAGCCCCAGAACTGGCTCACCTACTGGGGTGACTATCAGGGGCGCCACTTCTCGGCCTTGAAGCAGATCAACACCGCAAACGTGCGACAGCTTCAGGCCCGCTGGGCTATGCAGATGCCCGGGGATTCGCTTCTCGAGACTACCCCTCTCGTGATTGACGGCATCATGTACACCGCCGGAATGCCGGGACAGGTATTCGCTATCGACGCGAAGACCGGGCTTCAGATCTGGAAGTATCAACGCCAGCAGAAAACCGTCAATCCTTACGAGAGCAATCGCTTCAGTCGCGGTGTAGCTGTTCTTGGTAACCGCGTGTTCTTCGGCACTCTTGACGCGGCGCTTGTGGCGTTGGACAGCCGGACCGGCCTGCCTTTATGGGAGACTCAGGTAGCCGATACGCTTCAGGGCTACAGCATCACCGAGGCGCCGCTGGCACTTAAGGACAAGATCATCGTAGGTGTTGCCGGCGGCGAGTACGGCATCCGGGGTTTTGTTGACGCCTACGATCCAGCGACTGGGAAACGGCTATGGCGGTTCTACGCGGTCCCAGGACCAGGGGAGTTTGGGCACGATACCTGGGAAGGAGACAGTTGGCAGCGGGGCGGAGGGCCCACCTGGCTGACTGGGAGTTACGATCCGGATCTGGACACACTCTATTGGGGCGTCGGTAATCCGGGCCCCGATATGGATGCGGAAATCCGCAAGGGCGACAACCTATTCACCTGCTCGGTTCTTGCGCTCGATGCGGCGACTGGCCGGCGAAAATGGCACTATCAGTTCACGCCGAACGACAGTCACGACTGGGATGCCACCGAAGACTTCATTCTGGTAGACCGTGTATTCCATGGGCAGAATCGAAAACTGCTCATGCAGGCAAACCGCAACGGAATCTTCTACGTGCTTGATCGTACGAACGGAAAGTTCCTGATGGGCCAACCGTTTGTTCGTCAGACCTGGAACATAGGCTTCGACGAAAATGGCCGCCCCAGGTTTGCGCCGGGCTCGGATTCAAGCCCCGAGGGCACTGTGGTCTATCCCTCACTCGTCGGCGGAACCAACTGGCAAGCTCCTTCATACGATCCGGCCACCGGATGGTTGTATGTGGTCGCTCAGGAATCAGGCAATCGATACGTCCGCTCGCGGTCAGAATTTGAACCTGGGAAGCAATACTGGGGAGGGCGAAGCCTGGGCCTCGGAGGGACCGAATGGGCCGGGGTGCGGGCGCTCGATACCGAAACGGGGACACTGAAGTGGGAGTACAAGATCTCGCAGGGATCGCTGGCTGCAGGCGTCCTTGCAACCGCGGGACGAGTCGTTTTCGCTGCTACACGCGAGGGGAACTTGATCGCTCTGGACGCGCAGACAGGGAAGCTAATGTGGCGCTTTCAGACCGGCGCGACGATTGCATCGTCGCCGATGAGCTATGCCATCGATGGGAAACAGTTCGTGGCGGTTGCGTCGGCCGGTGTCCTTTACAGCTTTGCGTTACCAGAGTAGTTTGGATCGGCTCAGATGGCGAGCCGGCGGCGGGCAGTCCTGGAATCAAAGGCGGGTGAGGTGAAGTCCATGATGATGATGATGGGAAGGGAACTGGGGACTTTTGGTTTTCTTAGCAAGTTTGCTCTGCAGGCTCTGAGTATTTGTCTGGTTCTGGCATCGGCGGCTATAGTCACGCACGCTCAGTCCGGCAACCTGAAGATCTATTGGGTTGACACCGAAGGGGGCGCGGCGACTTTGATCGTGACTCCTTCCGGACAGTCACTTTTGGCAGACAGCGGCAACCCCGGAGCAGAGGATCGCGATGCAAAACGCATCTTTGAAGCTGCCAGGGCTGCCGGCTTGAAGAAGATCGACTTTCTGCTTACCACGCATTTTCACAGCGATCACGTGGGCGGTGCCCCGGCACTGGCAAGGCTGATTCCGATCGAGAAGTTCTACGACCACGGCGATTCGATTGAGACCGCGGACCCGCGGGCTGCACAGTTGTGGGAAGCATACAAGACGGTGTCCCTGGGAAAGCGGGTCATTCTTAAACCGGGCGACAAGATCCCGATCCGCGGCGTTGACGTGAGGGTGGTCTCCTCTGACGGCGAGGTGATCGGAACGATTAATGGCAGCCCGAATCCTCTGTGCAAAGACGCTCTGCGGAAGGAGCCGGACAAGACCGAGAATGCGCGCAGCCTTGGCTTCGTTCTCACATACGGAAAGTTCAGGTTTCTCGATCTGGGCGATCTCACCTGGGACAAGGAGATGCTCCTCGCCTGCCCGACGAATAAGGTCGGCAAAGTAACGCTCTTCCAGGCGACGCACCACGGTTTTTACAACGATGCTTCGGGCTCGCCGGCGCTCGTGTGGGCGATCCAGCCGCAGGTCGTGGTCGTGAACAACGGAGCGACCAAGGGACTCGCTGCCAATGCCTATGAAACTCTGAGCAAGATTCGCGGCCTGGAAGCAATCTGGCAGTCTCATCGATCGATTCGCAACGACGCTGCTCACAACACATCCGAGTCCATGATAGCTAACCTCGGGCAGACCCCTGCGGAATGCAAGGGTCAATGGCTCGAGGCTTCGATATCGAGAGACGGGAAGTTCAAGCTGACTAACAGCCGCAATGATTTCAGCAAGACCTATACAGCGCGCTAAGCGCGCAGGCGGGAGCTGTGAATGGAAACCGGTAGAGTCGAACCAACAAATGTTCTGGACCTTTTTCGCCTGAACGGGCGCCGCGCCTTAATCACAGGTGGAGCTAAAGGGCTCGGCCGAGTTATCACCATGGCCTTTGCTGAAGCGGGCGCCGATGTAGCAATTGCCAGCCGGACGCTCTCCGAGTGTCAAGCGGCGGCGAATGAGATCGCCTCTTCGACCGGAAGGCAGGCATTCGCCTTCGAGGCGGATGTCAGCAAGTCATCGGACATCGAAAAACTAAGAGGCGCCGTGGAGAGTTCTCTCGGCTCCGTTGACATTCTGGTCAACAACGCCGGGATCAATATTCGTGGACCGGCCGCGGAGTTGTCTGAAGCGGAATGGGAAACCGTGATGTCGACCAACCTGAAGGCTCCGTTTCTATGTGCACAGGCATTCGGCCCGGCGATGTGCCGCCGCGGTTGGGGACGGATCATCAACATGGGATCTATTCTATCCGTCATCGCCATTCCCGGGCGCGCCCCGTACGCTTCCTCAAAGGCGGGAGTGCTCAATTTGACGCGGGTGCTGGCGTTGGAGTGGGCAACGCAGGGAGTCACGGTCAACGCCATATGTCCGGGCCCGTTCGCGACCGATATGAACAAGCAGCTACTGGAGGACCCGGAGAAGTACCGGGCGTTTGTGGAAAAGGTCCCGATGGGCCGCTGGGGCGAGTTGCACGAGATCGCGGGTGCCGCAGTCTTTTTGGCCTCCGATGCCGGCTCTTATGTTACGGGAAGCGCTCTCTTCGTCGATGGCGGCTGGACTGCACAGTAATGAGCCTGGGTACGCACGCTTCCAGCGTGCTCTCGAGTTTGGACATTTCACATTTTCAACTCAGCTCGCAGTCAAAGTGTTGGAAGCCAGCGGGCGTAAGCCCGTGGTAGCTCGCTTTCGACCTAGCGCCGAACCGAAAGCAGACGCACTTAGGTTGAAAGTGAAGCTGCTCCGGGCTGACGCCCCGGAGCTCGCACGCTTCCAGCGTGCTGGCTTGCGGATGGGCACGCTGGAAGCGTGCGTACCCAGGAGCTAGAGTGACCTGAGAAAAGTAATGATCTGATCCTTTTCCGCGTCGCTCAGCCTGCGATACTCTTTGATGACAAGACTCGCCTCGCCTCCGTGACGGAGGATGGCCTCTCCGAAAGTGATCGCCCCCCCGTCGTGCATCAAGCGATCCCGCGTGCGAACTCCCCATAGAGGCGCCGTTCGGAGCTTGTTCATTGTCGACTGGCCGCCGCTTTGAACTATCCCATCACCGGTCCCGACGTCGTGCAGCAGGAAGTCGCTGAATGGATGTATGATCTTGCTGCCGAGCGCTGGAGGCACGGTGAACGCGCCGCCGTTTATCACCGTACCCGCCGGTGCTGTAACAATCGAAGGGACGTGACAGATGGCGCAACCGATCTCCGCGAATAGATTGGATCCCGCGCGTGCGTCTTGAGTGGCCGCCAGTTCTTCATCGCGCGGAGGAGCCTTCGTAGCTCTGATAAACTGTGCGAAGGTGTCCACATCTTCAAGGTTTTCCGGATCAGTCACCGAGTCGAATGCCGCAATCGCACGTCCGTTTGACTTGTTCTCAGCGGGCATCATCGGGCTCGTGATGCCTAACTCGTTGACATAGGCATCCGCGCTGAACGAAAGCAAGCTGGCGTGCTGGTTCTTCCATCCGAAACGGCCTACTCGACGAGCACCGTCAGCCTCGAGCACCGGCACGCGAATGACCTGTCCCGCGATCTTGTCTCGAGACTGGCCAGGCTGACTATCGGCGATTGCAATCAAAGTGAGGTCGTCGATGGCTTCGACGAAGCCGTCGCCAAGCGTGTTGACCGACGCGCGAAAAGCCCTGACCTCATTGCCGTCGAACACACGCTCCTGTATCGCCGCATTGATCGCCCGAGAGTGAATAAGCGATCCGCCCGGATGCTCGATGAACTTTTCACCGTCATAGTGGCCGGCCCGGAGCTCTATGATCTGACTGATTCCGCCGGTGACTGGATTCTGGTGACATTCAGCGCATGACTGCGCATTGTAGACGGGCCCCAGCCCGTCGCCGATCTCCTCACGCTCTTCGAACGTCGCCCTGGCCGCGACGAACTTTTTCTGCTTAATGAGGCCATTTGTCTGGTTATCGAAACCAGTCGGTGCTTCGCTGACAGCCTGGCTCTCGACGATACGGGTGTAGGCGGCTGACGAGACGAAGATCGCCGCCGCCGATAACAAAACGGACATCTTTAGGAGTTGCATTTTTTGACCTCAACG
>DASYSA010000647.1:0-25518 GCA_036003885.1 Blastocatellia bacterium | reverse complement strand
CTAGATCCTAAATCCTAGATCCTGGATCCTACTGGGGTTGATATGCCAAGAAGACCAATTGCACTTCTAACGCTCGCGGCCGTTGTTCTACTCACGAGTCGTTCGGCATCCGCGGGCAGTGGAACTATCACCATAGATGCTGCCAGACTCGGACCGCGCATCCCAGCCAGCCTGTACGGGATCTTTTTCGAAGAGATCAGTCACGCCGGAGAAGGGGGCCTATATGCTGAGTTGATTCAGAACCGTGGATTCGAGGATGCCAACCTTCCTCCTGCTTGCCATCTGGAAAACGGCTTCCTAATCCCGCCCCGAACGCCTCACTATTGGAACCAGCCAAGAGTCAGCGACTGGAAAATGCGATGGGACCTCTCGAGCAAATGGCCAGCCTGGTCGCTTCAGACCACTGGAGGCAGCGCTGCTGGACTCGATCTCGTCGATATAAAGCCGCTCAACCAGGCCACTCCGCACTCACTGCAGGTGGCAATCACCAACATCGCCTCAGGCGGGCGTGTGGCGGTAATCAACGAAGGATTCTGGGGCATCTCCGTTAAACAGGGAGAAAACTACAGGCTGACGTTCTACGCCCGATGCGATAAGACATTCCGCGGTCCGATCACGGTATTGCTCGAAAGCAAAGATGGCAAGGTGCTTGCGAGCAACGTCTTTAAGTCAGTCGGCGGGAAGTCGTGGCAAAAGTACGAATGCACGCTCACAGCTGGTGGCTCAGACCCAAAGGCACAATTCGTTTTGACCCTTGGATCCAGAGGAACCGTATGGCTCGACTTTGTTTCGTTATTCCCGGCGAAGACTTTCAAGGATCGACCAAATGGACTTCGCCCGGACCTGGCCCGGATGGTTGCCGAGCTGAAGCCGGCATTCGTGCGTTGGCCGGGCGGTTGCTTCGTCGAGGGGTTGACGGTGGAGACTCGGGCCCAGTGGAAGCGGACGCTTGGACCCATCGAGCGGCGTCCGGGCACCTACAGCCCCTGGGGCTACTGGAGCTCCGACGGGTTTGGTTATCACGAGTGGCTCCAGTTCTGCGAAGATCTTGGCGCCGATGCGCTCTATGTGGTCAACGTCGGCGTTTCCTGCGCATTTCGCAGTGGGACCTTTATTCCAGACGAGGGCATCCCTGAACTGATTCAAGATACGCTGGACGCAATCGAGTACGCGATTGGGCCGGTCGAGTCCAGATGGGGAGGTGTTCGAGCAAAGAACGGACACCCCAAGCCGTTTCCACTCAAGTTCATAGAGGCGGGTAACGAGCAACAGGGACCTCGATATGGCGAGAGAGTCGCAAAATTCTACAAGGCCATCAAAGCGAGATACCCCCAGATCAGAGTCGCGCTCAGTAGTTGGATATCCGGCATTGATCGGCCCGCGATATCGGCAGCGGGACAGATCGACATCGTGGACGAGCATGCCTACAAGCCGCTCTACTGGGCGGTCGAGAACTTCGATAGCTTCGGGAAGTACAATCGGGAGGGATGGGAACTCTACATCGGTGAGTTTGCTACCAATGCTGGAGTTGGCGCGGGCAATCTACTCGCCGCGTTGAACGACTCAGCCTACATGATGAGCATGGAGAAGAACTCCGACCTGGTTAAGATGGGCAGCTATGCCCCACTCCTCGAGAATGTGAACAAGCGCGACTGGCCTGTCAATCTGATTCACTTCGACAGCAATCGAGTCTTCGGGCGCGCCTCATATTATGCCTGCAAACTCTTTGCAGAGAATCGCCCCGACGTCAACCTGCCCGCCAACGTTCGATATGACTCGGCAACGCCAAAACCGATCTCCGGCCGGATCGGACTTGGCACATGGAACACTGCCGCCGAGTTCAAAGAGGTTCGAGTCGAGGAAAACGGCAAGCTTCTCTACGAGTCTGATTTCTCAAACGCGGCCGCGGGATGGATGCCTGAACGTGGAAGGGGGATCGCGGGAACATGGGTCGTCGAAAATGGTGTTTACCGTCAGAAGGATCAGGCCGTTGCCTGGTCGTACTTTGGGAAAGAGAATTGGAAGAATATTACGCTGTCGCTGAAGGCCAGACGAATATCCGGAGCTGAGGGGTTCCTCATCTGCGCCGGCTTCGCCGACGGTAGAAGGGTTCAGTTCAACGTCGGGGGATGGGGCAATAGACAGCATGCGATCCAGGTCGCCGACGCGATCGTCGGTGAGCCTGTTCGCGAGAGCGTTGAAGAAGGTCGCTGGTACGATATCAAGATCGAGGTCCGGGATCGTCTCCTTCGTTGCTATCTTGATGGCCGGTTGATCAAGCAGGTCACGCTTCCGAGAGTTGATACTGTTCTTGCTATCGCCGGGAAGGATATTGCAACCGGCGACATCGTGGCGAAGGTAATCAACACCGGCCCTGATCCCGCATCAATGTCAGTTCGGATCGAAGGTGAGATGAGAATTGCGAATGAAGCGAGACTCACTGTGCTGACTTCACCCAACCCGCGCGATGAGAATTCGTTCGATGCCCCGACCAGGATTGCGCCGGTGACGAAAATGATTCTGGGGGTAAGCGCGAACTTTGTACACGAATTCCAACCGCACTCGCTGTCGGTCATTCGCTTCAAGAGCGGCAGGTGAGGGCTGGCGAAGCTTCGAAGGCGCTTCACCGCAGAGGCGCAAGGGGGCGCAAAGAACGTAAACGCGAAACGCTAAACGCGAAACGCCCCTCCGTAGGCGACTTGACGGCTGACACCTAAGACCTGATACCTTCCACAACCTATGCGCCTGACAACATCCGCTGCAGCACTTCTATTACTAGCCCTGATGAGCATCAATTCAGTCTCGCAGTCCGATCGCGTTTCAATTCGGGTCGACGCAACCAGGATCAAGGGTGAGATGAAACCCGTCTGGAGTTTCTTCGGCTACGACGAACCGAACTACACCTACATGAAAGACGGTCAGAAACTGCTGTCGGAGCTTGCCGCCTTGAGCCCCGTGCCGGTCCACGTTCGTACGCACAACCTTCTTACGACGGGCGATGGCACGCCGGCGCTCAAATGGGGTTCGACCAACGCTTACACTGAAGATGTATCGGGCCATCCTCATTATGACTGGACCATAGTTGATCGGATTCTGGACTCCTTTGTCGAACGGAAAATGAAGCCGCTTGTCGAGGTCGGTTTCATGCCCGAAGCGCTATCGACAAATCCGCAGCCATATCGCCACGAGTGGAGTATCGACAAGTCCTATAACACCATCTACACCGGCTGGACCTATCCTCCTCGCGACTACCGCAAATGGGCCGAGCTGGTGCACCAGTGGGTGCTTCATTCTGTTCAACGTTATGGGCGCGCGGAAGTAGAGAGTTGGTACTGGGAGCTTTGGAATGAACCGGACATCGGATACTGGCACGGAACGCCTGAAGAATACTTCAAGCTCTACGACTTCACAGCTGACGCTGTCAAACGAGGGCTTTCGACTGCAAGAATCGGAGGGCCGCACGTCACCGGTCCGAACGGCGCCAGGACCCAGCAGTTTCTCCGCAACTTCATCGAACACTGTCTGAGAGGAACTAACGCTGCGACTGGCAAAACAGGGACGCCGCTCGACTACGTGGGCTTCCACGCGAAAGGTGCGCCAACCGTCGTCGAAGGTCACGTACGAATGGGAATCGGCAATCAGCTAAGGGCCATCTCAAACGGCTTTCAGATTGTGGCTTCCTTTCCCGAATTGTCCAAAACTCCGATCATCATCGGCGAGTCGGACCCGGAAGGGTGCGCGGCCTGTTCTTCGCGAATGCACCCGCAGAATGCTTACCGGAATGGCACGACGTATTCGAGCTATACCGCAGCTCAGATCGCGCGGACCTATGAACTTGCCGACCTCCATCGGGTCAATCTCGCGGGCGCGGTCACCTGGGCATTTGAATTCGAGGATCAGCCATATTTCGATGGTTTCCGGGATCTGGCGACTAACGGTATCGACAAGCCGGTCCTCAACGTCTTCCGCATGCTCGGGCTCATGGGCGGCTCTCGTATTGCGGCGGAGAGCACGGGCGCCCTGTCTCTCGAAACGATCCGCGATACCGAAGTGAGGAACAAACCGGACGTTTCCGCTCTTGCCACCCTCCAGGAGCGAGCGATCTCCATCCTGGTATGGAACTACCACGACGATATCTTGCCCGCCGCGCCCGCCGAAGTGGAACTGGTCGTGGAAGGACTTCCACGTGATCGTTCCCTGCTGCATCACTATCGAATCGACGCGGACCACAGCAATTCATATGAAACATGGAAGAGAATAGGCTCGCCGCAGAACCCGACGCCGGAGCAGTACGCGCAGCTGGAGCAAGCGGGCCAACTGCAACTCTTGAGTTCCCCCGAGTGGGTGAACAGAGCAAACGGTCGTGTCACTCTGAGATTCAGCCTTCCGCGACAGGGGGTCTCGCTGCTGAGGATGACCTGGTGAATCAAAAGGCGCTTCCCATGGAGGCAGCCTCCATTAATTCCTTCTTCCTCCCAAAGTCACGCGTAACCCGGTGGTCAGCAGTAGATCGTTCTTCTTTAGCCCTGGAATTGGATCGCTTGTTAATCTATCGCTCAGAGTCACCTGCCAGCCCACGCTCTTAGTCAGCTTAGTGACAGCCGTGGTGTCGAACGAGAAACGATACTCCCCCGTCTCGCTCAGGTTCGGATAGAGTACCGCTCTCTGCGCAAGAGTGCTGATTGACGAGAGTTTGTGGGTGAGTTCCTCGCCCAGGATGATTTCTCCCGATTTCCGGTTAAGCCCAGTCGAGAAATACTCCTGGTTGAAAGCGCCTCCCGCAAACAGATCCAGATGAGTTTTCTCGGTCTTGACGGCCTTATAACCGAGCCCGCCGCCTAGTACGAGGCGCAGATCGAGCTGCTGAAACTTGTCATACTCTAAATCGCTGGAGCCGAACGCGAAGAGCCGCTCACTCAGATTGAAGTCATACCGGAGCCCACCCCTGATGGCATTGGCGGTAGTAATAGATTCTCCGGTCGTCTTGTTTTTGGCGAAGAGCGACGCGAAATAGACACTGGTCTTGTCTCGAGTCGTAATGCGCGCCACCTGTGCTCCCACGGCGGCGGTCAGAGTATCCGAATTGCCTTTGGTCAAGCTGAGTCCGGCATCGGCGGATCCGCTCCACAGATCGCCAAGGCTTGGGTTGCGCAATCTCTCTACTTCGGCGACATAGGCCGCTTGTTCTCCTTCTGAGCGCAATGACTGAATCGACTCTTTGGTCGTGGCAACCAGGCCGGCATCTTTGGTCTGAACCTCAATTCTGCCTCGGCTGCCGCCGACCGTGCCGAAAATGATCTGTCCATCTTTTAGCAGGACATACACAGGGCGGTCGCTTGATAGTTGTTCGATGGCAGCCCATTGGATCTTCACTTCACCGACGAACTCCGATTTCATCGTCAGATTTTCATTGTCGGATCTGACTATGGTCCCCGATAGACGGTCACCGTTCTTCAGGACGACCTGGTCCGCAAACGTGTCAAAACAGAACAGGCTGCCGGTGACAAGCAAGAGAGTGAGGATTCTTGGCATGTTCTTCTCCTTATAACGTATTAGTCTGAGACAGATCTCAGGCAGGAAGCGTGCACCAGCAGGGCGGAGTCAACTTCTATGCCAAAGAACATGAGGATCTAGCGTCATCTTCTGACGGACCAAGCTTGACGATCACGTCGCCAACGCAATGACTCTCATCCATACCAAAAAGCCCCACCCCAACAAGTGAAGTCGTGGAGCTTGTCCACACCGAAATCGCTCATAAGGAGAGTTGGTGGAACCTGTCAGCACACACCGCACTCATATCCAGTTTCTGTTGAAGATACACCATTGACCTGAAATCAACGGCTTACATAGGATCTCGAATAGAGTAAGTCCCTTTGTTCCCTGGAGGGGTTGTTTCAACTGCGCAAAACCTGAAATGCAATGAGAATGGGCTTATGGTTGCATACTAGTCATTTCGGTACTAAGAATGTCAACTTTTCATTCCAAGTTGCTCATCATCCTGTTGGCAGTACCTGCGTTGCATGGGTGCAAGGAGTATTCGAAAGACAACCAAACTACAAAACCTGCCTCCCAGGCAGCAACCGATACACGTCTGTCTCCTATTGATGAAGTACTTCAGCTTCGTCCTGGCGCAACTTCGACTCTGCGAGTGAGGGTGCGAGGAATTGTCGTATCCGACAAAGCGGGAGAGTCCATCTTCATAAGAGACAATACTGGAGGAGTGCTTGTCAGAACATCAGACACCAGCTCTTTGCAGCTCGGAACCGGCGTCGAAGTCGAAGCAAGTCCGATAGTGACGAAGCTGACGATCGAATTAACGGATGCGACGATTCAAAAGATGGCTGCTGGAAGCAGCGTCGAGGCTTCTTCTGAACATGCTGGAACAAGCCCTTCTTCTCAGTTGCTTGCGGTCCTGCGAACGGTAGTGCAGATCAGACATCTCGATCCTGCCGAAGCAAAGAAGGGATATCCTGTACACCTTCAAGCGCTTATTACCTATTACGATCGCTCCGCACGCCTTATGTTCATCCAGGATGACACCGCTGGAATCTTTGTAGACACAACAAACCAAAAATGGAATTTTCAAGCGGGTCAAACAGTTGAGCTGCATGGTATCACCGGCCCCGGTGACTTCGCTCCGGTCATCCTGTCACCTGAACTCAAGCCCTCACCACACAAAGCAAGAGTAACCCCCAAACATGTTGCGATCGATGAGCTGTTATCCGGAACGGAAGACAGTACTCTGGTGGAACTTGAAGGCTCAATACGCTCGGTGTACAAGCAAGATGATCTTCTGTTTCTTGAATTCGTCTCTGGTGGGACCCGGTGCAGAGCTCAACTACCGGAGACTGCCAGCGACTCGCTTCCCACCTATCTGGTAGACAGGAAGGTACACTTGCGGGGCGTAGCCGGAGCCATATTTAATCAAAAACGACAGTTGATAGGAGCACAACTGTTCATCGCAAACCTTGATCGGGTAATTTCCCTGGAAGGATCCCTGCCCAGAGATCCGGCTTCGCTTTCCGTGCGGCCTATTGCAAGCGTTCTACAATTCTCACCTACGGAAAAGATCGGCGCCCGTATTCGAGTTCACGGAACGGTGTTACGGCAGGAAGCTGATCGATCGCTGGTCATACGCGACGAAACCGGGGCGATCCTGGTTCAAACTCCTCAGGCGACTCTCGTTCAACTCGGCCAAGCCGTTGATGTAGTCGGCTTCCCGGCCGCCGGGAGTTACAGCGCGATCCTGCAGGATGCCAGCTTTCGCCCGCTTGATCTGGGCTCGCCTCCGGAACCAATCATTGTCTCAAGCGAGCAAGCGCTAGGGGGAAACTATGACCAGGAGCTCATACAGCTTCAAGCTCGCTTGTTGGATCGCGTTTTCAATTCGATCCAGCAGGTGCTGGTGCTACAATCGGGCAACCTGGTCTTCAATGCCCAACTCCCGGCAGATCTCGCGGGCGAGAAAATGCTCTCCTTGAAAAACGGCAGCCTTATTCAAATTGAAGGCATTTGCGTCGTTCAGGCCAATGCATCACGAACACCGCAATCGTTCCAAATCCTCCTTCGCTCAGATTCAGATGTCAAAGTTATCGCGAAACCACCCTGGTGGAATGTCAGTCGTATCTTGAATCTGCTCGCGGTCATGGGCCTCGCCATCTCTCTCGTGTTGGCCTGGGTAGCCATACTGAGGAGGCGTGTGCGGCAACAGACGGAGATCATATCCAGTCAGCTTGAGAAAGAGATGGCATTGAAGATGGCCGCCGAGGCAGCCAATAGATCGAAGAGCCAGTTCCTGGCAAACATGAGTCACGAGATACGCACTCCAATGAACGGAGTTATCGGAATGACCCAACTGCTGATGGATACTGATCTGACCTCTGAACAAAGCGACTACCTGAACATGGTCGACGGATCTGCAAACTCGCTCTTGAGCTTGATCAACGACATCCTGGATTTCTCCAAGATAGAAGCCGGGAAGCTGGAACTCGACCCCATTGATTTCACACTCCGCGAACACCTCGGCGACACGATGAAGATGCTCGCAGTTCGCGCCGATGAGAAGCACATTGAACTTCTTTGCGATGTGGCTCTGGATGTGCCTGACTTTATGGTCGGCGACCCTACGCGGCTCCGGCAGATCATAGTCAATCTTGTAGGCAATGCGGTGAAGTTCACTGACAGCGGAGAGATAGTGGTCCAGGCGCGGTGTGTGTCTCAAAGCGACGACGATGTGGTGACTCAGTTTTCTGTATCAGACACCGGCATAGGGATCGCTGAGGACAAGCGGGCCGCCATATTTGGAGCGTTTGAGCAAGCGGATAGTTCGACTACCCGGAAGTACGGGGGCACGGGGTTGGGTTTAGCTATCAGCCAAAAACTGGTGCAGATGATGGGCGGCCGCATCTGGCTCGAAAGCGAGCCTGGCAAAGGCAGCACTTTTCACTTTACGTCGAGGTTCGACCTTCAGAAGAATGCAATCGAACGTAGGCCGGCAGCGCCTGTATCCTTGCGGGACATGTTAGTGCTCGTAGTAGACGACAACGCAACCAATCGGCGCACATTACAAGTGATGCTGACGGGCTGGGGCATGAGACCGGTGCTTGTGAGTAGCGGCTTAGAGGCACTCGGAGAGATGAACCGTGCCAGTCAAGCGGGCTCCCCGTTTCCCTTGGTGCTGCTTGACTATCATATGCCGGAGATGGACGGGTTCACCCTGGCGCAAAAGATCAAGCAGGACTCTCGGTTGTGCGACACCGTGATGATCCTGTTCACGTCGGCCACACAAACAGCAATGGAGGCCACCTGTCGCGGGATAGGAATCTCAGGCTATCTCACCAAGCCTATCAACCAGTCGCAACTGCTGGCTACGATCACGCGAGGACTGAGCGAAGACTCGTCAGCATTTGTCAATCCCGCAAAGCCAAGACGCTTTGTCGCAGACCTCACACCATTGCACATTCTCCTGGCCGAAGATAACAAGGTGAACCAGCGACTTGCGTCGAAGCTGCTGGAGAAGCGCGGGCATAGCGTAGCGGTTGTCAACAACGGCCAGGAAGCAGTAGGGCAATACGAGCAAGAGCCGTTTGATGCGATCCTGATGGATGTGCAGATGCCGGTAGTAGGTGGCTTTGAAGCGACAAGAATAATACGACAGAAAGAACAGATGACAGGCAAGCACGTGCCTATAATCGCCATGACCGCGAGGGCGATGAAAGGAGACGAAGAGGAGTGCCTGGCAGCGGGTATGGATGGATACATGTCTAAACCAATAGACTCCCAGAGACTGTTTGATTTGATCGAAAAACTGGTGCTCCAGGACTCTCCCAGCCAGGAGACTGGCATCCAGTGCAGTTCGGAGATCGTTTGCAACAAAGGTTAGATAGAGTTGAAGACGACCGAGAGAGAGGAACCCGTTGAAACGGTTGGGGGATCCGCCCCGTCAAGGGGCACCTCACTGAAGTGATGTGTTACTGAGATACATCGCAGCGACGGTCAAGTCCCTGGCTTCTCGCCCAAAATCGTGAGGCGCACCCTTTCGAGGCCGGCCGCTATTTGTGGACCACGGTATCGCTCAGCGCAGTCGATTCTCTGAGGAGACTCGCCGTCTGCCTTATCTTGTGCTTGTCGAGCAGGTGACGCAGGCTCCGAACCGACATGTTTAGAATCTCCGCGGCGCGAGTCTGATTCCCGGTCGTGCGCTGGAGCGCCCGGATGATGTAGTCCTTTTCGAGTTGGGCGAGATAACCTTCCAGGTCTATTCCGTCCTCCGGCAGCTCGAGATCGGTGATGTTCCTTGGCTTGTACTTCAGTATTCGCTCGGGCAGCCGCTCCGGCTTTATGACCCCGTCGGGATACGGGCCTTCGCCGGGGCGCCCGGGCAGCTTGACCGTGGCTGGTTCAAGCGCAACCGCGCGCTCGATCGTGTTCTCAAGCTCGCGCACATTTCCGGGCCAGTCATAGTTCTCGAGGTAATGCATCGCGTCTTCTGCGATATCCAGAGCTGGCCGGCTTGCGGCCGCGCTGTACTTGTTTAGAAAGTGGCGAACCAGGTCGGGAATATCCGCGCGCCGCGCCCGCAGCGGAGGAAGCTCAATAGGGATCACACTGATTCGATAGAAGAGGTCGTTCCGAAATGTGCCGTTCTCAACCATCTGCGCAAGGTCGCGATTAGTAGCGGCCACAACCCGACAATCGACCTGGATCTCCTCTACGCCGCCAACTCGCCGGATGCTGCGCTCTTGAAGCACGCGCAGCAGCTTGACCTGCATCGCCGGTGTCGTCTCCCCGATCTCATCCAGGAAGATAGTTCCTCCGCCTGCCGCTTCGAACAGCCCTTTGCGATTGGCGGCAGCCCCGGTGAACGATCCTTTCATGTAACCGAATAATTCCGATTCCAGCAGCGTCTCAGTGAAAGCGCCGCAGTTGATCGAGACGAATGGAGCATGCGCACGGTCGGACTTGTCGTGAATACCGCGAGCAACAAGCTCCTTTCCAGTGCCCGATTCTCCTGTTATCAGAACGGTCGAGGTCGTGCTGGCAACCGTCTGTATCATTTGATAGATCGCCTGCATCTGGGGCGAGGCGCCGATCATATTGTCGGGCGAGTTCCGAATCTTCTGCTCTCGCTTCAGTACCTCATTCTCCTGACGAAGATGTTTCTTCTCCAGGACCTTGGTAATTATCAGCTTCAACTCTTCAACGTCGAACCCGGCATCCTTGATGACGAAGTCCTCGGCGCCCAGCTTGAACGCGCGGCGGGCGGTGTCCACCGTGGCAAAGGCGGTGATCATTATGACCATCGTCTCCGGGGAGATCTCGCGCACCCGCTCGAGGAGATCTATGCCGTTGAGGTCGGGCATCTTCACGTCGGAGATGATGAGATCGAAGACGTTCTGCCGAACCATTTCGAGCGCGCGCATCCCGTTCTCCGCCGTGTGCACCGAGTAGCCCTGGCGCTTGAGCACGAGTTCGAGCAACTCGCGCATGCTTCGTTCATCATCTACAACTAAAATCTTCTCCATCTTTTCCTTACTGCTGAATGCCTGCTTGCGACCGGGCTTGTCGGCAACTCGGCAACTCGGCAACTCGGCCACTCGCAGGTATCGACGATTACCTGCCCGGACTTGCTAATGCAACGGGGGCCTCTGCAGACCGATCCGGGTCAAGATCGCGCAAAACGCGGTTGTTTGCCGGTAGCCTGATTGATATGCGAGTCCCCTTCCCCGCTTCGCTATCCACAATTATCTTGCCGTTGTGGTCCCTCACAAGTTGATAGACTATGGCCATTCCCAGGCCCGTTCCGCCGCTGGAAGAACTGAACGGTTCGAACAGACGCTCCTTCTGGTCTCGCGTCATGCCTTCGCCATTGTCGCTGAAGATTATCGACACGTCGGAATGCGACCTCGCCTCGAGCGCCACCCGCAATTCACCTCCCTGAGGCATGGCCTGAATTGCGTTGCGCACCAGATTCCAGAATATCTGACGTATCTGATTCGGATCTCCGTTATAGTGCACCGGATTTGGAGGATACTCCTCGGTGATCAGGTGATCGGGTCTCAACTCCGGGTTATTGCGAAGCAGCGCGACGGTTTCAGACAGTATGCTCGAAAGCTCGATGACGGTCCGCTCGCTCCGCGGAGGTCTGGCGTAGGTTAGAAAGTCCGAAACTATGCGATTGAGACGGTCTGATTCGCGCAAGACGATCTCCATCAACTGCGACTGGTCGGGTGAAAGATTGAGTTCACTCGCGAGGACCTGCACCGATCCCCGCATCGAGGCAAGAGGATTCCGTATTTCATGCGCGAGCCCGGCCGCCATCTTGCCCAGCGCGGCGAGGCGTTCCTGACGTCGCACCTCGCGCTCCAGTTCCATAACTTCGGTGAGGTCCTGAAACGTCAGGACGTAACCGCGCGAATTTTCGGCCTCGTCAACCAGCGGCGCGACCGAGAACCCCAGGTGGATTTCGCGGTTGTCGGCAGTCCGGCATCCGATATCGAATCTGGGGAGACGCGAGCGTGTCCGAATCGATTCCAGCCCTACTTCAATCTGTTTCTCGATGTCTCCAAAGATCGAATAAATATTGTTTCCGCGGATCTCCTGAGCCTTGTGTCCGGTGATCTCTTCCGCCGCGCGATTGAAGGTGATGACGTTGCCGCGCAGGTCGGTAGTGACGAGGCCGCTGCGCATGCTCTCGATGATGCGGTCGTTGAAGAGCCGGTAGTCGGCGAGGTCTTTGGTCGCAGTCGCGAGTTCGGATTCACTCCTCTTCAATCGTTGGGCCAGGTGACTCGACAGGACCGCGACCGAAAAGATGGCTCCAAGATTGAGCGCGAACAGAAATTTGGGCCAGCCCAGACCTGAATCGTACGCCGGCCAGCCCTGCGCGCGAGGGATGGTGGCGCTCATGGTCAGCACTCCCATCGAGGCATACAGCAACGCCCCGGAGGCCGCAAGATACGAAACCGATTGCTTTCCAAACAACGAACTCGCCGCAAAGATGACCACGAGATAGAGGGCAAGGAAGGGAGACTCTACATCGCCAGTGCGATAAACGAGCCATGTCACCAGGCCGAGGTCGCACGATAGCTGCGCGTAACCCTGGAACTTGAGAGACAGCGGCGTGCGCAGGAGCGTGAAGAAGACTGCGGACAACAGCACCGTTCCCCCGGCCACGCCGGCAAGAACTGGAAAGAAAGAGCGAGAGGGCGTGTCCGACTCAACACCTGCGATGGCAAACAGCAGCGCGCCGGCTATGGCAAGCCGCGAGACCAGCATCCATTGAAGCTTTCTGCGCATGGCTGAGCTGAAAGGACTGAGAACCTGAATTCCCAGTCCTTACTCTGTAACAGTGCTATTTTCCGCCTGCCAACTTTCCGATAAGCGTGAACAGCGGCAAGTACATTGCGATTACGATTGTCCCGATGGTTACGCCGAGGAACAAGATCATAGCGGGTTCCATAAGGCTCAGCAAGTTTGCAATGGCCGAATCCACTTCCTGCTCGTAGAAGTCAGCGATCTTTGCGAGCATGGCGTCCAGAGCGCCGGTCTGCTCGCCGACTCCGATCATCTGACTGACCATTATCGGAAAGATCGTATTGGCTTTCAGAGGTTCGACAAAGGTCTGGCCTTGCTCGATCGCGACTCGTATCTTCGTAATCCCGTCGCCGACTATGACGTTACCGGCGGTTCGCGCCGTGATGTCGAGCGACTCCAGGATCGGAACGCCTGAGCTGAGCAGCGTGGAAAGCGTTCTGCTGAAGCGCGAGATGGCGATCTTCTTGAGAATCGGCCCGAATACCGGAAGCTTCAGCATGATCGCGTCGATAACGTGTTCACCGCCCTCGGTCTTGTAGTAGGCTTTGGCGGAAAAGACCAATATACCGATCACGATAACGAACAGCCACCAGTAGCCCGCCAGGAACTGAGACATCGCGACGACGATCTCGGTGAGCATCGGGAGCCGCTCTCCCGGACCCAGCAATCCCTCGAAGATGTTCTTGAACGCCGGGATGACGACGATCATGATAACGGTGATGACGATTATCGAGATCACGATCACCGCTATCGGGTAGATGAGCGCGCTCTTGACGTCGCTCTTCAGCTTGACCATCTTCTCGAGGTAGGTCGACAACCGCTGCAGGATTATGTCGAGGATACCGCCAGTCTCGCCTGCGGCCACCATGTTGCTATAGAGCGGCTCGAATACGCGAGGGTGTTTAGCCATAGCATCGGCCAGCGTCATCCCTGCCTCCACATCGCCGCGCGTCTGAAGAAGTACCTTCTGAAAGTGCTTGTTGTCCTGTTGCTGGCCGAGAATCTCAAGGCATTGCACGAGCGGCAGACCTGCATCGAGCATGACCGAGAACTGGCGAGTGAACAGCGCCAGTTGCTTGTGTTTGACCTTCTCGCGGCCGAGCTTGGGCAGGCTGATTTCGCGGCCCTTCTCGCGAGCAGTGGTCAGAATCACCTGCTCGCGCCTGAGCATCCCCTCCAGAGCCCCGCGGTCGGCTGCCACTCGCTCGCCGACAACAATCTCGTTCAAACGGTTGCGGCCCTTAAAAACATAAGTCGGCATTTTCAACCCTCACTGATTGATGTTGATACGTGCGGGGGCACAAACGACATCATTACCTTCCCACTCGACCAAGCGGGGCCAACGGTTTGTTGGGCCCGGGATGTACCGAACCGGGGCCGGATCGTGTCGGGCCCCCGCCCTGAGGCTGCATCGCGGCTGCTCCGCGACTGATTAGATCCTGAAGCTCGTCGGTATTCGAGGAGCGCGCCACCGCCATCTCGAGCGTTATCTGTTTCTTGAAGTACAGGCTCACAAGCGACTGGTTGAAGGTCTGCATCCCGAACTTCTCCTGCCCGGTCTGCATCATCGAGTAAACCTGGTGGACCTTGTCTTCGCGAATCAGGTTACGGATGGCCGAGTTCGGCACCAGTATCTCCATAGCCAACACCCGCCCCTGCCCATTGGCCTTTGGAAGTAACGACTGAGTGAATATACCCTCCAGGACCATTGAGAGCTGCGTGCGAATCTGCGCCTGCTGGTGCGCGGGAAAGATGTCGATGATGCGGTTGATTGAGGACGCCGCCGAATTTGTGTGCAATGTAGCGAAAGTCAAGTGGCCCGTCTCGGCGATTCTGAGAGCGGTCTCGGTCGTTTCCAGATCGCGCATTTCTCCGATCAGCACGACATCCGGATCCTGGCGAAGAGCGGCTCTGAGCGCGTTGGCGAATCCATGAGTGTCGGCATGCACCTCTCGCTGATTCACGATGCACCCTTTGTGAGCGTGCAGGTACTCGATCGGGTCTTCGACGGTGATGATGTGCTCGTGACGGTCGCGGTTGATCTTGTCGATCATGGATGCCAGCGTCGTCGACTTTCCCGAACCGGTTGGCCCGGTCACCAGGATCAGGCCGCGCGGCTTGTCGCACAACTTGTCTATCACCGGCGGAAGGCCGAGTTCCTCGAACGTGCGAATCTCATAAGGGATCGAACGGAACACGGCGCCTACTGCCCCGCGCTGGTTGAAGATGTTTGCGCGGAAGCGCGACAGACCCTTGATGCCGAAAGAGAAGTCGAGCTCGAGCGTCTCCTCGAACCTGTGCTTCTGGGCGTCGGTCAGGACCGAATAGGCGAGCTGTTTGGTCTCCGCCGGCATCATCTCCGGGAATTCGAGCGGCCGCAAGATCCCGTGCACGCGAACCATTGGCGGTGAGTTGGTGGTTATGTGCAGGTCCGAACCGTGCAGCTCGATCATCTTTCTCAACAACTCGCTTAATGCAATTTCTGGCATAAGACTCCCGCGATGCTGATGGGTGATTCGTGAAGCGCCGATCCCTCCGGGATGCCGTCGTGTACGACCGACTGCTCCCCGTATGGCGCGCCACCGATCACTTAACTGTTTCTCGCACGACCTCCTCGACGGTGGTCATGCCTGCCCTGATCTTCTCCAACCCGCTTTGACGCAAGGTGAGCATTCCTTCTTCGATCGCCTTGCGGCGAAGCTCGAGCCCTGACGCTCCCACGAGAATCAACTCGCGGAGGTCATCCGATACCTCCATGACTTCGTAGAGCCCGATACGGCCCTTGTACCCGGTGTTGTTGCACGCGTTGCAGCCGGTTCCCTTGAAGGTCTTGATATCCTTGGAGGCGCTTGCTGAAAACCCAACATCTATGAGCGCTTCAACCGGGGCGTTGAAATCGGCTTTGCACTCCTTGCATATCTTTCGGACCAGTCTCTGCGCCTGTATCAGGTTGACCGACGTAGCGACCAGGAAAGGCTCAATGCCCATGTTCATAAGGCGGCTTATCGTCGAAGGCGCATCATTGGTGTGCAGCGTCGATAACACCATGTGACCGGTGAGGGCCGCCTTGACGGCGATCTCCGCCGTTTCGAAATCTCGGATTTCACCGACGAGGATTATGTTAGGATCCTGGCGCAGGAAGGAACGCAGCGCGGCGGCAAAGTTCAAGCCGATCGACTCCTTCATCTGGACCTGGTTGATGCCCGGGAGATTGAACTCCACGGGGTCTTCAGCGGTCATAATGTTGGTATCGATAGTATTCAGGCTCTGCAGCGCTGAATAGAGGGTCGAGGTCTTTCCCGATCCAGTCGGCCCGGTGACCAGCACCATCCCGTACGGCCTCGCGATGTTGCGTTTGAATTTCTCCAGACTCTCGGGCTCGAAGCCCAGTTGAGTCATATCGAGCCGCAGGTTCTCCTTGTCGAGGAGTCGAAGCACCATCTTCTCGCCGAATATAGTTGGCAGCGTGGAGACGCGGAAATCCAGTTCGCGCGAACGTCCTTCCAGCCTGACCCGGATCTTTATGCGGCCATCCTGAGGAAGCCGCTTCTCGGCAATATCGAGCCTCGCCATGATCTTCAGTCTCGAGGTCAGCGCGTCGCGCATTTTCAATGGCGGCGACATGATGTTGTAGAGCACGCCATCCATGCGGAACCGGACGCGGAACTCTTTCTCATAGGGCTCGACGTGAATATCCGAAGCCCCACGGCGGAGCGCATCGACCAGGATCACGTTTACCAGTTTCACCACGGGAGCGTCTTCGCTCATCCGCTCCAGGTTCTCGAGATCGATCTCCTGCTGGTCCTCGATGCTCTCCACGTCGACGTCCAGGCCATAGTCGGTCTGGTTGGTGGTCTCGGCGACGAGGTCCTCCATGACTCGCGCGAGTTCCAACTCACGCGAGGTGCCGTAGTACTTGGCGATTGCGTTATTGAGTGCTGTTTCGCTAACAACAACCGGTTCGACTGAAAGTCCGGTCATAAACTTTATGTCGTCTATCGCGAAGACATTTGTCGGGTCCACCATAGCGAGAGTCAGCGTTGCGCCCACCCGCGACAGCGGCAGGACGGAATAGCGTTCCGCGGTCTCCTGAGGAACCAGGGCAACCGCCGCCGGATCGACCTCGAACAGATCAAGGTTCACCGAAGAGACACCGTACTGCCGCGAGAGCATGGCGGTGACTTCTTCATCAGAGAGCATGCCGAGCTTGACCAGGGTTGAGGCCAGTCGCCCGCCATTGATCCTCTGGTAATCCAGAGCCTCTTTGAGCTGTTGAGGAGTTATGAGATTGTCTTTTAGAAGAGTCTCGCCTAGTTTAGCTGACATAATCTCAGAAAACTCCGCCTCCCACTAAGATCCAGGGCCAGGACCATTCAATCGCGTGCTTCAAGCGCTTCGGGCGACGAGCCTGGCCTGATCAGTCGGCAAAGGCGCTTAGCCTACAAATGCAATGCAACTCTTGCCGCTCAGGCGAGCGTAAGAAGCACAAGCGGAGTGGCCATTAGACGAGCCATCTTGCTCGCGCTCGAATGAAAGAAGAAAACAAGGGGGTTATCGCAAAAACACGACAGAGAGTTATTCGGTTACTGTAGGGGCAGCTTGCAGCGGTATTAATGCGCAGCCAGTCAACTTCGGCCCGGCGGGCACAGTCTACTGCAAGTCAACGGCAGATTCTTCAACCATCATTACAGTCATACCCTTGTAACATCAGGAAGGAGGCATGTCAACAATAAAGTCAAGACAGGTCCACTACATAGTGGGACATAAGTATCGATAACCGGACGGGGCCTCGGGAGCTTATCTGCTTCCACATCGAGGTCGGTTTTTACCTTCCCGCCAACGCGTGACAGAGCTCTACGAAGAAGAAGACGAGCGCAGCTATCAGCGCCGACATCGGTATGGTCAGAATCCAGGCCCAGACCACTGATCTTGCGACACCCCATCGCACCGCTGACAGCCGCCGAGTCGCTCCCACTCCTACGATGGCCCCGGTAATCGTATGAGTCGTGCTCACCGGAATGCCGCCATATGTAGCCATGAACATCGCCGTCGCTCCGGCGGTCTCCGCGGCGAAGCCGCCTACCGGCTTTAGCTTGGTGATTCGCGATCCCATCGTGTGCACGATACGCCATCCGCCCGACAGCGTGCCAAGCCCGATTGCGGCGTGACAGGTCAGAACCACCCACAAAGGAATGTTAGTGTTTGCGGTTGCGTTGAGGTTCGATGCGACAAGGACGGCCGCGATTATTCCCATCGTCTTCTGGGCGTCGTTGCCTCCGTGGCCCAGACTGAAGAGCGCGGCTGACACGAGCTGCAACCTGCGGAATACTTTGTCCACTCGATCGGGGGAGCGTCGCCGAAACAGCCACAATAAAGTTGTCATCAGAGAAAAGCCGAGCACCACTCCGAGCAGCGGCGAGATGAATATGAATGAGATGGTCTTTATCCAACCCGCCGGGATGAACAATCCGGTGACGCCGCGATGGGCGGCCACCGCCGCCCCGGCGTAGCCGCCTACCAGAGCGTGCGAGGAACTGGATGGCAGGCCGAAGTACCAGGTTATGAGGTTCCACGTGATTGCGCCCACCAGCCCGGATAACAGCGCCCACAGCCGCCATTGCTCATCTATTAGATTGATATGGATAAGGTCGCCGCCAATGGTCTTGGCTACGCGAGTGCCGAAGATCGCGAAAGCGGCGAAGTTGAAGAAGGCCGCCCATATCACGGCGAGGCCCGGGGACAAGACGCGGGTTGATACCACGGTGGCTATCGAGTTTGCCGCATCGTGGAATCCGTTGATGTAATCAAAGACGAGAGCGATGAGGATGATCAATACGACAAACGCCGTCAGCGTTGTCATAGGTATGGACCTCCGCTGCTACTTATTCTTGACCACCACGGCCTCGAGCGCCTCGGCGACGTCTTTGCAGCGGTCAGCAGTATTCTCGAGTTCCTCAAAAATGGACATCCACTTTATTACTTCCATGGGATCCTTCTCCTCACGAAACAACCGCCGCAGTGCGTCGCTGTAGAGTGAGTCCGCGCGCTTCTCGAGTTGTCTTATGGTGCGGCAATGCTCTCCGACATCGTGACGCTGCTGAAGCATCGTGAAGGCGCCTTCAAGCTCGACGGTAGAGCGGCCGACTATCTGAGCGATCTCCATCGCTTCGGAACGAGGAACGCTTATTTCATATATGTCGAACCTGCGCGCGAGATCGTTCATCAAGTCGATGACATCGTCCAGCTCTTTGACCAGCAGGTAGATATCTTCGCGGTCGATGGGCGTGATAAAACTGGAGTTCAGCTTTTGAGTGATCTTTGCTCCGAGGTCGTCGCAAGTGGTCTCGATCTGCTTGATCTGGTCGGCATAGACCGCTCGATTAGAGAAGTCCTGGAATATCCTTATGAAGATTTCCCCGCCCTCACGCACTTTCTCCGCCAGTTGGCTGAGCATAGCGAAGTACTTTTCTTCACGCGGAACCAGACCAAACATTAGACCTCGTTGAGCAGCGTCAAATGAACTGCGAGCCTCCTCTCAAAAGGCGTTTCATTCTATGGCCCGGTACGGTGCGTGTCAAACGCAAGACCTCGATGTAGCGAGCCCATCTCTTGTTTTCTGAGCAGGCTAGCGGTCGAGGCGGGCTGAGTAAGGGTTTGCAGATTTCGCGGGCCGTGGCAGTGTCTTCTCATTCGTAGATGTCGGAATTAGACACTCTGTTGATGTGTTCAGCAGGGCCCTGTTTAATGCCCTGCTGCTCGAAATGATCGCATGATGGCGAGTCGATCAATCCATGACTTACCGGGGAAAAGGATTTTCCTGTGTTGAATGAATGCCTCTTTGAGAATTCCATTGCAAGATAGTTCCGCTATCGCCTTTCGCGTATTCCCATCTTCGCTCGTTGAATGGACTCTGAAATCGTGATTGACTATCTCGTCCTCGGCGATACCGGCAAACCTAAGGCGCAGTTCGTTTTCCTGACAATACTTGACGACGTGCTCCATCGATAAACTCCATTCTCGTTTGTCCAGGGGGACCCTGCCGTGCTCCTCAATGGAGCAATTGTGACACCGTCTGCAAGTATGACGTTGCAAACGAGAAAAAAACCGGCTTGGGGCGTTCTGGACCCATCCAAGGTCGTTTAGCCTGGGGAAGAGCTCCTCACTCGAACCCCTCACTCGAACATTTTTCTTGACCTTCCTATGACACATGTAGTAGGATCGGCCTCAACTGTAGTAGGTAAATCACAATCGATGAGGTGAGACGTGGTTCGGGAGAAAACCGTTAAGCTGACGAAGTTCGAGCTCGAGGTAATGCACGTTCTATGGGACTTACGCAGCGCCTCGGTGAGAGAGATTCAGGAACAGCTTCCTGAGAAAAAACGTCCCGCTTACACCACCGTTCAGACAATTGTGCGCCGACTTGAAGAGAAGTCCGCTGTGCGAAGAGTCAAGAAGATCGGCAACGCCTTTATCTTCGAGCCGGTCGTCACACGCAATGCAACGCACAATAGACTGATAACGGAACTTCTAGAGCTGTTCGGCGGCTCCGCGCGGCCGCTTATGGCGCACCTCGCCGAGGCGGGAAAGCTCACTCTCGAGGATCTTCGCGAGATGGAGACCCTCCTGGTTGACCAGGAAGGCTTGACCGGCGAAGGCCGAGAAGCTAAGCGCGGAAGCCTCCCTCGCACCCGGAGCTAGCTCGGTAAGCGGCGGAGACGACTAATAGAAGGATGAGCGCCCAGAGAAAGGAATACTACAGATGACAGTTCACGACTGGCTGGCTCGCTGGTCCGCCTGGGTCTGGCCTCTCCTCGCAAACCACCTCTGGCAGGCAACGCTCTTTTCGGCGCTCTGCTTCCTCGCCGTGCTATTGCTGAAGCGAGGGCCTTCGCGCACCAGACACACCATCTGGCTGATTGCCGGCCTCAAGTTCGCCTTCCCCTCGGCACTTCTGCTGTTTCTTATGGAGAGCGCGGGGCTGCGTCTACCAGACTGGTCCGGACCAATTGCAGATGGCGCAAACCCGTTGGCCGCGGTCGGTCAGTTTACCGATCCACTTCTGCAGGGAACCGCTGCGGGTGTTGGCACCTCGGCGGCTTCAGGACACAGCGAACTGTATTGCGGACTGACACTCGCCTGGCTGAGCGGAGTTGCGATCCTGCTCGCCCTATGGGTTGCGCGGCGCCTGCAATTCTCGCGGGCGGTGAGGGCCGGCCACAGCCTCATCAGTTGGAGGGAGGCAAAGGCATTGCACCGAGCGCTGAGCTTGCTTGGAATTCCTGGCGATGTGGACTTGATAGTTTCATCCGGAGTAAACGAGCCAGGCGTATGGCGTGTCTTGCGGCCTGCCATTGTGCTGCCCGCAGCAATGGCCAACGACCTCACCGACGCGGAGCTTGAAGCGGTGCTGCTGCATGAGTTGATCCACATTGGTAGGCGGGACAATCTGGTGAGCAATCTGCACATGATGCTCTGCTGTTTGTTCTGGTTTCATCCATTGACCTGGATCATCGATGGAAGACTGCTCAACGAGCGCGAGCGAGCCTGCGATGAAGCTGTGATCCGACTTGCGGGTGGGTCGGATGTATATGCGTCGAGCCTGTTGAAGGTTCTCAGGTTCTGTCTTGGTTGGAGAGTGGCCGGCGTCTCCCAGGCTGCCGGATCAAATCTACGAAGGAGGGTTGAGCGCATCATGGCTAATGATAGTGATCGAAAACTCAGGATTTCACATCGAGTGATTGTCGCTACTGTCGCCACTCTGGTAGTCGCGTTCTCGATTGCGGCCGGATTGGTGAGTCGAGGACCGGTCGCGGCTCAGGTGAACCCACCTCAAGCCCCGGGTCGCAAGGGAGGTGTTCCAAAAGACGGCACTGAAAGAACTACGGGAGCACTGAATGTCATTGACGGCGGGGTGACCGCCGTGGCGGTCAATGGAGTTGCTCAGGCCAGGAATGTCAATCAGGCCCTGATGGCGGTGCCCGAATCAAATATTCAGTTCAAGAACCTGGAGGGCTCTCCGGTCAGCATCACCGGGGCCTCGGCAAAATTCCTCAGAATCGATAAGGCCTTTAATAGAACGGCAGGTATATCGGCGCCGACACCATACCTGATAAGACCGAATCTCACACTCGTAAACAACACCGACAAGAGATTGACAGCGGTGGCCCTCGAGTACGAGACCGCCGACGGCGTCGCCGCGCTCTATTACTTCGAGCGCCTGTCATCGCTGATCGAGCCGCACGCGTCCTTTACTCTCAACAATCGAGCGGCAGCTTCAGACAGCGATCCGGCTTCGTTCGTGGCTAAGGTGGCCGGTGTGATGTTCGAAGATGGAACGTCGTGGGGAGACGTACCGCCGCCGCCACCACCGCCACCGCCTCCACCAGTCCCGGTTGAAAGAAACGGTGACGCGTCATCCTTTGCTCGTTCGGGAGCGAGCGTAGTCCGAAAGGCTGGGGGCGGGCTTCAGGAGTCGGTAACAAAGCGAATTCAACCAAGCTATCCGCCCCTGGCAATGGCTGCCCAGGTGAGTGGCGCGGTCGTGGTCGAAGTACTTGTCGATGAAGAGGGCAACGTCTCTTCCGCGCGGGCTGTGAGCGGACACCCGCTCCTCAAGGATGCCGCCGTCGAGGCCGCCCGGGAATGGAAGTTCTCGCCGACCAGCTTGGATGGAAAAGCGGTCCGGGTCGTCGGCACGATCACCTTCAACTTCGCGTTGTAGGTAGGATCCAGGATCTGGGATTTAGGGTCTGGCAGAGATGAGACTTCACGAGTGGCTGGCCGGATGGTCCGGGTGGATCTGGCCTCTTTTTGCAAATCACCTGTGGCAAGCAACGCTCTTTTCGACACTGACGTTCGCCGCTGTTCTGTTGCTCAGGCAAGGACCATCGCGCGCCCGTTATGTGATCTGGGTGATTGCAGGTCTTAAGTTCGCTGTACCCTCGGCGTTGCTGGCCCTCCTCATAGCGGCGGCGGGGTTCGATATGTCCGCGAGACGGCCCTCGAGCGAGCAGGGAGCCGACGCCCTCGCCGCAGTCTCGCAGTTTGCGGTTCCTATTCATGAATCGAGTAATGCCGCCCTCGGCGCGACGAGATCGGGAGGGCACAGCGAGGTGTATTGCGCGTTGACACTCTCCTGGCTGAGCGGGGTTGCGATCCTGCTCGGTCTGTGGGCAAAGCAACGTAGGCGACTCTCGCAATCTCTGAAAGCCGGTCGAGCAGTCACGAGTGGCAGGGAGTTCGAAGCACTCAGCCGAGCCTGCTTGTTGCTGGGGACCACTCGCGCTGTAAGACTGATAGTCTCCTCACGAATAGGCGAGCCGGGAGTATGGGGATCGTTATGGCCGGCGATCCTGCTGCCGGAAGGCATGGCAGATGACCTCAGCGATGCCGAGCTTGAAGCCGTGTTGCTTCATGAATTGATACACGTGGCTCGTTGGGACAACCTGGTGAGCAATCTGCACATGATGCTCTGTTGCCTTCTCTGGTTTCATCCGCTCACGTGGATTATCGATGGGAGGCTCCTGAACGAACGAGAGCGTGCGTGCGACGATGCGGTGATCAGGCTCGTGGGCGGGTCTGACGTCTATGCGTCGAGCTTGTTGAAGGTTCTGAAGTTCTGTCTCGGTTGGAGAGTTGCCGGCGTCTCTTACGCCGGCGGTTCAAATCTCGGAAGGAGGGTCGAGCGCATCATGGCTAAGGATAATGATCGAAAGCTCAGGATCTCGCATCGAGTTGTGGTGGCGACGGTGGCTGCCCTTGTCGTCGCGTTCTCGATTACAGCGGGTTTGCTGAGTCGCGAACAGGTCATGGCCCAGGACAATGCCTTTGAGGCCGGCAGTGCGCAGGAGGCCCCGGATCTCAATCAAGACTTGAGGCGAGAACCTGACCGGACGCTTGAGTTCACGAACGAGGCTGGGTCTCCGGTCAGCATTACCGAAGCCTCGGCGAAGTGGATTCGAGTGGAAGATATTCGCCGGAAGAAAGGCGACGCCAGAGCCCAGCCGGCGGTCAGATACTTCATGATGAAGCCAAGCCTCAAGCTCGTTAACAACTCCGAGCGCCTAATCGGAACAGTGGCCATCGAGTTCGGAGCAACCGACGGCAGGGTGAAGGTCTACGTCGAGAGAGTTTCCTCGTTGGTAGGGCCGCATGATTCGTTTGCGCTGAACAATCGACTTGTGCGATTCGACGGTGATCCGGCTTCTGTTGTGGCGAAGGTCGTCGGAGTGTTGTTTGAAGACGGGACGTCGTGGGGAGATGTCCCCCCACCACCGCCACCGCCGCCACCTCCGGCGCCGCGTCGAGCGAAGGATCTACCTCCGCCGCCGCCTCCACCTCCACCTCCGCCGCCGCGTCCCTCAAAGAAGAATCCACCGCTCCCGCTACTCCTGTAGCCCTGGGTACGCACGCTTCCAGCGTGCGCGCCTTCAGTGAGCGGCAGTTGTATTTCCAGGGATTCGCAACGCCGACGTAGCACGCTGGAAGCGTGCGTACCCAGGAGCAATAAGAATGACACTTCACGAATGGCTGGCTGACTGGTCCCGGTGGCTCTGGCCTCTTCTCGCAAACCACCTGTGGCAAGCAACGCTCTTTTCGACGCTGGCTTTCGCCGCTGTTCTGTTGCTCAGACGAGGACCATCGCGCGCCCGTTATGCGATCTGGGTGATCGTAGGTCTTAAGTTCGCCGTACCCTCAGCGTTGGTCGCGCTTCTCATAGCCGCGGCGGGCTTCGATATGTCTTCAAGGCCAGTCTCTCCTGAGAATGAAGCCGACACTTTGGCCGCCGTATCGCAGTTTACGGCTCCGGTTTATGAAACCAGCGAGGCAGACGCTTTCACTGGAGACTCGGGAGACCACAATGAACTGTATTGCGGGCTGACATTCGTCTGGTTGAGCGTAGTTACGTTCCTATTCGGCTTATGGGTGAGGCGGCGCTTGCTGTTTTCACAGGCTCTGAAGGCAGGCCGGGCAGTTACGAGTGGCAGGGAGGCAGAAGCACTTGACCGAGCGCGCACGCTGCTGGGGGCTACTCGCCGAGTCAGTCTGATAGTCTCGTCTCAGGTAGTCGAGCCGGGAGTATGGCGTGTGTTGCGGCCGGCCATCCTGCTGCCGGAAGGAATGGCCGATCACCTGAGCAGTGCCGAGCTTGAGGCGGTGCTCGCGCACGAGCTGATACACGTCGCACGTTGGGACAACCTGGTGAGCAATCTGCACATGGCACTCTGTTGCCTGCTCTGGTTTCACCCGCTGCTCTGGCTCATAGACCGACGGCTGCTGGTCGAACGAGAGCAATCGTGCGATGAGGCGGTGATTAGACTTGGACGAGGGTCGGAAGTCTATGCCTCGAGCCTGTTGAAGGTTCTGAGGTTCTGCCTTGGTTGGAAAGTGGCGGGAGTATCGTATGCGGCCGGATCAAATCTTCGAAGGAGGGTTGAGCGAATCATGGCTAATCACAGTGATGGCACGCTGAGGATCTCGCACCGCGTCGTGATCGCGACGGTCGCGGGGCTTGTAATAGGTTTTTCAATCGCAGCCGGGCTGGCAAGTTATGGGCGTGTCGTCGCTCAAGTCGACTCCAGTCTGGAAGGCGATCCACAAGGCAGAGTTCAAGCCCGACAGCCCGGACGAGTTCGAGGCAGGATACCGGGTGGAGTTTCCGGTGCAGTTCCGGGTGGAGTTTCCGGTGGAGTTCCGGGTGGA
>DASYSA010000646.1:0-3640 GCA_036003885.1 Blastocatellia bacterium | reverse complement strand
CACGAGGGGGGTGGCTTCCTCCAAGAAGCCTGGCAATGCTTGTTTTTGAAGCGCTTCACAATCAGGTAGAATGTCTGTTGCAAAAGACAATCACAGCGATGAAACGAACATCCTTAAGCCTTGGCTTTATCTTGATTGCTTCCTTGCTTTCCTTCCCTGGTTCCCATGCGCCACTGGTTACAGCCGCGGATGACGAAACCAACTGGCCGCAGTGGCGAGGGCCGGGAGGCAGTGGCATCTCGACTCAAAAGAATCTGCCCACTGAATGGAGCGACACAAAGAACGTTCAGTGGAAGACCGAGATTCCAGGACGCGGGCACTCATCGCCGATCATCTGGGGCAAGAAGATCTTTCTCACCACTTCGATCGAAGGCCCCATCGTGCCGGGGGCGAAGGCCCTTACGCACATCCGCAACGGCCATGTGTTTGTTCATCCGGACAGCGTCGGTGCAGATCACAGCTACACGATCAAAGTTCTTTGCCTCGACCGCGAGACCGGCAAGATTCTTTGGGAGAAGACTGCTTACGAAGGAAACGTCTACGACAACCGCCATCGGAAAAACACTTTCGCTTCAGCTACGCCGGTGACTGATGGAAAGTACGTTTGGACGTTCTTCGATGCCGAGGGAATCTACTGCTACGATTTCGACGGCAAACTTGTCTGGAAAACATCGGTGGGTAAGTTCGGCAAGATGGGCATGGGCAATGGCATGTCGCCGGTGCTCTACGAGAATCTGGTTATCCTGCAATGCGATCAGGAAGACGGAGGCCCGGGTTCGTTCATCGCAGCGCTGGACAAGCTCACGGGCAAAGAAGTTTGGCGCATGCCGCGCACACAACCCAAAACCTATGCGACGCCGGTGCTTGTTAACACCCCGCAGCGGACGGAACTGATAGCGAGCGGCGCTGAGAGCACTGTTTCATATGATCCGGCAACCGGCAAAGAGCTATGGCGCTCGGAAGGCGTCATCTCTCAAGCGATTCCGAGTGCCGTGACGGGACACGGCATGGTCTTCGTTTCGGGCGGCTCGTCAGGAATGCCGAAAGTTGCGATAGGCATTCGTCTCGGCGGCTCCGGCGATTTAAGGGGCACACCTTACGTCGTGTGGAAATACAACAAGGGTACGGCCTATGTGCCATCACCGATCTTGTATGGCGATTACCTCTACCTGCTGACCGACAGCGGCATCATCACCTGTCTGGACGCGAGGACTGGCGAGGTCAAATATGAAGGTGGCCGGGTGCCGGTGCCCGCCACGTTCACATCTTCGCCCGTGGCCTTCGATGACAAGCTCCTGCTGACGAGTGAGGATGGTGAGACTTTCGTCATCAAAGCCGGTCCCACGTACGAAGTGATCCGCACCAACTCGCTCGGCGAGCCCGTCTACGCGTCAATAGCCATCGGCGCCGGCAAGCTCTTCATTCGCGGCGCAAAACATCTCTACTGCATCGGCAACAAATGAGTGTGCCTTAGAATCATTAGATCAATCGACGCGCATCACTTTTTCTCGTTGATAAGATCCATGTTCGCGATTAGGATGGGCGGGTTGGCGATGCGTCGGCATCTGGAGAAAGGGAATTCAAGATGACTTCAAGGATCGTTCGCTCAATCATAATCGGACTGGCTCTGATACTGATTGCGGGGGCCGCCTTCATGCCCGCCGGCCGAGTCCAAGCAACAACCCGTGAGGTGACTTTCAGCAAAGACGTCGCGCCCATCTTCTTCAACAACTGCACCGAGTGTCACAGACCTGGAGAGATCGCCCCTATGTCGTTGCTCAGCTACAAGGAGGCCAGACCCTGGGCCCGCTCGATACGCGAAAAGGTGCTGAACCGAGAGATGCCTCCCTGGCACGCGGATCCTTCTCACGGAGAGTTTGCCAACGACCGAAGTCTGACTAAGAAAGAGATCGATGCCATCGCCGCCTGGGTCGATACCGGAGCGAAGGAAGGTAATCCGGTGGACCTCCCGACCGCGCCGAGCTATGCCGAGGGCTGGTCTATCGGCAAACCCGACCTCGTGCTGACGATGCCTCAGGAAGTCACCGTCGAAGCTAAAGGACCCGATGAGTACCAGTACTTCGCAGTTCCGACCCGGTTCACCGAGGACCGTTACATTCAGGCTGTGGAAGTGCGGCCCGGCAATCGCAAGGTCGTCCATCACCTCGTGGTGTTCGTTCAGCCGCCCCCGCCGAAGGTGGCCCAGCCTAAAGCATCGGACGCCGATTCGAAGCCAGGCTCCACCGCCACCGATACCACTCTCTATCTTGACGGAAGGGTCGAGCGAACGAAGCCAGACGCACCTGTGTACGACGATGGATGCTCGCTTCCCAACGGAGGAGGAGGGTTCCGTCGCGACGTGTCGAAGCCTGAACCGCTTCCGGGAATACTCGCCGAGTATCTTCCGGGCAAAAGAGGCGAGGTGCTGGAACCCGGGAGTGCCAAGCGAATTCCGGCCGGCTCCACTCTGGTGTTTCAGGTTCACTACGCGAAGAGCACGGGCGCGGTACAGAAGGATCGATCGAGCATTGGTCTGATCTTCACCGGGTCGCAACCCCGCAAGGTCATCGACACGAAGCTGATATTCAACGGCTACTTCAGCATACCACCTGGCGCCGCCAGCCATCGGACTACTGCGTGCTGGACGTTGTCGAGCGACGCGGAGATAGTCTCATTGACGCCGCACATGCATGTCCGCGGGAAGGCGATGGAAATACGAGCAATCTACCCCGATGGTAGATCCGAGGTCTTGTTAAACGTTCCGGCCTACAAGTTCTCGTGGCAGACCATCTACTATCTCAAACGCCCTCTGCCGATTCCGAAAGGAACGCGAATCGCCGTGACGACACTTTTCGACAACTCACCTGGGAACAAATACAATCCCGACCCGACAAGAGCAGTGCGATGGGGTGAGCCGACATATGACGAGATGCTGGCTGCGTTTATCGATTACTCGGTGAAGAGTCATTGAGTCATTGGCTTACCAGAACGAGCAACAAGGTGAGTGTCATATGAACCGACGAGAGTTTATCCATCAGGCAATAGTTGGAACGGCGGTGACTGGTCTGATTTCTGCCAGCGCCCAGGGCAAAGGCGTCAAGTGGCAAATTGGCTGTTTCAACCGGCCCTGGACGAAATGGCCCTTCGATCAAACGCCCAAAGAGATCAAGGCAGCAGGTTTCAAGACTATGGGCCTGCTCAGCCGCACGAGAGAAGAGCCGTTCATCGGCGCGGACGCTACTCCCGAATACCTGCAAGCGCTGAAGACGCGAATTGAAGCCGCAGGCCTCGGTGCAAACATGGGTGCGCTGCGATCGCGCCACGACATCCCGCTCGAGGATTCTATCCGCGAAGTCCGCAAGCAGATCGACAACGCTCGCTTTCTCTCGCTCCGGTACGTGTTGTCGTTCGGCGCCGACAAGCCTGAAGAGTTTGCGCACTACTTCAAGGTGATGAGCGACGCGGCAGCGTACGCGAAGGACAGAGACGTCAAGCTCGTGATGAAGCCACATGGTGGGATTAGCGGCTCGTCAGCAGAAATACTCCGTGTCATCAAAGAGGTCAATCATCGCAACTTCTCGGTCTGGTACGACGCCGGCAATATCATCTACTACACCGGCAAAGACCCCGTAGCCGAGAT
>DASYSA010000645.1:0-12253 GCA_036003885.1 Blastocatellia bacterium | reverse complement strand
CTCCCGCAGATACACCTCGGGCTTGTCGGTCTTCGCGATCCGTGGATAGACCTTCTCCATCGGGAGATCGGGATAACTCAGGATCAGCGTCAGTGGCGCGTTTGGAAATCTCTCGCGGGCTTCAACTTCAAGGCGCCATACGCCATGGATGATGCGCGAGGCGTCTTCGAGACCTTTTAGAAGAGGATGTCCATGCGTGGAGTCATGTTCGAGGCGCAAATAGGCGTTTCGCATCGGGGCTTCGGCGCTGCTTTTGAAACTCACTCCGAAAAGATCGCCTAATCCGAAATCCTTTCGGCGCACACCCCACTCGTCATACAAGCTGGTTTCGTAGGTCGCGATGATGCTTCCGCCGCTATTGACGAATTCGCGAAGTTGTCTGCACTGGGCGTCGGAGAGCGCAGCGAGGTTTGCAAGAATCAGGGTCTTGAACTGCTGTACGTGAGCGCTGTCAAGCAACTGGTCATGCACCATCTCGAACGGTATGCGCGCTTCGATCAAGGCCTGGTACCACCCGAGCGTGTGGTCTTCGACTTTGGAAGCTGCGCGGTCGCCCCCATAGAACCATGCGGTCTGTTGCGAATAGACCAGGCCCACGCGAGCGAGCGAGGCTTCATTGCGGAGGTACGGTTCCCATCGGGCGTGGCGGCGGTAGATGTCTTCGACGACACGCAGCCAGCGTTCATCGTGGAGCACGCCGGAGAATTTCGTGAACCACGGACGCAGGTCGTTGGCTATGCCATCGGCAACCCAGATGCGAATCTCGGCCTCGCTCTGAACGGAGTCTTTCCATCGATAAGGTTCTTCCAGGCCGACGCTGAAGATGCCGACAATCGGCTTGCGGCCCATCGCGGCGCGAAACTCTTTGCCGTTCTTGCCATTGGCCCACGGGGCGGTGAGGCCTCGCCGTGCCTGACGGTCCGCAATGAGCGTCGGCGCGAGTTCGCCGATTCTCTTCATGTCCAGCGAACTGGTCGCTCCGCCGCCCGTGTTTGGAATCACACACGAGTTGGGATTGATCTTGCGAACCTCGCGATCCCAGAGTTGCCACAGGTCGAAGAGTCTTCGCTGGCGCCAGAGGACGTAAGCACGGTGGACCGGATCCTGCGGAGTATTCGTGCGCGGCAGGTCGTGACCGGCTGCTTCGCTAAAAGATCTTCGGCAATGTTCGCAATAGCACATGCCGGAACCGTCCCAGCGGTTGATAAAGATGGCGTCCACTTTGTAGCGTGAAGCGATCTCCTTCTTCACTTCAGTCATGAACTCGAAGTTGTAAGGACCGAGCGCGCAGGTGACCCACATCTCGGGCGAGGCCCAGTGACGTCGCTTATTGCCGTTGGCATCAACCGCGATCCAATCCGGGTGTGCAGCCTGGACGTCGTCGTAGGTTGCATGCGGATCGGTCCGGGCGATCACGACCATACCGAGCTTTCGACAGCCGGCAACCAGTGACCCAAACGGATCGGAATCGCCGAGCCATTGGCTGCGATGATGGAAAGGCAAATTCGTCGGATAATACGCGACGCATCCTCCCGCGCTGAGGCAAACTGCGTCCGAGCGAGTGCGTTTGAAGTAGTCGAGCCAGAACTGCGGATCGAACTTCCCGGGATCGTCTTCCACGAGGGTGAGCTGCGCCCAACGCATAGGTTTGTCCACCCAGCTTGGAGTTGGCGGCGGGACTGCGTCGATTGCCTCACTCGCCAGTGGCAAGCCCAGAGTCGGTTTACACAGGGTGATGGTAGCGCCGGCCAGAACTGTGGTCTGCAGAAACTCTCTGCGAGATAAGGGTGATGTTGGCTTACTGGAATTGGCCATGGATGTTCTCCAGTAGTACTTCGACCTGTTGAAGCATTGAGGTGTGTGCGAGCGACATCCTAAGGGAGTTCGAAGAGTAAAGCAACAATATGACGGAACGGCCACTAGCCGAACAGCTGCGCGGGTTGACGAGCTTGAATCCATTCTCTGATTTGTGTCGATATTATGCGTTACGGGATCGGGACCCAGGACTGCTGCCGCTTAGGCCGCACATCTGGGAAGAGCTTACTGGACTCCGGGGTCCAGAGGGAGAAGTATTCCATACCTGATCCTGCCGCGCCGTCGAGAACGGCGATCACGTCTCGATAGTAAACGTCGTTCGCCGGCTTCAAAAAGATGTGTCTATTGGAAGGAGGTCTTGGGCTCATGAGATCTGGCAGTATTGCGACTAACTCGCTGATGGAAGGAAATCCTCGGTTGTTGATAGTAACTTCGAGACTGTCGTTCTTGCCCTGCTTGAGCGTCACGACAAATGAATCACGCGGCTCACACCTCCTAACGGGTACGCTGTAATCGAAACCCGGTGCATCGGGCTCCCTGGCGGCCGCCTGGTCGACTACAAAAAACACTCTGTCGGCGCCGGACTCAAAAGCCATATCAACTACCGTTGCGACGATGTCATACTTGGCGAGTTGGTCAATCCTAAGGAATACGGTGGCCCGAGGATCGGTTGCCAACGCGGCCTTCACTTTCTGGCCAAAGCCCTCCTGCGCCACTGGATCTCTACCAACGAATACCTTTGTGTCCGCGGTAATAGAAACGAGAATAGAGTGTTCGTAGTCGATTGTCTTGTGCTTCGGAGCACGCTCTGCGGTTGGGCAACCAAACTGCTTGCCGGAGTTGATAAGAGAATTCGGTCGGTCTTCCTGCCGCGTCTGACAACTTACGGCGAGAGCAATCAGCAAGCTGCATGCTGAGAGATATGTAATGATCCTCGAGGACCGACGATCTTGTTTCATTTGCGACCTCCGTCACCTCGAATGATTGTTTGACACCAGAAGGATACATCTCAGTCATTGTAGGGCCAACGTCGACTTCTACGCGTCCGTAGCCCCAAGCCACGTAATAAGGTTCCAATGAACAGGCTCATTATTGGCCTTTCCGGTTGCGGTTGACGCACATTTGTTGTCTGTCGACATTCTACAATGTTAGGATCGCGCCGTGACTCGAAACTACAGTCGAATCCCTCCAGGAGTGGGATTAGGTCATGAAACGGATTAACGTTTTACGCGCCCTCCAACTCTTCACGCTGCTGCTCGTGTGTGCGCTGGAGCGCTCCAACGCTCTTGCAGGCGGGAGCGACGCCGCGCGCATTAACCCTGAACTCCTCACGAAGGCCTGGAGCGCACGCTGGATCGCAGTGCCGAACACGTCGCCATTCGATTACGGTGTCTACCACTTCCGCCGCACCTTCGAGCTTCAGGCCGCGCCCTCATCGTTCGTTATTCACGCGAGCGGCGACAACCGGTATCAGCTCTATGTCAACGGAGAACGCGTCGTGTGGGGTCCCGCGCGCGGAGACTTGCATCACTGGCGCTTTGAGACAGTAGACATCGCGCCGCATCTGAAAGCCGGAAAAAATGTGCTTGCGGCGGTGGTCTGGAACTTCGGCCAGTTCGCGCCGGAGGCCCAGGTCACGAATCAGACCGGGTTCCTATTGCAGGGCGATATCGCAGCGGAACGGATCGTGGACTCCGGCGCCTCGTGGAAGTGTCTCAAGGATGAAGCCTACGCACCGCTGCATTTCACATCGGCGGCTATGCGCGGTTACTTTGTCGTAGGTCCGGGCGAGCGGATCGACGCAGGCCGCTATCCGTGGAACTGGCAGAATCCTGATTTTGACGATAGCAAGTGGAGTTCGGCGCAGGTCGTTCTGGCAGGTGCTCCGCGCGATGCGCGCGACGCGCCGAGTCGCTGGATGCTCGTGCCGCGCAGTATCCCGCTGATGGAAGAGAAGCCTGAGCGCCTGGCGGCGGTGCGGCAGTCGACCGGTGTCAGCGTGCCCGCCAACTTTCCACAGCAGAGGAGCGCGTTCACCGTTCCGGCAAACACCAAAGCGCGATTGTTGCTCGACCAGTCGCACCTGACGACCGCTTACCCGGAACTGGTCGTGAGCGGAGGCGAAGGGGCGGTAATCGAGATGGGATACGCCGAGTCGCTCTTTAACCCCGGCGCGCAGCGCGGGAACAAGGGAAACCGCAACGAAGTCGAAGGCAAAGAGTTTCTTGGCTACTACGATATCTTCACCAGCGACGGCGGCAGCCAGCGATTGTTCCGTCCCCTGTGGTGGCGCACGTTTCGCTACGTTGATTTGAAGATCGAAACGAAAGACAAGCCGCTGACGATTGAGGATCTGCGTGGCATCTATACCGGCTATCCGTTCGAGTTCAAGGCGAAATTCGACGCAGGTTCCGAGCGGCTAAGCAAGATCCTTGAAGTCGGCTGGCGCACCGCACGGCTCGACGCGCACGAGACTTACATGGACTGCCCGTACTACGAGCAATTGCAATACGTCGGCGACACTCGCATTCAGTGCCTGGTTTCGCTCTACAACTCGGGCGACGCGCGACTGATGAAGAACGCGATTGCGCAGATCGACGATTCCCGCACGGCCGAGGGCGCGACAATGAGCCGCGCTCCGACGCGCACTCAACAGTACATACCGCCCTTCTCACTCTGGTGGATCGGGATGGTGCATGACTACTGGCAGTATCAGGACGATCCTGAATTTGTGCGCGAAATGTTGGCGGGCGTGCGCGCGGTGCTCGGTTTCTACGGGAAGCATCAGAAGCCGAACGGCTCGCTTCGGTCGATGCCGTGGTGGAATTACGTGGATTGGACGTGGAAGAATGGCGGAGTGCCGCCGGTTGAAGCGGACGGTTCGGCGGCTTCCTTAGACTTGCAACTGCTGCTCGCCCTCGACTGGGCCGCGGATTTGGAGGATGGGTTAGGTTCGAAGCGGCAAGCCTCTGAATTCCGCGAGTCGGCCGGCAAACTGCGCGCTACAATCAGGCAGCTTTACTGGGACTCATCGCGCCAACTGTTCGCCGACACGCCGCTGAAGAAAGAGTTCTCGCAGCAGGCCAACTCGCTCGTGGTGCTCGCCCGCGTTATTGAAGGCGCCGAAGCTCGCGCACTCGTCAATCGTGTGCTTGCCGATTCGTCGATCACGCAATGCACGTACTACTTCCGCCACTATCTTCATTCAGCGGTGAATCAGGTGGGCGAAGGCGACCGCTACCTCGACCTGCTCGGCGAATGGGACAAGATGTTGGCGCGTGGACTGACTACATGGGCCGAGACGCCGGAGCCGTCCCGTTCGGACTGCCATGCCTGGAGTTCGAGTCCGAATTACGAACTGTTTCGCACCGTGCTGGGCATCGACTCGGGCGCGCCCGGGTTCAAGCGCGTCATCGTTCGCCCGCATCTCGGAAAGCTCACTCGGGTCTCCGGTGCAATTCCGCACCCGAACGGCGAGGTAGTCGTGAAGCTCACGCTCAAGGACGAAAGGCTTGAAGCGGAAGTGAATCTGCCTGCGGGTGTGACGGGCGAGTTCGTCTGGCGCGGCACCCGGCGGCCGCTCAAAGCGGGAATGAACAAACTGTCGATGTGATGAGTGATGGACTGAGAGATCGAAAGTCATGAGCGAGAAAGCAGGTGCCTCCATTCCGGAATTCGCCATCTCCTGGAGGGAACCGTGGTATCAAGTTGAGACCGAGCATCAGCCGAGTATACAAGCTGAGTTGCAGCGCGAGGTTGGGCCTCTTCATCCACTCTGGAACGCAGGAGCAGTCGTCTTCGCCAGGCGGCGTGATTGTGACGACGTAGCAGTGCACCTGGCAGATGGCCGCTTCGCCATCGTACACCTTGTATGGCACGGGCGGATTGATCAGTTCCCCGATGAATTTCCATGGACTCGAATCTTCGATAGCCTGAGTTCATTTCAGCGCGCAATCGACGTCGATGCGGGCGATTGAGCGGTATCACTGCGTCCTAACGCACATTGCACACATGAACACACGACGTGAATTCCTGATGTCGGTAGCCGCCGCCGCGCTAGCGCCGACGCTAAGGCAGGTGGAACGGCTCGAAAGGCGTGGTCCCGCGCAACGTGTGATTGTACTGGGAGCCGGCTTGGCGGGCCTGTGCTCCGCCTTTGAATTGCAGAACCAGGGACATACCGTATCGGTTCTAGAGGCGCAAATGCGGCCGGGCGGGCGCGTCCACACTCTTCGAGAACGCTTCGCGCCAGGCCTCTATACCGAGGCGGGCGCCGAATCCATCCCCGGGGCCCATCAACTCACCCAGCATTACGCTCGCACCCTCGGTTTGAAGCTAGTGCCGAACTCGGTCCCCGGCGTGCGCGCCTTCCACCACGTTCGCGGTAAGCGAGTCATGAACAACGACGCCGCGGTCTGGCCAGTTGACCTCACAGACGAGGAACGGAAGCTCGGACTCGGAGGCCTGTTCCGCAAATACATCGAGGAAGCGACACAGCAGGCATTGGCTGCAGGCTACGATCGGACGCCGATCCAGGCATTGAGCACCTGGGATGGGCAGACGCCGGGAGCCTGGTTGCGTTCACGAGGCGCTTCTGCAGGAGCCGCTGAATTGATGACACTCGGGTTCGGTACGGAATTCGGCTCAGCTGCCTCGTTCCTGCTCCATGGCTTGAATTCGAGGGGCGGGACATTCAGCTATCGCATCGAAGGGGGAAACGATCGGCTGCCGGAGGAATTCTCAAAAAGAGTGGATGTCCGTTATGGCGCGCCGGTCATTGCTGTGAGCCAGGATGATCGGGGCGTTAAGGTGTCGCTTCGAGGCACTTCAGGCACAGAAACGCTGACCGCCGATCGAGTCGTTTGTGCGATTCCCTGTCCGGTGATTGGCAGGATCTTCGAGGAGGCGCGTCTCACGGAGGCCAAACAACGGGCGATCCGCGAACAATACTATTCGCGAACGATCAAGGTCTTCCTGCAGACGCGCACGCGATTCTGGCTCAAGGACGGGCTGAGCGGCTTCGTCACGACCGACCTTCCAATCGAAAGACTGACGCCTGACCCGGGCGCCGATCCTGCCTCTCGCGGGGCTCTGGCAGCATATCCCATCGGAGTCTACACAGCTGCGCTCGAACGAATGAGCGAAGAAGAACGCGTGGCCGCGGCGCTGGGGCAGGCGGCACAGATATTTCCCGAGCTGCCAAAATGGTTTGAAGGCGGCGTATCACAGTGCTGGGGCTTGGATCCATGGGAGCGCGGTTCATTTGCGCTTCATACGCCGGGGCAGATCGGCTTCATTGAGATCCTTGCCAAATCCGAAGGGCGAATACATTTTGCGGGTGAGCATACCTCGATCTGGACAGGATGGATGCAGGGCGCGCTCGAGTCCTCGCGGCGCGTGGTTCAGGAAATCAACGGTTGATCTATGAGTCCTGCGTGAATCAAGACGTCTCCAGCCTCAAATCGGGCGGGACGGAAACGAACCATGCACTGATCCCCAGGGCGACGACCACTACGGCGAGCAGATAAAAACCGGCTGCATATGAGCCGGTCCGTTCGACGCCCCACGCCATGAGGAGCGGCCCGATCGCCGATGCAAGCACCGTCAGGGTTTGTGCCGCGCCTTGAATCTTGCCGAGGTGGGCCCGACCGAAACTTCGACTCCAGAACGAAAAGAAGATCACAATTACGAAGCCGCCCGCCAGACCCATGACAATCGCGTACGCAACGACATGGGCTTGAGTCGTGACGCGCGGCAGGCCCAACAGGGAAGCCGCCAGCAGCCACATCGCTAAGGCCATGAGGCGTTTCATAGACCACCTGGCCGTCAGCCACCCCCCGAGGAAGTTTCCAAGTAGTGCGGTAATCGCGGTAATCGCCAGGCTTCGGTGATACGTCGAAGCGTCGAAACCTCGTTCGGCCAGGACCGATTCATTGAAGAGCGCGATCCCGGATGCAATCAGGCCGTAGATGGAACTTGACAGCGCGAAGACCCAGAATCTTGTTGTTGATAGCGCCTGCCGCAGTGTAAATCCGACTCGCGTATCGTCGGGCGCTACCTCAGCTCGTCCTCGATCGTCGGGTGCGATGTCGGCTCGTTCGGGTGCGCGCCTCACCAGCAGCCACGCTGCTGGACCGAGGACCAGCAGTAGCGCGCCGCCAACCCCGGCCCAGGCTACTCGCCAGCCGCTGCCGATTACGGCCGCGCCCACGACCAGGAACGCCACCATGAAGCCTACGCTCAAGAGGATTGTGTAGACGGCCATCGCCAGGTTGATCCTCCGCACAAACCAGTGACCGACCATCGTGAGACTGACTACGGACAGTGCGCTTTGGCCAAGCCCGCGGGTGAGCGTAATCAGCAGCCCAACGAAGAGCACTCCCTTCACGCCGCTCATTAGCAGGACAACGGTACCCAGCATCAGTGATATGGCAGTCAGCACAGTCCGGCTGCCCGCGCGATCAACCAACCGCCCAACTCCCATGCAGAAGAGTGAACCAATCAGAGTAGCCCAGAAGTTGATCTGGCCAAAGAACACGCGATCAATCTGCAGATCGCGCATCAAGGGTTCGGCGATCAGGCCCAGACCCTGGGTGCGGCCCGGAAGCGTTCCCACCATCGCCAATGCGGCGACCGCGAGATTCACCCAGCCATAGTAGAAAGGTACGCGCGCCGGACTGAGCGCGAAGCGGCGTATCACAGAACTCGATGAATCCATAACTACCGTTCCTACACCTGTCCAAAGCGTGTCGTGCCTTGCTTCCACGAGTGTAACCAAAAACAGGCCACCGCCAAAGACAGACAGACGCCGACCCAGCGTAAAGGCCCGGTCTTAAAAACCACGGTAGCGTTGAAGATCATGAAGATCAGGAAGGCCTGCCAAGGCACGACTAATAATCGAGGCCGGCGATGGTAGGCGTCGAGCCCTCGCCACCACCAGGCGACATCTATTACCCAAAAGAGAACAACCGCATAGTTGAAGTAGATGCCGCCACCCCAGTTGATCCCGATGACCGCGGCGGTTTGACGAGCGGTTTCACGATAAGCCGATTCCTCGCTCCAACCGTGATAGAAGTGAAAGGCGCTGGCTACGTGAGCCAGCAGGCTGACGCAGGCAATAGTCCAGGCAAGTCTCGCCGCTGACTCCCACTTCGGTCTCTTGCGCGAGAGAGCGAAGACAACGGTTCCGATGGCATAGCCCGCCAGGACCACCCAAATCGTGAACCTTGTCAAAAACTCACCGCTGCTCATCAAGCATCCAATGTTTCTGATTCAGGCATCGGGCTATGCGCGCGTTGTGACTGCGCGACATAAAGCGCTGCCCCGAGACCCGCGCCCAAAAACAACCCATAAACAGCTCCCCAGAGCAACATTCCTATCTTCCCTCTAAGAATGTCATTAAGCACTGAACCAAAGAAATAGCCGGCTGAGTTTGTGATGAAGAGCAGCGCTGACAGGTTCGGCGCAGATCGCAACACACCAAACCCGGCGGCTATGACCAGGGCCATCAAGGCAGACCCTAAGAATGAGCCCAACCACTCTCCAAAGAGGCCTCGCACTGTGAAGTACGCTCCCACCCAACCGACCGCGTAGCTGAAAAAGGCGCCCGCGAAGAGTGCGTGAAACCGTAACCTCCGGTTGGGTTCGACTACCAGCAAGCTGAAGACGAGTCCTCCGAAGAGTATGAAGAGAATTGTCCATACGAGGTAAGCGCCCGAAACGCCCAGGTGGCTATACATCCATCGTTCGGCGAATGCCACAGTCGCGAAGATGCCGAGACTTATGAGGGAGAATCCGAGCCCGCCGATCAGGAGAGATGTTCGAAGCGACAACGCAGTTTGGGAGTCGACCGGGTGTCGAGTATTGACTGTTTGGTGATCTGGAGCCATCAGCAAAGGGACTTATTATCAAGCCTCGATTCAGATCTGTCCATTGGCTGATGGCGGGCTCGGGCCTCGATTCTGCGATTCGCACAAGGAGCAAAGGACGAATGAGGAACCCGACACACACGGGGAAACGGGATACACGAGGAGCAACGAAAATTCAAATCGCAGAATCGAGGGCCTGACCCCGGAACAATCCAAACTTTCTCCATCCGGCTTGAGTCCAAATCCGCGACTGTAATGGAACTCGCGCAATCGGCAGCGCTCAAACAATGCCGGTGGAGGTCGTTAATGAACGGTGGACACATCAACAACCATCTATTTGCCTTTGATGGGTAAATAGAATCGCCAGGGCCGGGGAATTCACGTTTCGGTCAGACCCCGCCAAATAAATCACAATCAAACTTCCGCAAGGTGAGGAACGGGCAAGGGCAAGTGACCCGGTTGGAACAGGTCTGCCTGTACGCCAAATAGCATCGATCCTTGCGCCATGGGCGGCAAAAACGCCGAGGCCGGTTCATAGCAGGCAAGCTACGATCGGCGGTAGGGTCCCGGATCCGCCTCAACAGTTAACGTGTGCAAACTTACAACTAGAGGAGAAATCATGAAAGATATGAATTTAGCAATTCGCACAAAGAAGTCATCTCTCAGGCTAATCGCTTTGGGTGCAATCGTGGCCCTGTTGATGGCAGGCTCCGGCGCAAGGGGCTATGCGGTAGGGTCAAAGGCAAATGCACCCGCCCCTCAAGTGGTTGTCATTAACCCGTGGACGGCCGCGGGGTCAACAGGCGCCGCGGATGAAACGTCAATTCCGCTCTTCGGTACCAACGGACCGAACCTGGGTTTCAGAGGCGCAGCCGGAGCGCTGCTGGTAGCTCGCTACAATGTGACGAATACATACGATAACAACCCCATTCCGACTGCTCCAGGGTGGACGACGCTGGAGCTTGGATCAGCAACTCCAGGAAACAGCGTTGTTACTGCGAGACTCTGGCAGGTGGACCCATGCACCGGGCAGCAGGTTGAACTCTGCCGTGCCGTGAACAATACCGACAACCCTAACCCGCGATGCGACAAGTGCACTTTCAACACTCCGATAGACTTCGCTCTCTTTGTGTACTATGTGGAAGTCGATTTACAGCGACCCAACGGGATGGTTCAACCCACTGTCTTCTCGCTGCGTATCTACTAGGGCCTTTCTGTTTTCACTGACTGCCCGGCAGGTCGTTGGGGCAACGGAACAGACGCAGATCTCCGGTCTGCTCCGTTGCCCCTCAATTCAGGCACAGCCGATTTGTTCGATCAATGAGCTCCCATCGACGAGAGATCACCCGGCAGAGCCCTAGTTGCCGGCGAAGGCCACCATGGAGAGACCCGCATTTGTAGTCTCCTGGATCTCGGCCTTGCTTCCAAAATGGATTGCGTCGGTGCTCGACAACACGTTCAGCACGTTGTTGGGATCGCTTCCAACCCAACCTATATACAGCAGGCCACCAGCGACCGACAGAGTCGGAGCACAGCTGCTCGTTTCTCCGAGTGTCACAGGCTTGGTATCGACGATACGCATGACGTTCAGGTGGTTATCGCCGTTTCCTGTCCAGGCGATATAGAGGAACCCATTGAACTCAACAAATGCCGGAGCGTGTGGACTGGTCTGTTTGAGTTCGACAGGTGTTGTGAAGTTTATCCCATCGGTGGAGGTCATATACCAGAGATTATCTTTGCTGTCTCTCCAGCCCACGTAGAGGACGCTGTTGTTGAGCGTGCCAAGAGCCGGCGCATCCGCACCGGTCCACGCCGGCTGGCTTGGAGTCGTGCCGGAAATGGGCATGATGTTGAGCGTACCGTCAGACCCCCTCCAGGCAACGTAGACGGCGTTATTGAAGACGGTCAATGATGGGGCTGCGGAACTGGCGAGGTAGGTGATCTGAGTCGACGGTGAATAGCTCTTGCCGTCAGAGGAAGTCGCGTAATTGACATAGCTGGGTGACGACTTATTCGTCCAGGCGAGGTACAGCAAATTGTTACTGGGTGAGACCGCTAACGACGGCGCGTAAGAGCTCTGGGGCTTGAGCGTCTCCGATTGCAAACTCGGATATGCGATCACGTTGACATTTGGAGTTTCTCCCGTCCAGGCAATCACCTGGGTCGAGGGCGATGTGGCCGCGATTGGCGAGCCGGTGCTTTGAGTCTTCTCTCTTGGTTGCATGACTTTCTCCTTTTCGGTTGTTGAATGGTATTCCATACTCTCGACACCTGTGGGCAGCTGATGGACGAAAGCGCGATCTGGGGCATCGAAGAGCTTCGTGATATACTTCACGCCCGTGGGATCAGCAGCTGCCGGTGCTTGACTGTTCCAGCTCGCGCAGAGTATCGGCCAACTGCCAAATGAATGTCCTAAATCGTCGCTCAATTTCGGCTCAACTGTTTATCAACCGGTTCTCTTCAAACACGCTCATGGGTAAGCAGGCAAAGCACTTTTACGAGTTTGGCGCTTTTTGCCTGGACACCGTCAATCGGGTGCTGCTCAGGGACGGAGAGGTTGTGCCGCTCAA
>DASYSA010000644.1:0-14211 GCA_036003885.1 Blastocatellia bacterium | reverse complement strand
CGCTGCCCGATCGGAGGCTGCAGGTAATCTCACGATGGAACGCTTCTCTATGAAGCCATTGGTATATGTTTTTGCCTTGTTGCTACTGACGACCGTCAGTGAGTTGGGGGTGCAAAATACGACCGCCGATCAGAGGGTTTTCGGCACCCCGATCATTGGCGAGACAATCCGATTCCCATCAAAGCGAACCGGCGAGGAACGAATGGAAGACCGGCAAATAACCGCTCTCAATCAGATGATGAGAGCCGTCAACGCTGGCGACGCCAAAAGCTATGCGAGTCTCTACGCTCAAGATGCCGTGATCACCATTTTTGGTGGCGGCGAGATCAAGGGACGCGACGCCATCGAGCAATACGAAGTTGAGCTCCTGCGCGAGTTTCCCGGTGCCCGGCTCGCGTTCTACTCCGTCTGGAAAAAAGGCATCCATGCCGTCGTCCACTATGGCGTCAATGGCCGAACTCCCGGCGGCCAGGCTATGGGACATGAAGGTCTCCTCTTCTATCGATTTCATCCATCCGGGCTCATCGGGGAGGAGCACCGATATCTGGACAGCCTGACGCCTATGGCCCAGATGGGCGTGTTCGGCGCGACTCCGGCGCGCGCCCTTCCGACACTCCCGACCGAGCTGAAAGTCTACGTTGCGAGAGGCTCATCCGACGAAGAAAAGAACGTTGCGATCGTGAGGGCGAGCTTAGCAGCACTGGATTCGAAGAATGAACTATCGTTTCTCGCGACCATCGCCGAGGACGCCGTGCTCGACGAGTTGATAGATGAAGAGCCGTTCATCGGCAAACGGAACGTGAAGGCCTGGTTTTCCAAGTGGACGAGGGCGGTTCCCGACGCGGCCACGGAGATCACCACTATCCTCGGCGTCGGCGAGTTTGTTCTCGTGAAGACCGTCGTGCGCGGCACGCTGAAAGGCCAACTCGGCCGCCTGGTGGCATCGAACAAACCATTTGCAGTTCATCGCGCCGCGATCGTTCACGTGAAGGATGGAAAGCTCGCCCGGGTCTCTGCATTCATGAATGGCAAGGAGATCGCCGAAGCCGTTGGCCAGTGGCCTCCGCCGATGAAATAGCGCTAAGTTGCGTCTGAGCAATCCTCTGGAGGAGAAACTGATGCTGAAGCTCGGCTACGTTTTGATTCTTTCTGCTCTTGCCGGCAGCCTCGTCGCGGCGCCGATTCCGCCAGCGACGCGGCAGTTCACCAATGCAGTCAATCTTGAACAAACATCTGAAACCTCGGCCAACGCCAGCATGGGCGATCTGGACGGCGATGGCGATCTCGATCTTGTGCTGGCGAAGGGACGTCATTGGCCGCTACATGATCGCGTCCTCCTGAACAACGGCAAGGGTGAGTTCACTGTTGCGCGAAATCTCGGCGATACGCCGGATAGAACCTATTCAGCCGTCCTCGCCGATCTGGACGGCGATGGTGATCTCGACGTGCTGGTCAGTAACGACGAGCCCGACAAGAAACTCGTCTATTTGAACGATGGGAAAGCGAACTTCCACGTTTCAGGAACCTGGGGTGATCCCAAGTGGCCGACGAGAAATGCGGCCGTAGCGGATCTGAACGGTGATCATAAGCCGGATATTATCGCCGCCAACAGAGGGAGCGCGAGCTACGTGTGCCTGAATGATGGACGCGGTAACTTCAACAGTCGGGACTGGATCGTCATACCGGCAGAGTCAGCCACCACCATTGTGGCTGCCGATTTCAATCGAGATGGCTTCATTGACCTGGCTGTGCCGCACCGTGATGGTGGACAAAGCACCATTTACTTCAATGATGGCAAGGCAAGGTTTACCAGGACCAGGGCATTCGGTCCCGCGACGTGTGCGGCTCGCACGGCCGCTGCGGGCGACCTGAATGGTGATGGCTGGATCGATCTTGTCGTCGGCGATGAGAGACTTGGCTCCTTCGTCTACCTGAACGACGGACAGGGAGGATTCAACAGCGGTATGCAGTTAGGTGAGAAAACGCTCGTGCCCTATGCAATCGCAATCGGCGATATGAACCGCGACGGGAAAGCGGATGTCGTCATTGGGTATGTAACTGCGCCCGGATCTGTTTTCTTCAACGACGGCACCGGGCGCAGTTTCGAACAGGTACGCTTCGGGGATGGAAAGGGAGCGGTGTATGGACTTGCTCTCGGCGATCTGAACGGGGACGGTTATCCGGACATCGCTGCGGCTCGAAGCGACGCTCCCAATGTCATGTACTTCAGCGGAAAGTGAACGCTCCGGCGTGACGGACTAGAAGATCGGTCACCCCGACATTAACTAGTTGATCGCGTCTGAGACAGGTCGGGCGCTCCCATTCCCCGCATAAGCCTGATGTCCCGCCTGCAGCTTCTCAGAGTGCGATCCCAAAACCTGCAAGAATGCCTGGGCAGCGTGTGAGTGAGCGTCGGTCCGCCGTCTCACAACCCAGAGAGTTCGCTCGAAGGAGAATCCTTCCACTGGGACCACCACCAACTCGCCGCGCGCTACCTCTTCCTGTACGCACATGAGAGGCACGAAGCCGATGCCAAGGTTCATCCCGACAAATTTCTTCACCGTCTCGATCGTGGCGATCTCAATTGTTATGTTGAGCGGCGTTTGAAACCTGCGAAAGGCCTCGATAACTTTCTTGCGGGAAGGCGACTGCGCATTGTGGCCGATGAATACTTCACCGCCGAGCTCCTTGATGTGCACGCGACCGCCGGTCGCCAGTCGATGCTCGGGCGAGACGATAAGCACCAGCTCATCGCGCATGATCAGACTGCTCTCGAGGTCCGCGTCTTCGGGAATGAACGATAGAATAGCGAAGTCGAGATTTCGCTGGCGAAGTTCGAAAGGCAGCTTATTCGAGACGTGGCGAAATACTTCGATCTTGATCTTCGGGCATTGCTCCCGGAACAGAAGGATGAGCTTGGGCAGGAGGTAGAGACTGGTGCTCTCGTTGGCGCCAATGCGCAGGCGCCCGCTCTGCAATGAGTGCAGGTCCTGCAAGGCGATGACAGTCTCGTCACGCAGGTTGATGAGCCGCCTTGCGTGGTCATAAAGCACCTCGCCCATACTCGTGAGCGCATAGTCGCTGCGGTTCGATCGATCGAAAAGAGGGGCGCCCAGCTCCTGTTCCAATCGGCGAAGCGCCATGCTGACGGCAGGCTGAGTGCGAAACACTCGGGCAGCTGCCCTCTGAAAGCTGCCCTCCTCAACCATCGCCACAAACATCTCAAGCTGCATTAACTCCATACCAACTCCAAGGGAAATGCGAAATTCGAATTGCGAAATGCGAAGTTGCGAGCGGCCGGGGCACCTTCCGCGTCCCGCAACTCCCAATTTCGCATTTCGCATTTCGCATTTCAGAAGGCTGCTGCCGGTTGGCGGCTGACATACCGCAGCCAGCCGCGATACCGAGGTTCGGTTCCAGAGGTCGCGGCAAAGAAGACCCGCTGAATCTTCTCCGTGATGGGTCCTCGCGCTCCGCTGCCTATCCGAGCGTCATCGACTTCGCGAATAGGCGCCACCTCGGTTGCAGTTCCAGTAAAGAACGCCTCATCAGCCATTAGCAGGTCGTCGAGCCACAGCTCCCTGATTTCAACTTCTAGTCCCAGATCACGGGCAATTTCGATAACCACATCGCGAGTAATGCCCAGCAATATCGAAGACCGCTCGTCGTTGGTCAGCAACCGTCCGTTGCGCACGATGAACAGGTTCTCGCCCGAGCCTTCCGCAATCGTACCGTCCGCATTCAGCAGGAGTCCCTCGTCGTAGCCCTTGCTGAAGGCCTCCCTCACGGCAAGCAGAGAGTTCAGGTATTGCCCGCAGGCCTTCGCTGTCGCGGGCATCATTCGCGACCCGAACTTCTCCCACGAGGAGACCGTCACTCGAACTCCCGTCTCCTGTGTATCTCCAAGGTAAGCGCCCCATGGCCAGGTCAGGATCGCCATATCGATCGGACAGTTGCGCGGGTGCACACCCAGCGTGTCGCTCCCAAAGAAACAGATCGGCCGCACGTAACAACTTTTGAAGCCGTTGCGCTCGATCACTTGACATATCGCGTCTTCAATCTCCTGGCGGGTGTAAGGTATCGCCATCGAATAGACCGCCGCGGAAGCAAAAAGCCTCTCAACATGTTCAGCCATGCGAAACACGGCCGGCCCATCGGACGTCTCATAACATCGCATTCCTTCAAAGACGCCGCTGCCATAGTGAAGCGCGTGAGCCGATACGTGCACACTGGCTTCACTCCAGGGGACGATTTGGCCGTTCTTCCATATCCACTTCGATTGATCAAATGACACAGGTTACCTCCAAGTTATTGGATCAGGTCGCAATCTCTGAGACAGGTTCGAGCCGCTTATGAGTCTTCAACAGTTTGTAGTTCACCGCATCCGACAGAGCCTGCCAGCTTGCTTCGAGTATGTTGTCCGACACTCCTACCGTGCTCCACGACTCGTCCTCATCCGTAGTTCGGATCAGCACTCGCACCTTAGCGGCGGTTGCCTTGTCGGCATCAAGCACACGGACTTTATAGTCCGTCAGATGAACCGCACTCAGGCACTCGAAGTCATCTGCGAGAGCCCGCCTAAGGGCACGGTCAAGGGCGTGAACGGGACCGCAGCCCTCGGCCACCGCCTCGAGCAACTGATCTCCCAGCCACAATTTCACGGTTGCCTCCGACCGCAGAGTCTCGTCAAAGCCCCGCTCGGTCGCAACGCTGTAGCTCTCAAGCCTGAAGAACTCGTGGAAGTTTCCGACCGCCTCTTCGAGCATGAGCTTGAAAGACCCTTCTGCGGCTTCGAACTGAAATCCCTGGTTCTCGAGTTCCTTTATCCGTTTCACTACCGCAGGCAGATTAGCCTCGTTGCCGGTCACATCTATGCCCATCTCGGCGGCTTTGTACAGAACGTTGCTCTTGCCTGAGAGGTCGGACACCAGCACGCGCCGGCTGTTGCCGGTCCACTCGGGATCGACGTGTTCATAGGTCGCCGGATCGCGCATAACGGCACTAACGTGAATTCCACCCTTGTGTGCGAAGGCGCTGCGCCCGACAAATGGCAGGTCGGCCCGGTGAGGAAGGTTCGCCAGTTCGGCGACATAGCGTGAAAGTCCGGTGAGGGCCAGGAGCCGCCGGCGGCCGATCGTCTCGTAGTCAAGCTTCAACTCCAGCACCGATATTACCGAGCAGAGATTCGCGTTCCCGCAGCGCTCGCCGTACCCGTTGATGGTTCCCTGAACCTGTCGCGCTCCGCACTCGACCGCCGCGATCGAGTTGGCCACGGCAAGGTCCGAATCGTTGTGGCAGTGAATGCCGAGCGTAATAGTGATCAACTTCTTAACTTCGCCGATTACCCCCGTGAGCCGGCTGGTCAGCGTCCCGCCGTTCGTATCACACAGCACGATCGAATCAGCTCCAGCCTGCTGGGCCGCGGCGAGCGTGCGCAATGCGTAGCCGGGATCGGCCGTGTAGCCGTCGAAAAAGTGTTCGGCGTCATATATGACCTCGCGGCCTTTCGACTTCAAATACGCCACAGAAGCCGAGATCAGGTCGAGGTTCTGTTCAAGGGAGATGCCGAGCGCCTTTGTCACGTGCAGATCCCAGGTCTTGCCGAATATCGTGACGACCGGAGTCTCGGACTCCAGCAGAGCCTTGAGGTTGGGGTCTTCCTCAGCCCGATATTTCGGATGGCAGGTACTGCCGAAAGCCGCCAGCCGAGCGTGCTTCAGATTCAGCGAGCGCGCTCGTTCGAAGAAGCCTGCGTCCTTGACGTTGGACCCGGGCCAACCTCCCTCGATATAGTCGACGCCAAGCTCGTCAAGCTTTTGCGCCACCATCAACTTGTCTTCAACAGAGAATGCTACTCCTTCGCCTTGGGTGCCGTCCCTCAGAGTCGTGTCGTAGATCTTTACTCTCATCCTAACCAATGACCTCCCCGCAATGCCCGATACCATGGTTGCCTGTTGTGGCGGCCCTTTGTCGTCCGCCCCCGATCCGGGCAGTTGGGCCCGAGTGGTAAAAAGAGTCCGAACCGGGGGCGGCCACAGAGAACCGCCAGTACAGGCTGCGTTGTCCCTTGTCCGTCGTCCGTTGCTCCTAAGCAAGAGTCATATCCTGCAACGGACAACGGACCACTGACAACGGACCACTATGGCAACACTGTTTCGCCCATCAGGTACTTATCAACTCCCCTGGCGGCACGCCGGCCGTCCGCAATTGCCCACACCACCAGAGACTGGCCGCGTGACATATCGCCTGCTGCAAAGACTCCCGGCACGTTGGTCATCGAGTCTTCATCGATCGCAACGTTGCCGCGCCCATCGATCTTCGCTTCGATCTGATCGAGTAACCCGTCTCTTTCGGGGCCGAGAAAACCCATCGCCAACAAGACCAGTCCGGCAGGCCAGACTCTCTCGGTACCCGGAATCTCTTTGGGAACGACCCGCCCATTGTTATCGCTACGCACCCACTCGATCTCAACGGTGTGGATCTCTTTCACATGTCCCATCGCGTCCCCGACGAACCGCTTTGACATTACGCAGTACTCTCGCGGATCGCGTCCGAAAGTCGCCGCGGCTTCCTCTTGCCCGTAATCCAGCTTGTAAACCTTCGGCCACTGCGGCCACGGGTTGTCAGCCGCGCGATCATTGGGGGGCCTGGGCAGAATCTCGAACTGCACTAGACTCCGGCACCCGTGCCGCATCGCGGTGCCAACGCAATCGGTCCCAGTGTCGCCCCCGCCGATTACGATCACGTCCTGGTCTTTTGCCGATATGTAACTCAGATCGCGATGGGCGCTGTCGAGCAGGCTCTTGGTATTCGCGTGAAGAAATTCCATCGCGAAGTGAATGCCCTGAAGGTCGCGGCCCTCAATAGGAAGGTCTCTGGGCTTTGTTGCCCCCCCGCACAAAGCTACCGCGTCAAATTCGCTCTTCAACTTATCTGCGGGATAGTTCTTGCCCACCTCGGTGCTGGTGACAAAACTCACGCCTTCCTCAGCCATCAAGTCTATTCGGCGTTGTAAGATCCCTTTATCCAGCTTCATATTTGGAATGCCGTACATCAGCAGTCCGCCAATGCGATCCGCGCGCTCAAAGACTGTGACCCAGTGACCGGCTTTGTTGAGCTGGGCGGCACATGCGAGACCCGCCGGTCCCGATCCGATTACCGCAACCTTCTTGCCTGTCCGTATAACCGGAGGCTCGGCTATGATCCATCCCTCTTCAAACCCGCGGTCGACGATCGCATTCTCGATAGTCTTTATGGTGACGGGTGACTCGCTGATGCCCAGCACACATGATCCCTCACAGGGCGCAGGACAAACGCGGCCCGTGAACTCAGGAAAGTTGTTGGTCTTGTGCAGTCGGTTCAGGGCCTCCCGCCATTGTCCCCTGTAAACCAGGTCGTTCCACTCCGGGATCAGATTGTTGACCGGGCAGCCTGAGGCCATCCCATTGATAATCTTCCCGGTGTGACAGAAGGGCACCCCGCAGTCCATACACCGCGCTCCCTGATCCCGGAGTTTCTCCTCCGGCATGTGCGCGTGGAACTCCTGCCAGTCACTAATTCGCTCCGAGGGTTGCCGGGCGATCGGGAGCGCCCGCGCATATTCCATGAAGCCGGTCACCTTACCCATAGAAACCTCAAAAGCAATTCGAAATGCGAAATGCGAAATGCGAAATTGCGGATTTCAGAAATTGACTGCGATCTCCGGCGTCCCGAATCTCGCATTTCGAATTTCGCATTTCCTTCACTTTCCCCCTACTCGCGCCTGGTCGTGCGAGTTCAACTCAAAGGCGCTCATCACGGCCTGGTCCGCCGACACGCCTGTACCCATCATCCGCCGCTCGGCATCCAGGACCCGTTTGTAGTCATTCGGTATTACCTTCACGAATAGTCGAAGCCAATCATCCCAGGCTGCGAGGATGTCCTGCGCGCGCCGGCTGCCGGTGTACTCAGCGTGTCGAGAGATCAGATTGCAGACAAGCTCTATCTCGTCGGCCTCGACGAGCGACGTTAACTGGACCATCTCTTTGTTGCAGCGCTGCCAGAAGTAGCCGTGCTCATCGAGCACGTAGGCGATTCCGCCTGACATGCCCGCCGCGAAATTGCGTCCCGTCGGACCAAGCACCACCACCCTGCCCCCAGTCATGTACTCGCATCCGTGATCCCCTACGGCTTCCACAACCGCGTTAGCACCGCTGTTGCGTACGCAAAATCTCTCGCCGGCGAGGCCACGGATGAAAGCCTCGCCGCTCGTGGCTCCATAGAACGCGACGTTGCCGATGATGACGTTCTCTTCTGCAACAAATGTGGCGTCGGTCGGCGGATAGACAACGATCTTTCCACCCGACAGGCCTTTGCCGACGTAGTCGTTTGCATCGCCTTCCAGCGTAAGCGTGACGCCGCGCGGTATGAACGCGCCGAAGCTCTGTCCTGCAGAGCCCTTGAAGTGGAGGCTTATGGTGTCGTCGATCAGTCCAGCCGCACCGTAGCGGCGAGTCACTTCACTGCCCAGCATCGTTCCCACCACGCGATTGCGGTTACGAATGGGCAGCGTCGCCGAGACGGGTTGTCCTTTTTCAAGCGCTGGTTTGCAAAGGTCGAGCAACACTGTCTTGTCGAGAGTGTCGTCCAGCCCGTGATCCTGCTCTATCTGGCAATAGCGCCCAACATTGTCAGGCATGTCGGGCCGGTGCAATATCTTCGAGAAGTCGAGCCCTCGTAACTTCCAATGGTCGACTTCCTTACGCATCTCGATGCATTCGCTGTGGCCGACCATCTCGTTGATCGTGCGAAACCCGAGGCCGGCCATCACCTCGCGGACTTCCCGGGCAATGAAATGCATGAAGTTGACGACGTGCGAGGGGTCCCCCATGAACTTCTTTCGAAGCTCGGGGTCCTGCGTCGCGACCCCCACAGGACAGGTGTTCAAATGGCAGACTCTCATCATCACGCAACCGAGCACAACCAGCGGGGCGGTCGCAAATCCGAACTCTTCGGCGCCGAGCAGCGCCGCGATAACCACGTCCCGACCGGTCTTCAACTGCCCGTCGGTCTCCACGGCGACGCGGCTGCGCAGGTTGTTGAGGACCAGCACCTGGTGCGTTTCAGCGAGGCCGATCTCCCATGGAACTCCCGCGTGCTTGATGCTCGTTTGAGGAGACGCGCCGGTTCCTCCGTCGTGTCCGCTTATCAGGATCACGTCGGCATGAGCCTTTGCGACTCCGGCGGCGATGGTTCCAACGCCGACTTCGGCCACAAGCTTCACGCTGATCCGCGCGAGGGGATTCGCGTTCTTCAAGTCGAAGATCAGCTCGGCCAGATCTTCGATGGAATAGATGTCATGATGTGGTGGAGGCGAGATCAACCCGACGCCCGGCGTTGAATAGCGGACCTTTGCGATCCACGGATATACCTTATGGCCGGGCAGTTGGCCGCCTTCACCGGGCTTGGCGCCCTGGGCGATCTTGATCTGCAATTCCCGGGCGTGGACCAGATAGTCGCTTGTCACACCGAACCGCGCGGAGGCGACTTGCTTGATCGCGCTGTTGCGCGAATCGCCGTTCGGATCAAGGACGTAGCGGGCAGGGTCCTCGCCCCCCTCGCCGGTGTTGCTCTTGCCGCCAATGCGATTCATCGCGACGGCAAGCATCTCGTGAGCTTCCTGGCTGATCGAGCCGTATGACATCGCTCCGGTCTTGAAGCGCTTGACGATCGATTCAACCGATTCGACCTCGCCGATCGGAACCGGGTCACCGAACGGCTTGAGATTCATCAAACCGCGAAGCGTGTAAAGGTTGCGCGCCTGATCGTCGATCAACTCGCTGTACTGGCGGAACGCGGCGAAGTCATTTGTCCGGCATGCGTGCTGGAGCTTGTGTATGGTCTGCGGGTTGAACAGATGAAGCTCGCCGCCGCCACGCCACTGATACTGGCCGCCTCCGTCGAGAGTCCGGCCATTTACCTGGCGATCGGGGAACGCGTGATCGTGCCGCATCCTCGATTCTTTTGCGATGACGTCGATGCCGATCCCGCTTATGCGCGAGGGCGTGCCGGTGAAGTACTTGTCGATCACCTCTTCGTTCAATCCGATGGCTTCGAAGATCTGCGCTCCGCAGTAACTCTGAATTGTCGAGATGCCCATCTTGGAGATGACCTTGACCACACCTTTGGTGACCGCCTTGACGTAGTTCTTCTTGGCGCGGTCGTAGTCCACTCCTGTGAGCTGTCCCTGGACGACCATGTCGCGCAGGGTCTCGAACGCGAGATAGGGATTGATTGCAGCCGCACCGTATCCGAGCAGGAGCGCGAAGTGATGAACCTCTCGCGGCTCCCCGGTCTCGAGCACTAGTCCGACGCGCGTGCGGGTCCCTTCGCGAATCAGGTGATGATGCACGCCCGCGACCGCGAGCAGCGCGGGGATTGCGGCGTTCCCGCGATCCATTCCGCGATCGGAGAGAATAATGATGTCGTAGCCCGCCGCTATCGCCAGGCTCGCCTCTCGGCACAGCGTATCCATCGCCCGCTCGAGGCCCGGGCCGCCCTCCTTCACTCGAAAGAGCATGGGCAGCGTTATGGAACGGAACGGCCGTTCGCGCATGCGGGCGCCCCTCGTGTCATTGAGGTGCCGGAGTTTTTCGAGATTCTGATTGGTGAAGATCGGCGATGACAGCTTTATCTGGCGCGCGCAGTTCGGCGTCGGCTTCAGCATGTTGGCTTCGGGGCCGATCGTCGTGTCGGCTGACATTATGAGTTCTTCGCGGATCGAATCGACCGGGGGATTTGTCACCTGGGCGAAGAGCTGCTTGAAATAGTTGTAGAGCGGTTGCGGCTTTTCAGACAGAACGGCGAGCGGCGTGTCGTTCCCCATCGAACCAATCGCCTCGTTGCCGTCGGCGGCCATCGGCCCCATCAGGATCTTCAGATCCTCCGAGGTATAGCCGAAGGCCTGCTGCCGCAGCAACACAGTCGCATGATCAGGTTCGTAGAGCACGGGGCCTTCGGGAAGGTCTTCGAGCCTGACCATTTCGTCTCGAAGCCACTGGCCATAAGGGTGCTCGGTGGCGATCTTGTATTTCAGCTCGCCATCGTCGATGATCCGCCCTTCTTCGAGATCGACCAGCAACATTCGCCCCGGCTGAAGCCTGCCCTTGAGCAGCACGCGATCGGGCGGGATATCCAGCACTCCGACTTCAGATGCCATCACGACCAGGTCGTCCTTTGTGACGTAGTATCGCGAAGGCCGCAGTCCGTTACGATCCAGCACCGCTCCGATGCGCAGGCCGTCGGTGAAGGCGATTGAGGCCGGCCCATCCCAGGGCTCCATCAAACAGGAGTGGTATTCGTAAAAGGCCTTCTTCTCTTCGCTCATCGATTCATGGCTGGACCACGGCTCAGGAATCATCATCATCATCGCATGCGGGAGGGAGCGGCCCGTCAGCGTCAACATTTCGAGGACATTGTCGAACATCGCCGAATCGGATCCATCGGCGTCTATGACCGGCACGATCTTCTTGATGTCGGGTCCGAACAGCTCCGATTCGAATATGCTCTCTCGAGCCCCGGTCCAGTTGACGTTCCCGCGCAGTGTGTTGATCTCGCCGTTGTGACTGATGTAGCGATATGGGTGCGCCCTTGCCCAGTTCGGAAATGTGTTGGTGCTGAACCGGGAATGAACCATTGCCATCGCGGACTCAACCGCCGGATCGGTGAGGTCAGGATAGTAGGTGGTCAACTGAGGAGCGGTGAGCATCCCTTTGTAGACAATCGTTTTGTAAGACAGACTCGTGATATAGAACTTGTTGCCTTCAAGGATGGTGGATGCCTTGATGGTCTTCCGTACTCGCTTGCGGATGACAAAGAGCTTTCGCTCGAACGCGAGATCATCCGAGAAACCCTCGCCGCGGCCGATGAAGATCTGTTTGATCACCGGTTCGGCCGCTTTGGCGGTCGGGCCGATGGGCGAGTTATCGGTGGGAACGGCGCGCCAACCAAGGAAATGCTGCCCTTCTTCGCGCACTACGGTTTCAAAAGCTTCCTCGCATTGGCGCCGGCCATCCGCGTCGACCGGCAGGAAGACCATACCAACTCCGTAATGGCCATACTCGGGCAGATCGATTCCGGCTTCAGCGCATACCCTCTTCAGAAACCGATGGGGCGTTTGAAGCAGGATACCGGCGCCATCGCCGGTGTTCTTCTCGCACCCGCAGGCGCCGCGATGCTCGAGGTTGAGCAAGACCTCAAATGACTTCTCGATAATTGCATGTGTCTTCCTGCCCTTGAGATCAGCGACGAACCCGACGCCGCAAGCGTCGTGCTCGTGCGCCGGATCATACAAGCCCTGGATTTGGGGACTGCCTGTTGTTCTCATTTCTACGAATCCTCGTTTCAAGGTTACGAAAAAGAGCCCGGTTCGCGCGTATGCGCCAAATTGCAAGCTCCCTACTCGATCCCGGTCTCGCCCAGCAATCGGGCCGGCGCATCTGTGTTCATCTCGTTTCCTCTGCCGGAAAACTCAAAAGGCCATCATCCTTCTTCTCTGGATGATGGCCTTTTGGTTTAAGCTCTTTTGCTCTGACCGTCATCCGCTGCTGTTGGGCAGTTTGATGCTAATAGCAATAACGATAAGGAGCGATTTAGAGAGAGCGGAGATAGAGCGCGCAACCACACCGACCGACGCTGCCGTCAGCAGATCATAGTTCTTCGCCGTGTTGAGCGATTGCTTGCTCATATCTTACAAGTCGACTACCTGAAACGGGGTAACGCTGTACCGAACGCCTAAACCTGTGGTTTCACGGAACTCGATGTCTTAATTGAAATACCATAAGCGGCAGAAGCGAACAAATAGAAAATTCTTATGAGGTGATAAGCATCTGTTATCGCGATTCCGTGCTTTGGCGACCAGAGCTTCGAATACCACGCTCAGACTAAGGAAAATAGGGGTAGGGAAGAGGGATTTATCCCCGCGAGACCGAAGCGCTACCCCTATTCCCCCTGGGTCGGTCGGTTGTTCCAGAGTGACCCGCGCTCGAATCTCCAAACTCCAGCTTACCAACAGACCCCCTCAATCACCAACTGCCTCATTTAACGGGCTGCGCCTCAGCTCCGAAGAGACTCTTCGCCAGGCATCAACCACTCTTTGGCGTTCATTGTCGGTGAAAAATCTCAGGGCGAACAAGACCGCGGGGAACGAAATGGTCAGACATACTTTGATCAGAATCGAAAGATATAGCACCCTCCTGCGCGCCGGGTCGTCGAGCGCGAACCGGTTTACGTCCCCGCGCAAATAGTCATTCAAATAAAACAGAGCCATCAAGATCGATCCCACAATGCCCATCGTAAAGACCCGTCCCCACTCGTAGTGCACCTTGAAGAACATGTTCGACGCCCAGTACCTGAGCACGCAGAAGACCGCAAACGACAACAGAGTCGAAACCGTAGCGCCAAGGCTGCCATACCGCGGAATCAGGAGAAAGTTCAGCCCTACGTTAACCGCAAGCGCCGCTCCAATCACAATTGGCGCGAAGATCGTTCGCTTCTTGAGCGTGATGCCCACGTTCAACACTCGCGACGCCGTGTCCAGGACTGCCGCCAGCGCAAGCAGAGGGATGATATTCGCAGCCGGCCAATAACCTCTCGTTCCGAAGAGCAACAGCCCGTCTCCGGACACCGCCGCAACCCCGAGCGCCAGAAACATGCTCACAAGCGAAATGTAGGTGAGCACGCGCGAGTAGTACATCTCGGCGCCCTCTTCGTGCATCACCGAGAACCTCATCACCGTCCACACCTGGCTGAACGGCACCGTCACCAGCTCCGTCACGACCGAGACCAGCGTCGTTCCCATCGCATAGAAGCCGAGCTCTCTATCGCTCGAGTACCGCTGAAGGAAAAAGCGGTCGATCATCACAAACAGAATGAATGCAAGCTGTCCGAAGATCAGCGGCGCCCCAAACCCGAGCATCCCACGCAGTTCAGGAAGCGAAAACTTCAAGCTGAGATCGCGCCTCGCTGCAAAGAAGAAGAGCAGCGCTTCGAACGCCGTGCCCGCGAGGCGGCCCAGCAATACGTTCTCGACCGAAGGCTCGACCGCCAGGACCAGATAAGATATCAGCGCGATCTGAACTGCGAATGCTGTTATGTTCAGGATCGAGTAGGTCGCCGACTTGAATTTGGCCCGCAGAATAGAATCCGGGATGAGCGTTATGACCTCAAAGAACG
>DASYSA010000643.1:0-9623 GCA_036003885.1 Blastocatellia bacterium | reverse complement strand
GAGGAGCGAGCGCTGGAGGCGAAGTTCGGTGACGTCTACCGCCAGTACAAGGCGCGAGTCCCGCGGTGGCTTGGCGTCGCTCGCCGGGATCGGGTGCCGGCCGAACCAGGCGCTGCACCTGACCGGCCGGGCACGTAGCGCTTTCAGTGTTCACAGCTCCCCGCGCCCCTCTGGCAGGTGAGCTTAGTCGTTCGGCGGTTTGTGTGTTGATAGCTTGGGAGACAAAGTGATTGATCCTTAAGTCAGGACTCTGGTGATTCTGCATGACCTTCAAAGTGTTTAGGGACAAAGCCCAATGGGTGGCACTCTTCAGTGGGTCTATTATCTTTGCCGGCCAGTGGTTCCTACATGTCCGCTACGTCAAGTTTGAGAATTCTACTTACATCGAGCACACGCCGCCCGTTTTGAATCTCCTTGGACTCGTCCTTACCTTGTCAACCCTGTTGCTTGGCCTCATCACCTTACCGCGTTGGCAATCATTCCTGGCACTGTTGGCATTTTTGTGGGTTACGTTCATCTTCGTTCAAGGCTTTTGAGTCCGAATCGATGTTGGCGAAGCAATGTCGCGTGACGTTTCAACAAGAGGCGGAATCGTCCTATCAACAGATCGTGGCGGTCGGCGCCGAACCCGCCGCATGCACCGTAGCCGCAAACTACGCGGCACGGTGATGCGGAGCGTTAGACGTGAAGGGTGCGTAGTTGCAGTGATTGTAAAAGTAATGAATCAAAGACTAAAAAGAGTTGGCTTTACTACACTGTCAGCAGCAATAATTTTGTTATGCCTATTTTCAAGGAAGGCACACCTACAAATTGCAGAAGACAGATCGAGAAACGGCTTACAGTTCAACTTGGCACCTAATCCGTCATTTGAAGATGGAAAAGATTACCCCGTTGGATGGGAAATAGCAGGCCGGGGCGAGGGCACATTCAGATGGAAGACCGCGCGAGGACGGACCGATGATCACGCACTATCGATCAGGAACATTGGAGAGGGGTCTAATCTGAGTTGGGTCACATCGAGGTTCATTCCCATTGATCCTGACCACGACTATGAAATTTCTGTTTGGTACAGGAACACAACGCAGACAAGTACGGTCGCATTTCTTGCCATCTTTTGGGGAGAGGATGAATTTGCCCTCGGCAGCACGGGCATCTGGCAAATGAAGCCGACTTCTGAATGGACATCCCAAAGTTTTGTGATTCGTGGCGAGCAAATTAGAAAGAGCTTTCCAGGTGCTAATAGGGTAAAGCTCTCTTTCGGAGGCTCGGCGCGAATCAGGGCGAGTGGTGCGATATGGATTGATGATGTGGCGTTCAAGGATGTGACCTTACCCAGATAGATGTTTGTGCATCCAAACGCACGTCTAACAACGGATGGTCCGGAGCCGAGCAAGCGATCAACGCGCGGCCCAGTGACGCTGTCATTCGGCTGCTTCGAGGAAAGATGGATTTCACATCACTTGAAATGTTTCTCCGCAGCGTACCTGCGATAAGTGGGCCCATCTGCAAAGGGACTGAAGGTGGAATGTGGTGGGTGAAGTTCGCGATAGATATCGATCATGAACTCGCTTGGCGAGTCGTTCAGGAATTCGGACACGTACTCAACTACGTTTCGTTGGATGAGCGTTTACCCACGGTGTTCAAACCGGTTTCGCCGCCGTCGTACTTGAATGGCGGTCCACGCGATTTCTTGGCTTGGGTGATTGAGTGCGATAGTCCCGAGTTTTTGCCCTACCAATGCGCCGAATGGTTGGAAGGACGACTCCCAAGACCAGTTGATGATTTGGCCACGTGGAAGAACGAAGATCTCGAACCATGACGCAGCCGAATTAAGGCGTGCAACAGAGCGCGGCGAGCGAGTTAACAGGATTCTCTGAGTGTTACGCGCCGCGCCCGTTGACCTTGGCGTTCGGCGGCTCAGAGCCGCTGGACATAATAAAGGAGAATCGATTTGGAGAACCCAGCAAAGAACACGATTTGCCTATGGTACGATGGCGACGCCGAGGACGCGGCGCGCTTTTATGCCGAAACCTTTCCTAATTCATCAGTCGGCGCGGTGCATCGAGCGCCAGGATACTTTCCGTCGGGGAAGCAAGGGGATGTGTTGACGGTCGAGTTTACCGTAATGGGCATTCCCTGCCTTGGGCTCAACGGTGGACCCGAGTTCAAGCACACTGAAGCCTTCTCGTTTCAGGTCGCGACGGCAGACCAGGCCGAAACGGATCGGTACTGGAATGCGATCGTCGGAAACGGCGGCCAGGAGAGCGCGTGCGGTTGGTGCAAGGACAAGTGGGGGCTATCGTGGCAGATCACGCCGATCGCCCTGACGAAGGCGATTACCGATTGCACCAGAGCCGGCGCAACAGGCGCTCACGGAAGATCAAGTGCCGTCGCGCCGGCCCGGTGAATCTTTGCGTCAGGCTGCTGATGACTATTTGAAGAGAGGAAACTTATATGAGGAAAGCACAGTTCTTGCTGATAGGTTCGTTTTTTGTTCTTTTGTGCCTCGGGCGCGGTTGCACAAAGCGAGGTTCAAAAGGATGGCACAGTTGTCGAGCAAGCACCTTGTGCGCCGAATACCATTGGTATATACGAGCAGTATTTGGAATCGTCTAAACGTAGATTCGCAGACCAGGTCGCAAAGGCGAAGCGTGAAGGTCTCCGCGTGGAGATGCCCGTGAACCTTACGGCACACCTGCTGAGCAAAGAAGAGTTTGAACGTCAAAAGGCTTACGTGGGATTTGAATGCCTACGAATCAAATACATGAGCGACGGCTTGAAAGTCGTAGGCTTCATCTGGAAGCCGAAGAATACGGAAGGTAAAAAACTGCCGTTGATCATCGTCAATCACGGCGGCAATAGTGAAACCGGCAAGCTGACTCCTGGACGCTGTTCGGCTGTTACCGCTACGTCTCAGGTGGATTTGTGGTCATCGGCCCACAGTACCGTGGTATTGATGGAGGCGAAGGGCACGAGGAGTTTGGTGGCGCTGACCTTCACGACGTCATGAATGTCATTCCGCTGGCTAAAACGTTGGCTATGTGGATATGAATAACGAATAGGTTCTTTGCGTGGTTTCGCCGCCGTGTAGAACTGGCCGGAGACGCCCACACTGGTTCGGCGGCGAACATCACGCAAAGACCTTATTCGTTAGTCGCCTATTGAAAGAGGCGCTTTGGAAGGTTGCGGCTTGAGTGGCAAAGTGAATGGGAGCCTCCGTCTCTCTCATCCGCCAGCACGGCACCTTCCAAAGCGCCGCTGAAGTTCAAGCTTGGCGCAACACTGCCGGCACAATTGCCAAGCCAAAAAAACACGCAAGCCTTTTCTGGTGTCCTTCTGATCAGTGCGACGGCAGCAGCGGAGGAGGCGGCGACGGTCAGAAGGCTTGAAAATCTTTCTTTCAGCCGATTCGTCACGTTGGTCTGCGCGACAAGCACATACGCGAGATGTTGTTAAACCTTCACGGATGCCTTAAGCTTTGTGGTGAATAAAGCAGACTGGCAGCGGGTGTTGATTGACTCTTTCTCTTGGAGTCTAGTGTGACAACAGGCATGTCTATCATTGGCTCGGTCTTACTCAGTATTACCGCCTTTGCATTAACCGCACCGCAATCGCCGGATCAAAAAAAACAGGCCGCCACGCCGGGTGCCACTGCACCTGCGTCGCCAACTGCGCAGAACACCGCGCATCAAAAAGACGTGGTGAGGATTGGCGTCACGCTTGTGCAGGTGGACGCTATCGTCACGGATAAGCAGGGCCGCCAGGTCACTGATCTCACCGCTGATGACTTTGAAATCTTTGAAGACGGCAAGCGGCAACTGATTACCAACTTCTCTTATTTTGTAACTGAGTCCGCCGAAGCGCCGCCCGCCCGCCCGCTCAAGCCCGCCGTCAAGGACGCGCCGCCTGTCGCCTATGTCCCCTTGAAGCCAACACAGGTGCGCCGCAGCATCGCCATCGTCGTAGACGATGAGATAATGCCGTTTGCCGCGATAGACGCGAGCCGACAGTCGCTGCACAAGTTCGTTGACGAGCAGATGCAGCCGGGCGATCTTGTGGCGATCCTACGCACGAACGGCAGCATCGGCGCACTCCAGCGGTTCACCGCCGACAAGCAGGTGCTGCACGAAGCCATCAAACACATTCGGTGGAATACCAGAGGACAAATAGAAGTCTTCGAGCCTGTCACTCCAGTGTCGGCTGAACTGGACTCGATCACACGAAAAAAGGACGACAACAGGGATGAGGATGCGAGTGTGAAGTCCGGCCCCATAAAGGAGAGCCGCGACGCGCTGGCGAGGCTGCACGATCAGCGCATAGACTGGCATCTGTTGGATACCCTGAATTCAGTCGTGCGCGGTATGCAGGAATTGCCCGGTCGCAAATCCGTCATCCTCTTCTCGCCTGGTTTCACGATGCGTAATATGAGCGGACTCCGAAGCCGCAAACTACAACTGGTCATCGAGCGATTGAATCGCGCCGCCATCAGCATCTACCCGATTGACTCGCGCGGGCTTGTCGCGCCGATGGTCACAGCCCAGGAGGATATGCAGGCTAGCGACTTCAGACGGCGAGATGAGTTAGTCACTGGCCGGAGCCGCTCTATTTTTGAGGAGCAGGGCGGACTGGCGCACATGGCGCACGAGACGGGTGGCCTGACGTTTTTCAATCTCAATAATCTGTCAGCCGGTGTGCGTCAGGCGCTCGATGATCAGAACGGTTATTACTTAATCGGGTACGTCCCCGAAAAAGCATCGTTCATGCGAGCAGCGGGCAAGCTGCCGGAGTTTCGCAAGATCGAGCTGAAGGTGAAGCGCGCTGGGCTGCGCATGAGGTCACGTAGTGGCTATCTCGGCGCGGCCAACGAAGAGCTTGAGCCGGCATCGCTGACTTCGGAGGCGAAGTTGATTCAAGCGGTACTCTCGCCGTTTAACGCGGGCGACGTGCGTCTGCGGCTGACGCCACTATTCGGCCTTGACGCCAACCAACAGGCTGTGGCCCGGGCGCTGCTGCACATTGACGTGCGCGACCTGTCGTTCAGCGAGGAGGCCGACGGCTCGCACCGCACCACGCTCGAGGTGGCGGCATTCGCCTTCGGTGAGAACGGTGGGGTCGAGGATCAGGTAATTCGCACCTACCTGCTGCAAGTCCCCAAAGAGGCCTTCGGGCCCGCTTTGCAACAGGGATTCGTCTGCATAGTTGACATGCCGGTGAAGAAGGCCGGTCTTATCCAGATACACGCGGCCGTCCGCGACAAGACGAGCGGGCACCTGGGTTCAGCCAACGAGGTCATCATCGTGCCCGACCTGAAGAAGAAAAGGCTGGCTATTTCAGGCATCGCCCTGAGCGGCAAAGACTGGGCGGGCGATAACAAACCGAAAGCTGCTGACAGCGACGCGTCGCTGCACGAGCAATCCAGCCCTGTCGTAGCGACAAAGGCCAATGCGGCTGTGCGCCAGTTTCAGGCCGGGTCGCAGATGTACTACTCGTTTGAGGTTTATAACGCCAGGCTTGACGACGTATCACAAAGACCAAGACTCACGCGCCAGTTGCGAATCTTGCGCGATGGTGAAGTGGTGTTGGCCTCCCCCCCGTCGCCGCTCAATCTGCGAGAGCAAGCCGATGGGAAACTGATTACCGTGACCGGCAGTCTCACACTGACGAAGGCCGTCAAGCCGGGGCAGTACGTTCTTCAGTTATTGATCGAGGACGAACTGGCCGCGCGCGACCGCCGCACCGCGACACAGTCAATGGATTTCGAGGTTGTCAATTAAGCGTTTGTTGAAATTTGATTGGTATTAGCCCAAGCTGAAAATAATGGGGGCTAGATTGTCTTGGTTATTCTTCCACTTGCACTGGAGCGTGCGAAGCGAGTTTCGTAAGGTTCCACCACTGCCCTGCGCCGCGCCCGGTAACGTCTCAGGTAGCCAGTTGTTCCCCATTCGTCGACCTTGACCAACGCCTAATTAATACCATCGCGAGCGCGGTGAACAGAAAGCGGCCGAGTGCTACAAGGAAGCACGACGGGCCAGACAGTTTACCTATCAACAGACAACATTGCTGACGCGCTCTCAACGAGGGTTACCCCAAGCAACTTGGTCATACTTACACCTGAACGAATCCAAGAATTAGGGTCACAGAAGAAGGGTTTTGTATACCTTCGCTTTTCAAAGCTCGAAGTAAAAGGACGAAGAGCACTGATCACTTTGGTTCAAGATACGATCAAAGACGGTTTTCAGGGAACAATATATGAATGCAGAAGGTCAGGCCAATGGGTCTGTAACGGCGTAGAAGGCTTCAATGTAAGTTCGTAAAATTCACACGCGTCTAACTCGCCGCATGCACCGTAGCCGCAAACTACGCGGCACGGTGATGCGGGGCGTTCGCCCTCGGGGGATTTGCAATATTAGCCCGAGTAAGACTAGAGTCCGCACACCGCCATCCAACGAATCGGCGGCGTTAGATGACCGCCGTATTGATAATCTATCCGCAGCCTTAACAGAAGGAGGCTAGTGATGAGAAAACTAAATCGTATGCAGATCGGTGTTATGCTCGCCGCCGTTATTTTGGCAGGGGTGATGTCGGCATCGGCGCAGGCCATCGAATTTCCGATTCACGCGAACGACCTCAATCCCGGCGAGCGCATCGTAACCGTCGTCCATGCCACGGGCGGCGGCCCGCAGACCGGCGCCAAGGATTTGCGCATTCTGCGCCGGGTCGCCGACAACAACTGGCAGGTGCTGAAAGCCGGCCAGACCAACGACGCCATCAATTCCAACTACCTGATCTATGGCCGACCCGTCTACGCGATGGCCAGCGGCACGGTGATCGGCTGCTGGCGTAACGCGCCGGAAAACACCGGCCACACCAAACGCCCGGAGATCGCCACCGGCAAGATCCTCCTCCAGGGCAACCACATATGGATCAAGCAGACGGATGGTAACATCGCGCTGTATGCCCACGCCCCCACCGGCGACATCCCGGCCAGCCTCTGCCCCAACAACGCCACGTTCCTGACCGGTACGGCGCTGGGCGGCCCGATCTGGACGCAGCCCGAGGCGACTGTTGCTAACGGCGCTAACGTCACCGCCGGGCAGTTGCTCTATCACGTCGGCAATTCCGGCAATTCGAGCGAGCCCCACCTTCACGTCCATATCGTCAACACATCGAATACCTGGCAGCCAATGAAGTTCGCCCGCGGCCAGACAACGCCGTTCAACAACAACAAGGCCAGCCTCAACGGCCCCTGGACCGGACTGAAGGGCAACGCACTGCCGATGGCGACGATCCTTGTCTGGCCACCGCACCCGACTGGCAACTGGACCTACAATGGCATCGAAGCCTCGGCCTATCAGCGCGTGTTTGACCATTTCGTCGATTCGGGCGAAATGGCCGATACCGTGAGCTGCAAGAACAATGGTGCCAGTTATGACACCACCTGGATTCCCGCCAAAGGCAGCTGGATCTCGCATCATGGCATGAGCATCCTCGACCATGCGGTGAAGAACGCGCAATACACCAAGCAGGGGTACAAGCAGACGTCGGTCTACACCTGCGGGACGGTGATGGCGGCGATTTGGCGGAAGCCCTGAGCCGACTGGCGGCTTGGCTTACTATTTTTGTTCGGTGGTTGTTTGGCCGTTGTGCATAGCATGGCAAGCTAACCCGTCAATCAACTGGATGGCCTTGATACCACCATTTTTCTTACAGTACTCTGGCCAGCCCGTTATTTTTCCGGTGGGCCTTTGGAATATTGCATGCTCATGTTCCGTGCTCTGTCCGTCCTGCGGTGGCCAGTGAATCGTTGGATCAATGCGGGGGCTTGGTTCGCGGCGATGTATAGCGTGTGCAAGTTCGGGGGTCTTCGGGGGCGGGAAGAACGTGGCTCAATGACTGCTCTTGCATTCAGCGAAAGGCTACAAGCACTTCACCTCGGTTGAGGGATCGCATAACTCACGCGTGGACCGAAGCGCGCGATCAAGTGTTAACATGAACCTTGAGTGTTACACGTGCGCTCGGTCACGCGAACGTTAGGTGCCTCCAAGCTATGTCAGAATACGACAAGACACCTTCTTTCAAGCTCACGGAACTCGATAGTCCTATTACCTCACATGCAGTGGTGGTTGCAGTCGACGACGGCACTATGATTCGCGCCGATGGTACAGGTCTCTTCATTGCCCGCCAATTGGTCGTCACGGCGGCACATGTAATCCAGCACTTCTGGAACGTTATTGAACAGCGTCCTATTCCAAGCGGCGAAGTGGCTTGCCAGTTCGGAATCCATATCTTGCAGTTTCCTGGTGAGTGCGCTGTACCAGCGCTCTGGGCTGTGAGGCGTGTTTGGGTATCGCCTATAACCGACATAGCCTTCATGCATGTCGTTCCGGTTAGCAAAGAGGCAGAAGAATTCGCGTGGTCTGGCTCATTGCAAATCGAACCATTGCCACCATCTGTTGGTGATCGGGTTGTTGGTTTTGGGTATCCATCCTCGTCGGCGCGCGTTACCTCACGCTCGCCAATCCAACATGTCGATTGGGATCTTAGACCCCATACTACCGTCGGTGAAATTGAAACAGTTTTCGAGGACCGACGCGATCGTACTCTTCTGCACTTTCCTTGCTTCCAGACAAACGCACGCTTCGATGGTGGCATGAGCGGCGGTCCCATTCTCAATTCAACTGGTCAGCTCTGCGGTATCATTTCCGCCGCTCTACAGACGGATGAGCAAGGTCCTTATACTTCGTACGGTGCAATGATCTGGCCAGCTCTCTTTACCACCGTCGACTTCAAGGTCCTGGACTTGAATGCAAGGGTCCATATGGTGTCTTTGAACTATCCAATGTAGGCTACTTGCATGTTCGAGACTGGCCCGCATTCCGTCAGCAGATCTCGGCCGAGCGTGATGAAAACGGTAAGGAGCGATTGCGACTCCGTGCACCAGGCACCTAACTCTGCGTGCACCGGAGCCGCGCGAGTGCTTTTCTTATGACACGGTTCGGTGTTTTTGATTGTGTACGTATCAACGCGCGGCCCGGTGACGCTTCCGTTCGGTGGCTTATAGTGAAGGAGGAAGGATGGCAACAAGCTATAGTCGGCGTTGGTTTGTCAGCCGCCTTGGGCTACTCGGTTGCGCACTCCCGCTAACGGTGTCCGCGCAGCGCCCCCCGCCGCACCGCGTCGGGCGCATCGGTTTCCTCGGCGGCGGTGCACCAACGTTGGTCGAGGCGTTCGAGCAGGAGATGCGCAGGCTAAGATACGTCGAAGGAGAAAACATAGTCATCGAGAAACGCATCCTCCGCCCTAACTCGTCGGACTTGGCAGCGCAGGCGGCCGAACTCGCCCATATGAACCTTGACCTGATCGTGGCAGGGGCGCTAGTGCACGCGCTCGAAGTGCGCAAGAACAATCCGGCCATGCCGATGGTCATCGCCACCTGCCCGGGCATGGTCAGCAACGGCTTCGCCAAGAGTCTCAAACGCCCTGGTGGGATTTACACCGGCATAGACGAACTCCCCCCCGGCGTGACCGCGAAGCGGCTCCGGCTTCTGAAGACCGCTGCGCCGATGGTGTCCCGCGTTGGGCTGCTCTCGACGACGCCAGGGCACGGTGGTCATGAGGCCCAA
>DASYSA010000642.1:0-40812 GCA_036003885.1 Blastocatellia bacterium | reverse complement strand
GCCTGGGCGGCTGAAGGCGTTCGTAGTGGGGACGTTCTTTAGCTTGCTGTGACTGGTCTGCCATTCGCTGGCCTCCTCCAATTAATGTAACGCGGCTTTAGCTCTTTTCGATTTCGAGGATACTACAGAATAGTTCGGGGTTCTGCGAGGGACATTGACGGGGTCATGGCCCCGATTCTGCGATTCGTGTGACTGGGATCAGGCCCTCGATTCTGTGATTCGGATTCTTATTCGGTGTGACCGGGGGGCCTGACCCCGCGCGTAAACCAGTCTGTTCGTAGCACCAACTCTTGACTGGAGTATTTGCAGCCAGCTATCATCACTCTGAGCTTCCCAAGAACGCCAACCCGTGGTGACGACAACCAGCAGTCGCTCTTTTGGGCAAGCCACACTCGGCAAGAATAGAGGTCCTATGAAACGATTGTTCAGTGCATTTTGTCTGGCTACTTTCCTGAGCGTTGTCGCTCACGGTTCGGACCTCAAGTCAAACCCCACCTTCATGCCACTCGAAGAAGTTCGCTCCGGAATGAAGGGCTATGGTATGTCGGTCTTTCAGGGATCGAGACCCGAGCGCTTCGAGGTGGAAATACTCGGTATGCTCGAAGGAGTGCCCAACCCCAAGACGAGCCTGATTATTGCGCGTCTCAGCGGCGCCCTCGTCGAACGCACCTTTGTATTTGCGGGCATGAGCGGCAGTCCGGTCTATATCGACGGCAAGCTGGTTGGTGCGGTCGCGTATTCCTTTCCGTTCGCAAAAGAGCCCATCGCCGGCATCACCCCGATCAAGTATATGATCGACATCTTCGAGCGCGCAGGCGAAGTCGAGTCGCCATCCGGGCGGCGCGTAAGTTTCAACACGCTGATGGCCGCGGCCTCAACCGGCTCAGGTCAGGTCTCCTCTTCGATGATGGCTCAGGTTGGTCCCGGCGCTGCGGTCAACCCTGCCCTGATACCCTTCGTTGGTCAGACCATCACGCCAATCGCAACGCCGCTGACCTTCTCGGGTGTGCCCCAATCTGTAGTCGACATGTTTGCCGACGAGTTGAAGAAGGCCGGCATTCAACCGATCGCTGGAGTGGGCGGAGGATCGCGGATGACCCCGCTGATGCCGTCTGATGAAAACACACTGGCCGCCGGCTCGTCGGTCAGCGTACAGCTTGTGCGCGGCGATTTCACTCTCGATGCGGCAGGCACCGTGACCTACCGCGACGGCGACCGCATCTATGCGTTCGGCCACCCATTCCTGAGTTCGGGCCAGACTTCGTGGCCAATGGCTGAATCATCTGTTGTGACAGTCGTGCCGAATCTCAACAACTCATTCAAGCTCTCCGCGGGCGGAAACCTTGTCGGTTCCATCAATCAGGACCGCGCGACTGGCGTGTTTGGACGCCTCGGGGACAAGCCCCGGATGGTACCGGTCCGCCTGACGGTCCATACCAGCCGCAACAAGAACGAGACATATAAGTTCGAGATCGTGTGCGATTCGTTCCTGACCCCGCTCTTGATGAAGATAGCGACTTTCTCGGCCATCGCGGCAACCGAACGCCAGATTGGGAGCCAGACGATCAAGTTGAACGGCCGCGTCGCGCTGAACGGCCAGCCTGACGTCATACTCGACAACACGTTCTCAATGCCGAACGGCGCGGTATTCCTCGCGGTAGCGTCGGTGGAACGGCCGCTGGCCGCGCTGCTCAACAGCGGGTTTGATGCGGTGGATCTGAGCAGCATTGAACTCGACGTCAGCTCACTGGATAGTCGCGCGAGCGGCTCGCTGAACAGGTTGTGGGTGGACAAGACTGAAGTTCGCGCCGGCGAAAGTATCGAGATCCAGGCCTTCGCCCGAAACGACAACGGCAGCGAGTTCGTCGAGCGAATACCGCTTGTCATTCCGGCCGATGCTCCGGTCGGGCCGATAGTGATTCTCGTTGGAGACGGTTCCGCGATCAACCAGGCCGAGCGCACTGCGCAGGCTTCCGCCGACTTCGTCCCGAAGGATCTGGGCCAGCTCGTGCGCGCCATCAACAAGCTCAAGAAGAACAATCGCCTCTACGTGAAGGTGCTGAGGGCTAGCACCGGCGCTATCGTGAATAATGAAGAGATGCCGACGCTGCCGCCGTCGGTGTTGGCGACGCTGGGTTCGGGGCGTACCTCGGGCGGCTACACGCCTCTGAACGTCGCGACCCTGATGGAACACGAGCTTGCGCCTTCGCAGTTCATCATCAGCGGGCAGCAAAGCATCACGATTAATGTGGTCAAGTAACGGGAGCTCCCTTCACAAGTGCTCTCTTCCAGCTGCTCGCATATCCGTTGAAATGAGATCGAGAAGCCCGCGTTGACTGCGGGCTTCAACTTTTTGAGCGCTCAGCTGCCAACGTTGAAAGGAAAGACGCAATGATCTTCAGGTGTTCGGTTATGTCAAAGATGTCAAAGATGTGGGTTGCCGTTCTCGCACTCTGCGTTCTGTGCGCTTCGGCTTATGCCGCCGGTCCCGTCTTCTGGGAAGTTTCAAAGCAGGATGACGTTGTGAAGGGAGATGCGCGCGGCGTGTCGATATCGGAGAACGGGACTATTACTCTTGCTCCCGCCTTCACGCTGGTATACGACACCAAAGAGGCCTATATCTGGTCCAGCACCGCCGACACCGCGGGCAACATATATCTGGGCACGGGTCACGAAGGGCGGATCTTCAAGGTTGATACGAAAGGGGCGGGTAAGCTGCTCTTTGATTCGCCGGAACTGGACGTCACCGCGCTGGCAACGGATGCGCAGGGCAATCTGTACGCGGGGACTTCGCCCGAAGGCAAGATCTACAAAATAACTCCTGAGGGAAATCAGTCAGTCTTCTGCGATCCGGCTGACAAATACATTTGGTCGCTAGCGTTTGATGCGTCTAACGCGACACTCTATGCCGCGACCGGCGATAAGGGGATCATCTACAAGATCGATTCGACGGGCAAGGCCTCAGTTTTGGCCGACACCAACGAAACCAACATAGTTTCGCTTGCGATCGACAAGAGCGGAAATCTTATCGCGGGAACCGAGCCCTCGGGCCTGGTGCTCCGCGTATCGCGCGAAGGAAAAACCTTTGCTCTGTTCGACTCTCCGATGCAGGAGATTCACAGCCTTGTTGTGGGATCAGACGGAGCGATCTTCGCGCTCGGCATAAACCCCCAGGCATCGGCGCAAAGAACCGGCAATGTGGGTGTATCGTCTTCGACAAGCGTATCGAGCGAGGGCGTGATTACCATTTCGACTTCCGACGATCAAGAGCCTGCGGGTACCGTTCAGACTGTCGACATGAGCAGTTCTGCCGCGCTCTCCCGAGGCCGCAGCAAGACGGAGGGGGCGAAGAGCGCTGTTTTTCGAATCTCGCCCGACGGCGGGAGCGAGATTACCTGGAGCTCAAACTCGACGGTGGGCTTTGGACTCAGGCCGCTCCCCGATGGCCGAACACTGGTGGGAACCGGGGACAAGGGCCGCATCTACTCGGTCACCGCAGACCGATCCTACACGCTCCTGGTTCAATCGCAGGAAGACCAAACGTCTACGATCATTTCCGTTGGCGATAGTCTGTTCGCGACTTCCAGTAATCTCGGCCGGTTGTATCGTCTGGGGAGTCAGACGGTGCCTGAGGGGATCTATAGCTCGCCGGTGCACGACACGAAGTTTGCCGGTAAGTGGGGCGTCGTGACGTGGCGGGGTGAAGGAGGAGTTGAGCTTCAGACTCGAAGCGGCAACACTGAGACTCCGGACACAACGTGGAGCGATTGGTCCGCCGCTTACAAGAATGCGATGGGAGACCAGATCGCCAGCCCGCGCGCTCGGTTCATCCAATGGCGGGCGACTCTGCGGAGCCAGTCCGGCCGAGCCGACTCGACCGGAAGGCCGGCACAGTTGCAGTCGGTGGTGATTGCCTATCTCCCTCGCAACCAGGCTCCCGAAGTCGCTTCGGTCAACGTGCTCCCGCCGGGCGTTGCCCTGCAGGAGTTGCCGCTTGCGGTTGACCCTTCGATTTCGTCATCGGGACTCGACCCTCAATTGTTTGGGTTAACGATGAACGTACCGCCGCGCCGATTTTTTCAGAAAGGAGCGCGCACAATTACCTGGCAAGCAAGCGATCCCAATGACGACACGTTGACCTACAAGTTGTTCTACCGCACACTCGGCGACCAGGATTGGCACGTGCTGGCTGAGAATCTCTCGCAGTCTTATTACACGATTGATGGCAACAAGCTGCCGGATGGGTCCTACGTGTTCAAGGTGCAGGCGTGCGATGCCCCCGGCAACCCCGCCGACGTTGCGCTCACGAACGAGGATCAGACCGAAGCGATCCAGGTGGACAACACGCCTCCGTCGATAAGGGTGAGCGGACCTTCGGTGAGCGGGCAAGCGGTAGAGGCCACATTTGATGTGACCGATTCGACAAGCCGCGTCGTCAGAGGCGAGTACAGCGTGGACGGAGGAGCATGGCGGCTGATCTATCCGGCGGATGGGATAGCGGACTCGGCGCACGAGACCTTCACCGTAAAGGTTACGTTTGAGAAATCAGGCGAGCATGTCATCGCGTTCAGGTGTGCGGACTCAAGCGCGAACGTCGGGACAAGTAAGGTTACTGTGACGTCAAGGTAGGATCTAGGATCTAGGATTTAGGATTTAGGATCTGGGATCTAGGACCTCTCGGATCCTAGATCCTAGATCCTAGATCCTTCCCCCGTGTTCGTAGCCCGCCGGAAGAACTGGTTCGGTCAGCTTGTTATGCTCCAGCTGCAGACCCGATCCGACGACTGTCTCGCCGATAGCAGTGATTCGTACGCCCATGGAGTTCGAAAGCTCAAGTAAATCTCCTTCGCTTTCTGGTCGAGAAGTAAAAAGCAATTCGTATTCTTCTCCTCCGTGCAATGCAAGACTCAGTAAGTCGATGCTTGAATCGGTCGGGGAGAGTGAAAGCGCACATTCTGCCGTCGGGAGCGAGGTGGCGTGAATGATAGCGCCGCAGCCGCTTTCTTCAAGTACGTGGCACAGATCCGTGCTCAGCCCGTCGCTGATGTCTATCATCGCCGTTGCAAGCCCGGCTTCACCGATCGCCTGACCGAGCTTCAACCTCGGCTCAGGTGCGAGGTGCTTCAGCAATGCCCGCCGGCACGCCCTGCTCACATCATCAGAGATTTCATCTTCCAATCTATGCCCTGCTTCAAGCAGGTGCAGTCCGAGTGCCGAAGCCCCGAGGTGGCCTGTCACGTAGATGGTGTCTCCAGCCGTCGCGCCGCTGCGTCTGACCGCTCGACCTCGCGCGCATTCGCCAAGCACGCTGGTGTCGAGGAACAGCGGGCCTGGAGAGCCGGACGTGTCACCGCCGATGATCGTCACTCCGGACCGGTCGGCCAGCTCGACAATGCCGCTGACGAGATCGTCGACAAACTCGGAACTGGTTGAGGGCGGGAAGGCTACGCTGACCATGGCGAAGCGTGCGACGGCGCCCATTGCGGCCACATCGCTCAACGTAACCGCAAGCGCTTTGTGACCTAACAACTTCGGCGGTGACCACCCGGCCCGAAAGTGAACGCCCTCAACCAGCAAATCGCAGCAGGCGATCAAATCGGAGCCCTCTTCGAGGCTTAAAACGGCGGCATCGTCCCCTATGCCGACGGTCACTCGGCGGCTGTCCCGCACGAGCGCCTTGATTCGAGAGATTATTTGACCTTCTGTTGGCATAAGTTACACCAGGAACCGAGATAGTATCACTCGTCCCGAAACGCCGACCAACCAATCCCGCCAATAATTAGTATAGAAATGCAGAAAGGCGTGTTGTAGAATGAAGCCCTCTGCCTCCATCTGATCCCCATTGAGAGAAGTCTTGTAACAGTCTGTTCGTCAAAGACATTGCCAGGGTCGCCTCAGCCTTGAGGGGTGCGGCCACTCGATATGGAGATAGACCTCTATACAGACCTTGCTGCTTTCAACGCTCTAACTCCGGAGGAGCAACAGGAAGAAGCGGAGCGCCTTCGAGCGGCTCTGGTTCAGCCTGAGCCACCGCCGAAGCCACCGCCCAGGCCTCCGATGGCCCGGGTTATGGTCGCGCCGGCCGCTGCTTTTACCGGGCACGTTATGGCCGACACTCCCGGCTCAGTGATTCTTCGCGCAGAGGACATACTGCCTGAAGAAGAGGAGCCGGAACCCGAGCCAGAACCTGAATTGAAAGCTGAGCTGATACCCGAGCCAGGACCTGAACTGAGAGCCGAGCTCATACCCGTGCCAGAACCTGAACTGAGAGCTGTGCCGGTACCTGAGTTGATAGCCGAGCCTCAGCCAGTCGGTAGGCCTCCTGAAAGCACAGGTCGGAAGGTGAAGATGGACGACCAATTAAAAATTACCGGTCCCCTCATAGATCCAGGGATTCCAAAGTCTGACAGCGGTCTGATAGTCTGTCCCGTCTGCAACAGTCGCTCGAACCCCCAGGATCTGTTCTGTATCGGGTGCGGTTCCTTCCTTAACGAGCCGGATACGCCGGATGTGGAAGTGATAGAAACTCCGTCGTGCACTGATTGCGGCGCGGCGGTGGAGCCCGGTGAAATATTCTGCCCGTCGTGCGGCTCAGCTCTGCCCAGCTGATATCTCTCGCCTCTCATCGTCGCTGATGATGCCCTTGCGCACGAGCAGCTCGAGCAGCCGATTGAACGCTTTTAGGATATTAATAGAAGCGTCCTTGCCGAGGAGTTCTCCCATGAACTCCTCCCGCGTAAGGAGTCCCTTCCGCGCGAGCAGGTCCACCAGCAGCCACAGCGGGCTTGAGAGTCGTTCAGCGGTCTGAGCGTCGTCGCGCGAGATCGCGTCGAACTTCTCCTCGTTATGAACACCCGCCAGGTTGGTGATGAAATCGACCACCTTTTCGGCCGTGACTCCGCGAGCGCGTAGAAGCTCGCTCGCGAGTGATTTCTTGTCCCTGATCAGTCCAAGCATCAGATGTTCAGTACCAATGTGGCGGTTGTGAAACTTTTCTCTCTCGTCAGCGGCATACGTCATAGCCTGCTTGGCGCCGGGCGACAACGGCAGATCGACCGAAGCGTGAATCTTGTCTTTCGTTATCGTGCGTGACTCAATCTCGCGGCGGATCGAGTCAAGCGCCGCGTGAGCGTTGGGGAAGAGACTCTGCACCAGTATCTTGTCTTCTCGCAATATCCCCAAAAGAATGTGTTCGGCTTCAATCGCCAGCGCTCCGAACTGACTTGCTTCGTATCGAGCGAAGAAGATCACTCGCCGCGCTTTCTCTGTATATCTCTCAAACATCACGCCTCCACTTGCAGACGGACTGCGGGCGGTGTGTCGAACTCATCGTACCGCGCTTTCGATCGATGCGCGCAACGCGTCGATCGCCAACACCGCGCAGTGCATCTTTGCGGCGGGAAGACGGCCGAGCGCCTCGGTCACAGTTGTTCTGTCGAAAGACCGGATCTCAACAAGCGATCGGCCGATGATCAACTCGGTCAAAGCCGAGGCCGCCGCGATGGTCGGGGGACACCCGTCCGCCTTCACCTTCGCGTCCACAAGCCTATCGCCTTCGATGCGAACGGTGAGCCGGATTCTGTCCATGCAGACAGCGTTCGTCACGTCTCCAATGCCCGAAGGGTCTCGAAGCTCGCCCACGTTGCGGGGATTGGCAATATGATCTGCTACCTGTCGGGTGTACATTGCTTCAGTGACAAGTGACAAGTGACAAGTGACAAGTGACAAGTGACTACAGATCAGAGACCACGCTTTCCCTGGTCTCCGGGCCTTCGGATGGCAGCATACCGCGGAGCCGCTCGAGGGTTTCCTCCAGCGCCGAAACTGCATAATCGATCTCGTCGCGTGTGGTATATACGCTCAGGCTGAAGCGCAGACTGCCTCGAACTTCCTGGCGACTGAGTCCAAGCGCCGTGAGCACATGACTCGGTTCAAGCGACCCTGAAGCGCACGCCGATCCGGTCGATACGGCGATCCCTCTTAAGTCGAGCGCGATGAGCAGGCTCTCTCCATCCACCCCCCGAAAGCTCAGGTTCGAAATGTTGGGCACCCGCCGCTCAACGTCGCCGTTCACCTGCACGCCCTCGCATCGCGCGATAATCTGCTGTTCGAGATAGTCTCTAAGCTCACGCATTCGCGCAGGGCCGCTGTCTGAGTTGGCGGAAGCGTATTCGGCAGCCCGTCCCAGGGCTACTATGCCAGGAACATTCTCCGTGCCGGGTCTGCGGTCCCGCTCCTGGTGTCCCCCAAAAGAGATCCTGGCAAGCCTGACGCCCTTTCGGACGAAGAGCGCCCCGACGCCCTTAGGGGCATGAATCTTGTGCCCGGAGAGCGAAAGCAGATCGACGCCGAGTCGCTTAACATCGATAGATATCTTGCCGGTCGACTGCACAGCGTCGGTATGAAAATGCAAGTGCCTGCTTCCTTGTGCACGGGCTGAAGCTACAACGTGGGCTATCTTTTCGATCGGTTGCACGGTTCCGGTCTCATTGTTGGCATGCATTACCGAGATCAGGATTGTGTCTGCTGCGATTGCTGCGCGGAGGTCATTGACGTTCACGAGCCCCCTCGACGAAATCGGCAGATACGTAACGCGGAAGCCGCTGCGTTCAAGCTCTTCGCAGGTCGCAAGCACGGCGGGATGCTCGATGCTCGTGGTGATGATGTGCCGGCCATACTTCATGTGGGCATTGCAAATGCCGCGCAGTGCGAGATTGTCGGCTTCAGTGCCTCCGGAGACGAAGACTATCTCGGCTGGGGCGGCATTCAGGAGGGAGGCAACCTGGCGGCGCCCCTTCTCAACAGCGGCTTTGGCGCCCTGTCCAAAAGAGTGGACCGACTGCGCGTTGCCGAAGTCTGCGGACAGAAATGGCAGCATCGCCTCGATGACTTCCGGAGCGACGGCAGTTGTAGCGCTGTTGTCGAGATAGACCTTCATTGGTCGGTTGTCATTTGTCATTTGTCACTTGTCACTCGTCACTTGTCCTTGGTCATCTGCCCCGCGCGAATAGCCAATGACAAATGACAAGTGACCAATGACCAATGACAAATGACAAATGACAAATGACAAATGACTATTCATTCTCTTCTGTCCACTCTTCGTGCCAGGCCATTTGGATGGCTTCCAGCTTCTTTTCATTCGATTCTCTTGAATCGTCGCTGAAGCCCTCGAGCTCCATAACGTACCGGTGCAGGTCGGTGAAGCGCACGGTGAGCGGATCGATGTCCGGATGTGTCTCAAGGAGTTTTATAGCAATCTCTTCTGTGTCAGTCCACTTCAATTCCCGCATGAGTTTTTCTCCGCGTCACATTGAGCTAGTCTGCTATTTCAACCGTCACGTCACCCTTGACGACCGCCTGACAACCCAACCGCGAGTGCAGGGTCAGCCCGTCAGCCAAATAGAGGCGATCCTCTTCGTTATCTTGCATCTCGGAGAGGTTCTCTTCGCCCTGCTTCACTATGACGTGACATGTCGTGCAGGCGCAGTTTCCCCCACACGCGTGTTCGAGAGGGATACTGAAGTTCAGCGCAACATCCAGAAGCGATCCCTCCAGACCGTGCTCGTGGTACGGTGTAACACCGGGCTCGTATTCCACCGTCTCCGTCTTGCCGTCGGGCAAAATGAACGTGACCCTGTAGGCCTTCTTTCCCGTCTCCGGGCCGTCGGTCTCCGCGACTGCGGCTCCGCTTTTCTCTGCTGCTTCCATATCTAGCCTTCGGCAACCTCCGACGCTTTGCGGTCCTTAAGCGCCGCAAGCACCGCGTTATCCATAATCATCTCCGCAAGGTGCTGAGACGCGTCATCAAGCTGTTTGATCCTTTCACGAATCAAAAGGTGATCCTCGCCGGCAACAGCCAGCCGGAGTTCATCAAGCGCGTGTCTTATCGCATCCTGCTCTTCTTTGCCGACCAATGCTTCGGCCCGCTCCGCCAGCGCCTTCTCCGCCGCCCGCATAACGGTCTCCGCTTCGTTACGTGATTCGATCACCTGGCGCCTGCGGATGTCCTCTTCTGCGAACTCAACCGAGTCGATAAGCATCTGCTCGATCTGCTCGTCGCTCAAACCATAAGACGGCTTCACTTCTATCGACTGTTCCTGTCCTGTTCGCTGGTCCCGCGCGCTGACGGTCAGGATGCCGTTTGCGTCGATGAGGAATCGCACCTCGATGCGCGGCAGCCCCGCCGGCTGCGGAGGGATCCCTTTCAGAGTGAACTTCGCAAGGCTCCTGCAGTCGTCGGCCATCTCACGTTCACCTTGTAAGACATGAATGTCGATCCCGGTCTGGTTGTCGACCCAGGTTGTGAACATCTCGGAGGCGGAAGCCGGGATCGTCGAGTTGCGATTGATGATCTTCGCGACTACGCCGCCCATGGTCTCGATTCCAAGGCTGAGCGGGGTGACATCCAGAAGCAACAGATCTCTGCGTCCGCCGCCCAGAATGTCGGCCTGGATCGCCGCGCCCAGCGCAACTACTTCGTCGGGGTTCAGTTCGAGGTGAGGCTTGCGCTTGAACACTTCCTCGACGCGTCGACGGACCAGCGGAATGCGGGTCGATCCGCCTACCATGATGACTTCGTCAATTTGCTCCGGGTCGAGGTCCGCGTCTCCCAGCGCCTTTCTGCAGGGGCCGAGCGTGCGCTCAACGAGATCGTCGATCAACAGGTCGAACTCTTCGCGAGTAATCTCGCGGCGGTATCGGCCTCCGCCCCCTTCACCAAGATCGACATCGATCAGGGCAGTCATTGATGCCGACAATTCGTGCTTCGCCGCGATGCAGGCTTTTCGAAGAACCTGGAATGCGCCTGGATCGCCATCGAGATTCCGACCGGACCGCTCGGCGATCTCACTCAGTACGAGACTGATCAGGTGGTTGTCGATATCGTCGCCGCCAAGGTGTGTGTCTCCATTGGTCGCAAGCACCTCGAATATCCCTTCTTTCAACTTCAGAATAGAGATGTCGAACGTGCCACCACCCAGGTCATACACAGCGACGACCGCCTCCGCGCGCTTGTCGATTCCATAAGCGAGCGAGGCAGCCGTCGGCTCATTCACGATGCGCAGGACGTCAAGTCCCGCGAGATGGCCTGCGTCCTTGGTCGCCTGCCGCTCCGCGTCATTGAAGTAGGCTGGAACGGTGATGACTGCCTGGGCCACCTCTTCGCCGAAGAACCTGGAGGCGCGCTCCTTGAGATCGCGAAGAATGAAAGCAGAGATCTCGGGCGGCGTGAAGACGCGGTCGCCCATCTGAAAGCGAATTACCTGGTCACTGCCGGACGCGATCTTAAAGGGCGAGAGGCTGAGGTCTTCCTGAACGTCCGCGCTGCCCTTTCCCATGAAGCGCTTCACCGAGTAGATCGCCTTTCGCGGCTCCGTGATCAGTTTGGCGCGCGCCTCTTCGCCCACAAGCAAGCGCCTTTGCTGGCTATCGTAATAGACTATCGACGGCACGAGACCGTTTCCTGTCTCGTCGCGAATTACCTGCGGACCTCCTTCGCCCATATAGGCGATCAGACTGTTCGTGGTGCCCAGATCGATTCCGACAACTCGCTCAGACCTTGGTCGGCCGCTCATGCTCAGTTCAATAACCGGCATCGGTCAGATCTCCTCCTTGATGTCCCGAACCAGATTGCGAATGTACGATCTGTGCGACAGCAATTCGCTCATGCGATCGAGCACAGCCTTGCGCTCATCTCCTGTTCCTTTATCGAGTGCGGTGTCCCACTCGTCGAACATCGCTCCCAGTCTGCCGTCAATTTCGGCCATCTTCTTCCGCAGGTTTCCGAGAGCTTCATCGAGCGACCGGCGCGCCTCGGCGACTTCATCGTCGTCGCCCGTCTTCTTTGCGGCCTTGATCTCCTCGATCTGCATATTCAGTTCGAAGACTTCTTCGAGCAGGTCGGGAGGCGCTTTCTTTTCGGCTTCTTTGTAGCCCTCCAAAGAGAGCAGATAAAGCGTTCGAGAAATTGGGTCCCGCAGGGTTCTGTATGCATCGTTGAGCAGGGAAGAGCGTTCTATGCTTGCCTGCCGCTCCTCCGGGCTCGCGTTCATGAAGAAGTCCGGGTGGAACTGCCGGCTCAGCGCGTAAAAGGACTTCTCGAGTTCGCCTTCGTTCAAGCGAAGCTTCCGCGGAAGTCCGAAGAAGGCGAAGTAGTCGGTGTCCCGGCCAACGGGCTGGATATGTCCGCAAGCGGCGCAGAAATGATCCGGAGCCGAAACGCCGCAGTGCGAGCAAACATCCTGAGAAATCTTCCGTGCTTCAGCCATCGCCTGAATCCCGTCTCAACCTGAGAAGCAAAAAAAGAATGGTTGAGTCGCCGCGGCACCCAACCATCACTTCATTTCTCGAAATGGTGCGGCGCGGCTGCTTCGCTTCGCGCCTCTACATTCTGCAAGCTCCATCGACGGTTGTCGTCGATCATCTCTAGACCGCGAACGATTCTCCGCAGCCGCAATCCCCGGCCGCGTTCGGATTGACGAACATGAATCCCCGCTGCATCAACCCCTCGTTCTTGTAGTCGAGCGTCGTACCGTTAAGGAAGATGAAGCTCTTTGCATCCACGAACACCTTAATGTCGCCGAACTCAAATACCTTGTCGCCGGCATGCGCTTCCGTGTCGATGGCGAGCGTATAGCCCAGTCCTGAACAGCCGCCGCCCTTCACACCGACTCGGAGTCCGCCTTCGGCGATGCCCTGTTCGCGCATGATCTCGCGCACCTTATCGATAGCTACCGGAGTCAACTCAATTGCCATTGCAAACGCCTCTTACACAGTCACAGCAGCCTCTTCGCTCTTTTGCTCGGGTTCAGCCTGCTTGTGTTGATAATCACGTACGGCCGCCTTGATCGCATCCTCGGCGAGCACCGAACAGTGAATCTTGACCGGAGGAAGATTCAGTTCCTTGACGATCTCGGTGTTCTTGATGGCAAGGGCCTCGTCGACGGACCGCCCCTTCAACCACTCAGTTGCAAGGCTCGAGCTTGCGATAGCCGAGCCACACCCGAAAGTCTTGAACTTCGCGTCCTCGATTATGTTCGTCTCCGGGTTTATCTTGACCTGGAGCTTCATCACATCTCCGCATTCCGGCGCGCCGACAAGACCTGTCCCGACATTCGGGTCCTTCTTATCGAGGCTCCCAACGTTACGCGGGTTAGTGTAGTGATCAACTACTTTGTCTGAATATGCCATTTCTCTCTCCTGTCGATCTCTCTGATCTAATTCCTCGTGCACAACCTCGGACTATTCACCGGCCCACTGCACCTTGCTCAAGTCGACACCTTCCTGAACCATCTCCCACAACGGCGAAAGCTCGCGTAATCGGTTCACTGCTTCGTTGACCCGGCCGATCGTGTAATCCACCTCTTCGTCGGTATTGAAGCGGCCGAGGCCGAATCGAATCGAACTGTGAGCGAGCTCTTCTCCGACGCCGAGCGCCTTGAGCACATAACTGGGCTCGAGGCTGGCCGAGGTGCATGCTGAACCCGACGACACGGCGATGTCGCTTATCCCCATCAACAGCGATTCTCCTTCGACATACGCAAAGGATACGTTGAGATTTCCCGCGAGTCGCTGTTCCGGATGGCCGTTAATATAGACATCCGGCAGTTCGTCCATGAGCCCTTTACGCAGCTTCTCACGCAGTTGGAGCGTGCGGACGTTCTCTTCCGGCATCTCTGCCTTTGCAATCTCACAGGCCTTGCCGAGTCCGACAATGCCGGTTACGTTCAAGGTGCCGCTGCGCATGCCTCGTTCGTGCCCGCCGCCATCCAGCATTGGAACGAGCATGACTCGCGGGCCCTTGCGTCGAACATACAAGCCGCCCACGCCCTTCGGACCGTAGATTTTGTGGCCGCTGAAAGAGGCCAGATCGACCTTGAGTTCATTCACGTCGAACGGTATCTTGCCTATCGCCTGGGTCGCATCTGTGTGAAACAGCACGCCTCGCTCTTTACATACTGCTCCGATTTCAGCAATCGGCTGGATGACTCCGATCTCATTGTTTGCCATCATCACCGAGACGAGGATCGTCTTATCGGTGATCGTGTTCTTCACGTCGTCGGGCGTGATGAGGCCATCGCTGCCGACCGGCAGATATGTGACTTTGAATCCGCGCTTCTCGAGTTTTTTACAGGTGTCGAGTATCGCCTTGTGCTCGGTTACAACGGTGATGATGTGGTCACCGCGCTCGTAGTACATTTCGGCGACGCCCTTCAACGCGAGGTTATCCGACTCGGTAGCTCCACTGGTGAAGACGATCTCCTTTGCGCTGGCGCCAATCAGATCGCCTATCTGCTTGCGCGAAGTCTCGACGGCTTCTTCCGCTCGCCAGCCGAATTCGTGATTGCGGCTTGCGGAATTCCCGAACACTTCGGTGAAGTAGGGAGCCATCGTCTCGAACACACGCGGGTCGCACGGCGTCGTGGCGTGATTGTCCATGTAGATTGGGAGCTTAAGCGACATTATCGATCTCTCCTTTGAATCAGGTCCCGGCTTCTCGCCGGGTTCGACGCGTTCAACGTGCGTCTAGGCAACCTCGGCCGTTTCAGGCTCAGGAGCCGTTTCTATCTTATTAAGACGGTCGACAAGAATTCGGTTCGATCTGTGCTTCAGGCTGTACACGACTTCAGCTTTGGGCTTATTCGTCAAATCAGCCACCGTGATCGAATCCAAAAAGCCGTCAATATGCTCAGCGAGTTGTTTCCAAATCGCGCCGCCTATGCAGGTTTCACCTATCCGGCAGTTCTCAACAGACTCATTCTTGAAACAGGAGTTAGTGTAAAGCGGAGGCTCTATCAATCGCACTATGTTGCCGATGGTTATTTCAGAAGGGTCCCGGGCCAAAACGTACCCGCCATGGGGACCTCTCACGCTTTTCACTATGTCTCCCTTGCGAAGCTGCTGGAAGAGCTGCTCAAGGAACAAAAGCGAGATACCTTCTCGCTTCGAAATTGCCGCCAGGGGGACCGGAGACCCGTTCGAGTGTTGGGCGATATCGAGCACTGCCCTCACCGAATACTTGCCTTTGGTTGATATCTGCATTGCCCCTCCGACTTCTCGGAACCCTCTTGAAGCACATGCCCATTCTATATACATGACCCCAAAAGTCAAGTTTTATGTTGAGCGATTCACTCAGGATTGTCCTTTGAAGCGTATGTGCAGGAATGATATGGCTTAAGTGTCGGAAGCAATGCGGCCTTGACCCTGCTAAGTGAGGCCTTTCAGGGTTAGCGGGCGAGCGGTTTTAGCCGCTGGAGACGCTCTTCGGCCGCGGCAAGAGTCTCGTCCTTCTTGCAGAAGGTGAATCGCACCTGACTGCGCCCGAGTTGAGGCTCGTGGTAGAAGCTGCTGCCCGGTACGACCGCCACGCCAATCTCTTTGACGAGAAACTGTGAGAACTCGAGGTCGTCTTTGTAGCCGAACGCGCTTATGTCGGTCATTACGTAGTAGGCGCCGTCCGGGTCGAAACAAACGAAGCCAACGCTCTTCAGCACTTGAAGTATCCGATCGCGCCTGGCCGTGTAATCCGATTGGAGTTTCTCGTAGTACGACTCAGGCAGGTTGAGGGCATGAACGCCGGCCTCTTGCAGCGGAGCTGCTGCGCCTACCGTGAGGAAGTCGTGAACTTTGCGAATTGCCTGGGTGATCTCGGGCGGCGCGATGGTGTAGCCGACTCGCCAGCCGGTAACGCTGTAGGTCTTCGAAAGACCGTTGATCGTGATCGTGCGGTCGCGCATTCCATCCAGGCCGGCCAGCGCAATGTGCTTCTTGCCATTAAAGAGAATGTGCTCGTAGATCTCGTCGGTTATCGCAATAGCATTCCACTTCCGGCACAGAGATGCGATGATCTCCAGCTCTTCGCGGTTGAATACCTTTCCAGTGGGATTGTTCGGCGTATTGATGATGATAGCCTTGGTGTTGTCATTGAAGGCAGCGGCCAGCTCATCGGGATCGAAGTTCCATTCAGGGGCGTGAAGGGTCACATATCGGGGAGTGGCTCCCGACAGAATCGCGTCAGGGCCATAGTTCTCGTAGAAGGGCTCGAATACAATAACTTCGTCGCCGGGGTTAACGATGGCCATCATCGCTGCGATCATTGCTTCGGTTGACCCGCAAGTGACCGTTATCTCGCGTTCGGGATCGACCTCGAGGCCAAGATACCACGAAGATTTTCTGGCGATTGCGTCGCGGAACCTCTTGGCACCCCAGGTGATCGCATACTGATTCACGTCGGCCATTATGGCGTCGCAAGCCGCGAGTTTTATCTCCTCGGGGGCCGCGAAATCCGGAAAGCCCTGTGAGAGGTTGATCGCTCCGTGGAGATTCGCCTGCCGGGTCATCTCTCGAATGACCGATTCAGTGAACTGCTCAGCTTTTTGGGAGATTATCTGTTTAGGCATGGGATCGTTTTAAGTTTCGGGTTTCGGGTTTCGCGTTCTTAGGGTCCCTTAGTCTAAACCAAAACCAGAGACAAGAAAACCAGAAAGGACAAATGAACCATGAAAACGCGGAAATGCGGAACCCGAAACCAGAAACGCGAAACTCGAAACGCAAAACTCGAAACTGGTTTTTACCGTTTCAGCATCTCTATCATCGACTCTACCGCCGAAGCCAATTCTCCCTTGGGGTCGAGTCTCAAATAGTTCTGATAGGCCTCAACCGCTTCCTTCTTGCGCTCCGCTTTCTCGAGAATGCTGCCAAGTTGGTAGTAGAGGATCGGCTCTGTCTCCATGTCCTGAGCGATTCCGATGCGATATTCCCTGACCGCCGCGTCTATTTCGTCTGTCTCATTGAGCGCGATGGCGAGACCTATGTGCGCCTCTGCCGAAACACCTCGCGCCAGTCGCAGCGCCTTTCTATATTCGGCAATGGCTTCGTCCGTGAGACCCTGCTGGCGGCGCAGGTTCGCGAGTACTGTGTGCGCCTCCGGGAAAGGTCCCCGATTGTCTTTCATCGCGCGTTGGAGTTGGGCTTCGGCTTCCTGGAATCGCTGCAGAGGAATGAGGCTTCGTGTCAGCGCCACGCGGGCTTCAGGAAAGACCGGGCGCAACGTTATCGCTTGCTCGTATTCCTTGACTGCGTCCTTGTGTTTCAACTTGTCTCGGAGATCATCCGCCTTTTGATAATGCAACAACGCTTCATCCGAAGTTGGCTGCTGGGTAACTTTTAGAGTTCGTGTGGCGCCCGATGTAAGGACAACCGATCCCTTCCAATCGCTGAAGCCGACTGTTCTCACCCTCACCGAATACGAGCCCGCTTTGATCTTCAGTTCAAGGGCACTCTCTTCATTCGTGGTTCCGTGCCGGACGTTATTGATGAAGACTACGGAGCCGGCCTGACCCGTCGTTACCTTCAACGTCGCAGGTTCCGAAACGGGAGGAGTTGCGGCGGAAAGGGACACCAGGAGCGAACCGATCGCTGCAGCCAGGAGGGTCGCGCGCCACAGCCACATGATCGTTTCGCGTTTCGCGTTTCGCGTTTTACGTTCTCTGTTGCTCATCTCCGTCCCAACCGGTACTGAGTCAACAGAAGACGGCGCACAGAAAATGCCACTGTCTATGCCAAGGGTGTTGTCTTTTGCAATCCAGTTCATTGCTACTCTTTGTAGAGTCTCCTATAGTTCGCGGCGTATCGCAGAACGCCCTGCACGTAACCGCGAGTCTCGGTGAAGGGGATACTCTCGATCCAATCTTCAATGTCCAGAGAACCTCGTTCGGCGACCCATCGCTTTGCGCGACCCGGCCCGGCATTGTAGCCGGCGGCCGCGTATTCAATGCGGCCAAGCTGCCCGATCATCTGCGCGAGATAGTTCATTCCCAGCTTTATATTGAGCGAAGGGTTAAAGAGGTCGGCTGCCGTGATGCTGCCGGTTCCTTGCCGCTTCGCAATCAATAGGCCGGTCGCCGGCATCACCTGCATCAGGCCTCGAGCGCCCACGCGCGACACCGCGTTGGGATTGAAGACGCTCTCTTGTCGGATCAGCCCGGCTGCGACGTAGGGATCGATGCCGTATTGCTTCGCCTCCCGTTTGATAGTCTCCCAATCGGAGAGCGGGAAGAATATCTCCCATGCCTCCCGCGGAAGATCGGAATCCTGATAAGAGTAGAGGTCCGGATAGCCCTTGCGGAGCACGAGAGTTGCCTGAAAGGTTTCGCCGCGCCCGGAGTAGATCTGGGCCAGGAGCAAATTGAGCTTCGGTGATTCAGGCGAGCTCTCGAGGGCTTTGTTGAGTTCCTTGATCGCAAGGTCGGTTAGCCCAATGACCTCGAGGTCGTTAGCGCGAGAGACGCGACCTGTCTCGGAGCCGTCAGCGGTCTCTTGAATCTTTTCGACATGCAGGACATTGCGGCGAATGCGTTCCAGATCCGAATCCGGCTTAGGCAATTCGGCCTTGAGCTTCGGATCCGCGCTTTGCAACTGCCTGGCTCGGATTCCGGCGATGTACCCGTGATAGCCATAGCGATAACGCTCGCTCACCAGCGAGTAGAGCGCGAGCGCACGCGCCCGATTGCCGAGCCGCTCTTCGGCCTTGCCCGCCCACAGGCATGCCTCACCTGTAAACTTGGTCTCCGGGTATCGGTAGCTCGCGAGGTGCTGTTCCAGGAGTCGCGCCGCATCCGCGTAACTCTTCGACTCGTAGGCCTGCCACCCAATTTGATACGAGGCTTCGGGCGCATATCCGCTCTTGGGATAGGCGGAGAGCAACTGTTTGTAACGCACCGCCGCCTCGCTGGTGTGATCCTGCTTATCCAAATTAGTGGCCAGGTCATGCAGGGCTTCGGTTGCCCATCGGCTCCTGGGATACTGACTCAACAGACGATCTACAACTGAGGACGACTCGGCCGTCCGATTCGAGCGGCGCAGAGCTTCGGCCTGACGAAACATGGCTTCGGCCTGGAGTTCGGGGCTGCGACTGCTCACTCTTGAAAGCGGCAGCACTGCCTGGGCGGGCTGCTTGCTATTAAGAAGGCTAACGCCAAGCCTCAGTTGGATCTCATCTCTACGCTCCAGATCCGGAAAACCAGTCACGAGATCCTGATAAGCTCGCGCCGCATCCCAGTACTGTTGTGAGTCGAACAACGCGTCGACCCGAGAGCGCTCTTCTTCCGCGGAACCTGGTTTCTCTTTCGGGGATGCTCCCAATGCCGCAAGCCTGGTCTCCGCCTGCGGGGACGCTGCTGTTGCAGGCAGCTCATAGTAGATGGTCCTGTAGAGCTTCAGGGCTTGCTCGGTCTTTCCGCTTGCCTCATAAGCCTGGGCGGTTATGTAAATCGCGTCTGCATCCTTGGATTCGACCATCCTTCCCAGGTCTTTGATGGCGTGACTGGGATCTCCTGAAGCGAGCGACATTTCAGCAGCTCGCAATCTGGCGGCCCGCACCATAAGGGAGTCCCCGTGTTTTGTCGCAACTGAGGTGTAATCGCGGAGGGCGTCGCCCCTCGCGTTAATTGCGGCTTCGCTTTCAGCTCGATAAAACAACGCGTAATCGCCAAGCGAGGAATTAGCAGTGATCGTCGAGGGGTCAAACGCCTCGAGGGCCGCAGAATAGTTCTGCGCGGAATAGGCCAGATATCCGCGCAGGAACCTCGCCAGCGATGCGGCTCTGGTCTTATCGTGCTTGTTCTCGATCCGAACCAGATCCGCGGCTGTGGGTTTGCCGCCTGACCCAGCTACGAGCGATCGTAGCTCCGAGACGCTCCGTTCCGCGTCGCCACGGTTGCGCTGGCAGGAGGCGGTCAGAGGAGTCACCAGAGTGACCAGCATAAGCGCGATCGGGAGTAACGCGAGATTCTTTTGCGTGAGCGACTTCTTTGCGTGTCTTCGAGTAAAGCTTGATCTGAACATGAAAACTCCCAGGCGTCCCAGATCCCCGACACGGGCTAACGACCGTGCAACGTCCGATGGGCACGATATTCTGTGGGGCTTCGATGTGATTATCGTTTAATTCGTTTGCCGCGAACAAGGGTAATTGGCTATTCAACGCGATTCGTCTTGCTTGACTCTTGCTGTATTTGACGCCGAATGCGAATGGCGGTTACCTCGACCTGGTCGTGACCATCGTGACGCAGACGCTAGCCAACATCCAGGCTGCAGGGAAAACATAGGCAATGCGCAGGCATTCCTGAATCAGGCTAATGCCGCTAAGACCGCCGGTGACTTCAAGGGAGCTTATGCCCTGTATCGCAAGGCGTATAAGATGGCTGCGAAGTGATCTATATCGGTTAAGCTCTTACGGAAGGGCCGGGGTGATCCGAACCAAGCCTTGATGGATTACCTTCAGCTAAGGTGTTGACGAGTTCATCGTAGAAATAGTCGAACTTCGCCGCGACCGTCGCGTTGACTCGCTTCTCATACATCTGCCGACTTCGATCGATGTCTTCCTTGAGTCGATCGTAAAGATCGCTGTGGCGCCGGCCGTCCGCAACTTTCTGCTCATTATAGAGCTTGATCTCGCTGACCAGGAGACGCGCGAATCTGCGCGCGTCGTTGTGGAGTTTCTCTTCTTCATCGAGCGGCCCCGTACGCGCCGTCACGGCAGCGGCTTCGCCGGCGTGCGATGGCGCCGAAGCAACCGCCGGCTCTGAGACTGGAACAACCGGCTCAGGCTGCCTTACCGATACCGGCGGAGGTGGTTGAAGCTCTCCTAAGCCTCCAGTTCGAGGTGGAAGCTCCCCGGAGCCAGGTCGAGTTTGAGGGATGGGCCCGGTTGGTTGCGTCAATGGAGCGCTATGAGCGGGCTGCGGCAGAGGAGCGCTGGTCCGGGCTGGTTGGGGCAGTGGGCCGCTGACAGCAGGCTGTGGAGCCGCCTTGGCGGCAGCGCCCGTGTTGGAGGTCCCCTCGGCCATGCGTGTCCTGAGTGACACCAGCTCGATCACCAAACCTGCGGTGTGAACCAGAAGTTCGTTTGCTTCGACGTTGACGGCGCCCCCGGCATCCTCTCCGGAATCCGCGTAGAGGACAGCCGCCGGTTTATTACGTACTCTCAATGTCACGGCGAGAACTCGCTGCGGCTCGATGTTATTCAGCCGGCTGAAAATCAGGTGGTTCTCGGGCTGCTGATCCGACGAGCCGTAGAACGTCTGTTGGGAGTTGAGCGCCGCTCGAAGTACGGTGTCGGATTGCAGCGAGACCGACAGCCCTCTGATGGCGGTGTTGCCCTCTTCAAACCCGCGAGCAGCCCATGCCAGCGCGTTTGTTCCCTTGACTACGAATAACACAACCCTCGGTGCAAAGTTTGCGGCCCTTGCGACCAGCGCATTGAGCACCTCTGCCTGGGTGTGCTGGGCATCGAGCTCGACGATGGAGTCTCTCAACAGAGCGATGTCCGCCCCAAGACGACTGCTCTCCGCTCCGGCTGTATCCAGTTGCGTGGTAATGTCTGCGGCTATTCGAGCGAGCAACTCATCGGACTCAGGCAATGCAGTTGCTACGTCGGTGCGCTCCAACAGCTTTGTGAATGATTCGTTTACTTCCCTCTGTAAGCGGCTGATGTCTTGCTCGAGAACGACGAGCCGAGACCGCACAAGCTCCTCTATTTGTCGCCGAAGCCGATCCTCACGGTCATCTTCCACCTGGATTCCTCCCACACATTATGAACTGGTTTCCCGCCTTCCAGAGAGGCTTGCATTCGCGGAACTGATTATCCCGCAGCACTTATCGCTTGTCAACAATCAAGCCCGCTCGATCCGCGGGTAGGTCAAGTGCCGGAATTCAAGAATCTGGTTGGTCGATGTGAGGAGATGAGTGCTGCCAAAGCCGAGCATCGATTCCTCTCGCGGTCTCCGCGGCGAACGTTTCTCTGCGTAGGGTTTCGGATTGACGGTCCACCAGCGCCAGGCTCGGAGAGTGAGCCTCGCATGCTGCTCGCGTGCCTTTTCCGGCCAGCGAAGAATGAGCGAAGAATGATAGTCGTCGATCGAAGGGAGCGCGGGGAAGGGTTCGAGGGTTCTTGAACGGTACTTGCATTTTCGAAGGCCGTGGTTGTATCATAACAAGCTTGCTAGAAAGTGGGCTTGGCCCACTTTTTTTCTTAGCGATAATGACTGAAGCTGATCAAGAGGCAATAGCCACAATAGTGGCGCGCGTAACGCACCGCGAGGGCCTGGAGTTGGTCCATTGGGAAGCACTCGGCCCGGCCGCCAACTTCGTGTTGCGAATCTTTATTGACAAGCCGGGCGGTGTCAACCACGGCGATTGTGAAAAGGTCAGCAATCAGGTGGGCCTGCTTCTTGATGTGGAGGAGGTGCTTCAACAAAGGTACACCCTTGAAGTCTCCTCGCCGGGCGTTGAGCGCGGGCTGTACAAGCCGGCCGATTACGAACGCTTTGCAGGATCGAAGGTGAGGCTTAGAGCCTCGACGCCCATAAACGGGCAGAGGAATTTTCGGGGTAGGTTGGTCGGCATCGACCAGAATCTGGTTACGCTGGATGCCGATAGCGTCGGCAAGGTTGAAATACCTTACGATCAGATCGTAAAGGCGAATATCGAGTATGAGTTTTAGGACGCGGAACTGGAAACCCAATCCGCTTCCAGGGAAAGAGATATGTCCACGAGTCCGATTCCACAGACGATCGACATACTGAGCCGCGAGAAGGGCATCGACCCGCAGGTTATTATCTCGGCTATCGAAGATGCGGTCGTCACCGCTGCCCGAAAGCAGTTCAAGACCGGCGAGGATCTCCGCGCGCGCTACAACGCTGAAACCGGCGACGTGGAACTCTTCGCCCTGATGACCGTCGTCGAAGAGGTCCAGGATCCGGCGACCGAGATCACGCTCGCCGATGTTGAAGAGATGGGCGTCGAGGGCGCAGAAGTCGGCGACCAGCTCGAATTCCCAAAGGCTCGTGAAGAACTGGGACGCATCGCCGCCCAAACCGCAAAGCAAATAATCTTTCAGAAGGTACGCGAAGCCGAGCGGAACAACGTCTATGACGAATACATCAACCGTATCGGCGAGCTCGTGCACGCGTTCGTGAAGAGATTCGAAGGCGGACGAATCATCACCGACCTCGGGAAGGTTGAAGCCGTTCTGCCTAAACCCCAACAGTCGCGCGCCGAATCCTTCAGCCAGGGAGAACGCTTCCGCGTAGTCATCAACTCAGTGTCGAAGGAAGCCAAAGGCCCTCAGGTCGAGGTCTCGCGCACTTCGCCCGAACTCCTGAAACGACTGTTCGAGATGGAAGTACCTGAGATCTACGATGGCACGGTTCAGATAAAGGCGGCCGTCCGCGAACCTGGTGACCGCGCCAAGATCGCAGTCATCTCCACTGAGCGAGACGTCGATCCGGTAGGCGCCTGCGTCGGCATGAAAGGATCGAGAGTTCAGGCGATCATTCGGGAGCTTCGCGGAGAGCGAATCGACATAATCGAGTGGAGCGAAGACCCGGCGGTATTCGCGGCGAACGCCCTCTCGCCGGCAAAGGTCTCCAAGGTCGAAATCAACAGTTTTGAAGAGAAGAGGCTGACGGTAACTGTTCCGGAAGACCAGCTCTCGCTGGCCATCGGCAAGAAGGGCCAGAACGTCAGACTGGCAGCCAAACTTGTTGGCTGGCACATCGACATACGCAGTGCCGAGGAGGCCGCGCGCGCGGCCGCGTTGCAACTCGAAGCGGTAATGGCGGGCGGCGAAGCCACGCTGACCGACATACGCGATAGTCTCGCGCTGGACCAGATTACAGCCGAACGATTGAAAGACCGCGGGATCGAGAACATCGAGCAACTCGCGGTCGTCTCGGTTGATGAGCTGGTCGATGCCATCGACGTGAGCTTCGATCAGGCTAACGAAATCCTCGAGAGAGCGCACCGCCTGCTGGCTCAGAGGCACGCGCGTGAAGCTCGCGAGGCTGAGCTGGCTGCCCACCCGCCTGTAGTACCTGAAGCGGAATCGGAGGCAGAGGCCGACGCAGATGCGTCAGAGCTGGCAGCTCCCGAACCGGGCGACACCGTGGAGACTTCGGAAGAGGGGCAGGAGGCAATATCTTCCCCAATATCTTCCAATGATGAACCTGAAGCCATCGTCCCTGAGCTCGCAGTCGAGGCCGGCACTGAAGCGAGCATCGAGACTGCCCCCGAAGCCTCGATTGAAGGCTCAGAAGAAGTCGAAGGAGAGCAGGAGAGCAACCAGTGATGTGCGACAGGACACTTGTCGCCTGTTTAACACGACGCCCCCGGATTAAATATGGCAGTGCAACACCAAAAGATAAGAATCTACGACCTGGCTAAGGAGTTGAAGCTGGACAATAAGCGCGTGATCGACGATGCGCGGCGCGAGGGTATAGATGTGAACGTGCCCTCCAACTCCGTTCCGATGGAAGTGGCCGAGCGAATCCGCACCAAATACTTCCCCAAGAAGGTGGTGCCGTCCGTTGGCCCTCGTCTCGTCAAGGTCATTAAGCGTGCCGAGGCCGCCGAAACCTCTGTCGACATCCGGCCCGAGCTCGAGCATACAGAGGTTGAGGCCGAGTCCGCCGCACCCCAGCCTGCCGAGCGGCCGGCTGCGTCTGCGCCGCAAGAGCCGGAAGTCGCCAGGCCAAAGGTTCGCATATTGAAGCCGGCTGCCGCCGCTCCGCCGCCGCAGCCGCAGGGCGTATCCGCCGCGCCACAACCATCAAGCGACGTTGCGCCTGAGCCGGCCATCAATGCGCCTGAAGGCGATGATTCTTCACGCGAACCGATTACATCTGTTCCAGGCATTTCCGTGCCGTCGCCAATACAGCGCCCGCGCACACAGGTTCGGGTCCTCAGACCGCAACCCGGTCGACCCATGCAGCCTCAGGCCGCAATTGGAAGTCCGGCTGGGTCGGGACGAGTTGCATCGGCTCGCTCCGGCGCCGAGGCCGTAACAGTACCGGATACGCCGGCTCGCAAGCTGCAAACCACCTACGTACCCCAGGACACCGGCCGTCCACGCAAGCGCACTCGCAGAGGAAAGCGCGGACATGGCGAGGGCGGACCTGAGGAAGGCAAGCATGTCGACGTGCCGCGCCACATGCGCGGCCCCGGCACCATGGTACAGCCAAGAACCAGACCGGTGTTTACCGAACTCAGACCGATCAAGCTCATCGAAGGCACCACGCTTAAGGACTTCTCCGAGAAGCTCGAAGTCAAAGCCAAAGATGTTGTGCAGATGCTGCTCCAACGCGGCGTGATGGCGACGATCAACCAGACGCTGAACCAGGATATCGCAAAGGAGATAGGCAAAGAGTTCGGCTACAACATCAACTTCCTCCCGTTTGAGGAGATGATCACCGAAACCGAGGAAGAGAAGATCATCGAATCGGGCGAAGAAGGCTCAATGCCTCGCGCGCCGGTTGTTACCGTCATGGGCCACGTCGATCACGGAAAGACTTCGTTGCTGGATGCCATTCGTAAGACGCGAGTGGCGGAAGGCGAGGCGGGCGGCATCACCCAGCACATAGGTGCCTACTCGGTGGACGTGTCCGATCCGGACGATCCCGAGCGCAAACGTCGAATCGTCTTCCTCGACACTCCAGGTCACGAAGCATTCACGATGATGAGAGCAAGAGGAGCACGTGTCACCGACGTTGTGGTGCTGGTTGTTGCGGCCGATGACGGCGTGATGCCACAAACTCTCGAGGCTATCGATCACGCGCGAGCCGCCGAAGTGCCGATGATCGTCGCAATCAACAAGATCGATAAGCCTGAAGCGCAACCTGATCGGGTGAAGCAGGGGCTCGCCGACCGCGGACTGCTCTGGGACCAATGGGGCGGCGACACGGTCATGGTGGAAGTGTCCGCGAAGAAGCAGGAGAATCTCGACTCCCTCCTGGAGATGATCATCCTGACCACCGACGTGCTCGAGCTCAAGGGCAACCCGGATCGCCTGGCTTCGGGTGTTGTACTGGAAGCCAAGCTCGATAAAGGCCGAGGTGCAGTGGGCACCGTGCTCGTGCAGCAGGGGACCCTCAAGATAGGCGACCCGTTCATTGCGGGTCAGGTGTTCGGACGAGTCCGGGCCATGTTCGATGATCGGGGTGAGAGTGTTGAGCGCGCGGGTCCCTCGACGCCGGTTGAAGTCCTGGGTCTGCAGGGCGTGCCGCTCGCGGGCGATCAACTGCAGGTTGTGCAAGAGGCAAATCAGGCGCAACACATCGCGAGCCAGCGGCAGATGCAGGCGCGCCTGGCAGCCATCGCGCGAACTTCAGCTCGAGGGCTCGAACAGCTCTTTGCCGACAAGAGCCAGATCAAGGAATTGCTTGTCATCCTCAAGGGTGACGTTCAGGGTTCGGTTGAAGCGGTCCGCGACGGCCTTAACAAGCTGTCTACCGAACGGGTCAAGATTCGCATAATCAGGTCAGGCGTCGGCGCCATAACAGAATCGGATGTGATGCTGGCTGCGGCCTCTTCAAAAGACATGAACCGCGTGGCGGTCATCATCGGTTTCAACGTTCGTCCTCAAACGAGAGCGCGCGAGATCGCTGAAATAGAGGACGTCGATATTCGGCTGCATACCGTAATCTATAAGGTCGAGGAAGAGATCCGGGCGGCGATGCTTGGACTTCTTGATGCTACCAAACGCGAAGTCATCGCAGGTCATATTGAGGTGCGTCAGGTCTTCAAGGTTCCAAAGGTGGGACAGGTAGCGGGCTGCTACGTGATCGACGGCACAATTCGCCGCACAACTGTGAGATTGCTGCGCGATAGCGTGGTTGTTTACGAGGGGCGCATAGAGACCTTGAAGCGCTTCAAAGACGATGTGAGCGAGGTGAGACAGGGGTTCGAATGCGGCATCTCGCTGGAGCGGTTTCAGGATGTGAAGGTCGGTGATGTCATCGAGGCATACACAACCGAAGAGGTTGCGCCCACTTCGCTGTAATGCTGCCGACTTGTTTAGGGGCGGGCCTCCGTTGCCTGCCACCTGAGTGATTACCACGGCACCGATCAGGAGCGGGCACGGAGGCCCGCCCGTACGAGAGCGTTGTTGCAAGTTCAGCTCGTTCGGGGTAGCATCTTCAGTTCACTTGGGTCGGTGGGGGCAACCGGGGGACGTATGACCGGCAGGAGGCCTGAGCGCATCTCCGAACAGATCAAAGAAGAAGTCAGTCTGATCATCGCAGGCGAGATGAGCGACCCCAGGATTGGGTTCGTTACCGTCACTAACGCAAAGATTAGCCCTGACCTGCGCCACGCGAAGATCTATGTGAGTATTCTTGGCTCCGAAGAAGAAGTGTCCCAGTCTCTTCAAGCTCTTAATCGTGCTTCGGGTTTCATCCGCTACCAGCTTGGCGCGGCCTTGCGCATAAGGCGAACCCCCGAACTGCATTTCGCTTTCGATGATACGCTTCGGACTGCGGCCCGGATCGAGGAGATCCTGACCGAGGAGGGGGAGAAGGCAAGGCAGCGGGAGCAGGAGGCGGACCCGGAGGGCCTTCGAGAGGGCGAGATTGAACTAGCCGAATCTCACGGTCAGGAGTGAATGCGATTTCGAGTAGGTCCCGGGAACCGGTCTTTTCAGCCAGGTTTCAGAGTTTGGTGTCAGGTTAAGTTGTCAGGGTGTTTGCTGTCAGTGGTTGACTATGCTTAGTCAGGTTGTTGAACTAATCGAAAAGAAGCATCGCTTCATGATCACTTCGCACATCCGGCCGGATGGCGACGGGCTGGGATCAGGTCTCGCTCTCTATTGCATCTTGAAGAGCCTTGGCAAGAATGTCGATGTCGTACTGAGAGACCGCGTGCCTCCAGCCTATATGGTGCTGCCTGGATCTGAGCTGGTCCTGGTGCAATCCGACGTAGCGGAGATCTATGATGCGGCATTCATAATCGAGTGCAGCGATGTTGAACGTCCGGGCCTGCCGGGCCTCAAGAATCAATTCGTGGTCAACATAGATCACCACTCGACGACCATTCCCTTCGGTGATGTTAACTGGATCGATGCTACCGCCGCGGCTGTCGGCGAGATGATCTACAATCTGTGTAAAGCGCTTGGCGTCGACGTGACCAAAGACATAGCCGACTGCATCTACACCGCCCTGTTGACCGACACCGGAAGCTTTCACTTCTCGAACACCACGGAGCGAACGCTCAAGATCGCCTCGGAGCTCGTTCGTCGCGGAGTCGAGCCTGCCCGGATATCACAGGCGCTGTTCTACTCTTATCCGTTCTCTCGGACCAAGCTTCTGGGTTTGGTTCTCTCTACCATCGAAAGGGATGAATCGGGCCGGATTGCCTGGATCGCGATGGACCGCGAGACAATGTGCCAGGCGGAAGCCTCAGAAGAAGACTCGGACGGCATCGTGAATCATGCGCTGTCTATTGATGAAGTAGAAGCGGTCGCCTTCTTCAAGGAATTCGCTCCGGGAGTCTATCGCGTGAGCCTCCGCTCTAAAGGGAAGAGCAACGTCGCCAAAGTGGCTGAGACGTTCGGAGGGGGCGGCCATCGCAACGCCGCTGGATGTCGAATCGAAGGTGATTACGAGGATGTCAAGCGCCGGGTGATCGAGGGGCTCCAAAACGCCCTCGGCGTCGTTCCCATTTCTGCTTAGGCGGCAGGCGGACCATCCCTCAAGGGTCCGAGGCCGAAAATAGAAGATCGGATCAAGGTTGAGTTAAGTCGATCTGGCTGATCACCCGCTCCCATTTGGCCTTCAACGATTCCATTATTGCCTTGTGGCGCGGATCCTCCCGTAGCGACGTCCAGTGGGGATCCGACGTGAACCAGGGATAGTTCTCGTTGCCCATCGAAATAGCCCGGTCGAGCCATTCAAACGCGAGCTCCGAATCTCCGTCAATCGCATACACGGTTGCAAGCCGATAGGCCACGTCCTGATCGGCAAGACCGGTTGCTCGCACCTGGTCGTCAATCAAGCCCAGCGCCCGCTCCCGATCGCCCTTCGCCAGATAGCAGAATGCCAGAAAAATCGGGTGCGAGTGGAGGTCCGGATTCCTCGCCAGAACATCTTCCAGTACAATCGTCGCCTTCTCGATCTCGCCCCGATAGTAGTCAACCAGCGCGCCATAGGTGCGCAAGTTTGGATGATTGGGCTCGAAGGCCAGACCCGTCGCGATCGAGGCCCCGGCCTTATCGTAGTCGTGCTGGTAGATGTAGATTCGGGCGCGGTTGTAACTTGCAAATACCACGTCGGTCGGATTGATTCTCAGGAGCAGGTCCCACTGTTCCAGCGCGCGCTCGTACTGGCCGGACAGACGATACACATAAGCCGCGGCAGAATGGACCGATGGCTCGTTCGGCGCGTGCCTGAGCAGTCGGGCGATCTCCGCGCGAGCCCTCTCGCTCTTGCCCTCAATCAAATCGATGTAGACCAATCTGACCCGCGGCTCGACCAGGGTCGAGTCTGTTTGCAGGGCGAGCTGAAATGACTTTTTCGCCCTACCAAAGTAGTCGAGGCCTCCCATGCCCTTCAGCACAAACTCGAGGAGGCAGACGCCAATCCCGCTGTGGGCCAGCGCGAAGTTGGGGTCTTGCTTGATTGCGTTATTGAACATCGATACTGCCGAGTCGAGGTCACTCTTATCGAGCGTCTGAGTGGTGAACTTGTATAGCAGGGTGCGGCCCTTCAGGTAGCTCTCGTAGCCCTCTGCGTTCTCGGTTGGCGACTTCTTCACCAATCGCTCCTGTTCGTCGGAGCTGGTCTTCACCCGAAGGCCCTCGACGATCCGGCGCGAGATTGTGTCCTGAACGGTGATGATGTCTCTTGCGTCCACGTCTATCTTCTCGCTCCATACGATCTCGCCGGAAGTCACATCGACCAGTTGAGGCGTCACGCGAAACCGGTCGCCGGCTTTGAGGTATCCGCCGATCAACACGGCATCGACTGCCAACTGCGTGCCGACGATTCGGGGATCGACATCCTTGTTCTGGTACTGAGCGATATAAGATGAGGGCCGGACAATCAACTCGTGAAGCTGAGCAAGCTCGGTGATGACGCTGTCGGCCAGGCTGAAGCTGTAGAACTCAGTCTCGGGGCTTCCCGACAGGTTCTTGAACGGTAGAATCGCAATCGCCTGCTTGTCTCGCGACTGCCAGGCGGAAGGCGTCAGGTCGGGAGTGGCCGACGGCGTCCCCGAGCTGACCTCATCCCTTTGCGGAGCCGCGACGCTGAAGGTTCGTTGGACCCAGTCTTTTGCGCGGCCGATCAGGCCCTTGCCCTTCTCACGCTGAGTCGATGCCCCGAACGAGGCGGACTTGTCGGCAGGAATGACTCCCTTCTCAGCGTAGTGACCGCGAACGAGCGCGCGCAGATCTTCCAGAACCTGGCCGGCTGTTTGATAGCGCGCGGCGGGATTCTTCGCCAGCAACCTGGTCATTGTCGTCTGAAGTCCCGGGGGCGCCTCGTCCCCAAGTGGCGCAGGTTCGTCGTTTATGACCGCGTGCATTACTTCCACTGAGGACTTGCCCTTGAACGGAAGCCGGCCCGTGAACATCTCGTACATAACTATGCCGAGAGAAAATAGATCTGAACGGGCGTCGGCCGCTTCGCCCTTCGCTTGCTCGGGCGACATGTAGCTCGCCGTGCCGAAGGGAGTACCAAGCTGGGTGATATCACCTCCACCTGGAAACTCTGGCTCACCCTGTGCGTCCGCGTCGGTGAGCTTCGCGAGACCGAAATCGAGGACCTTAACTTGATTCCTTTCGTTCAGCATCACGTTTGAAGACTTGATGTCGCGGTGAAGAACGTTGGATCGGTGAGCCTCGGCGAGAGCATCTACGAGCTGCAGTGAGAACTCCAGCGCCAGATCGAGCGGCACCGGCCGCCCGCCTATGAACTTCTTCAGCGTCTTGCCCTCGACAAATGGCATCACAAAAAAGAGGACCCCATCGACTTCGTTGATTTCGTAGACTGTGCAGATATTCGGATGATCGATGGCAGAAGCGGCTCGGGCCTCACGCATAAAGCGGCTGCGCGCTTTTTGGTCGCCGACCAGGTCTGCCGAGAGCGCTTTAATGGCGACGGCCCGGTGAAGCTTGGTGTCTTCGGCCTTATAGACGACACCCATCCCGCCCTTCCCAATCTCTTTGAGGATGCGGTAGTGGAGTATCGTCTTTCCGACCATCAGTTTTGAACCTGAGCGTGACCTCTGCAGAGATGAGGTCAAAGGTAGGTGTCAGAAGCCATCGACGCTGGGTGGTCTATTCTTTGACCCTTGATCTCCAACTGCCGAAACGCTTGAGACGATTATACACACGACCGGATGCCGGGCAAAGTGATGCGTGATTCGTGATCCGTGATCCGTGACAAATTGCGAATCACGCATCACGCATCACGAATCACGAATCACGCATCACGAATCACGCATCATTCTTTTGAGTTTCACAGTTGAATCTATTAAGCTCTCGCTGATCATCTTATTCGGGAGCCATCCAGATGCCAGCTTTCAGTCTTCCTGATCCGGCATTCGAGTCTCGCGTTCGCTCAAGCTTCAATCTCCAACGGCTGATGAAGACAATCAATGCCAAACTCGTAAAGGTAATGCCCGGCGAGGTGCACATTGAGATCCCTTTTCAGCAGGAGTTGACGCAGCAAAACGGCTTCATTCACGCGGGAATCATAACAAGCATCGTGGATAGCGCCTGCGGCTATGCCGCATTTAGCCTGATGGCATCTACGTCGGGAGTTCTTACCGTTGAATACAAGGTCAACTTGCTCGCACCAGCAATAGGTGAGCGCTTTCTGGCAATAGGCAGAGTCAGGAAGTCCGGTCGAACACTGACCGTATGCGAAGGCGATGTCTTCGCGCATGCCGGAGGTGAAGAGACACTCGTTGCAACGATGCTGGCTACAATGATCAGGCTTACCGCATAAGACGGTTGGGTGTATATCGCCGGTGGGAGAATCCGGACCTGACGATCGGATGCAACGGCGCACGCACGTCTTCGACAGACAGAAAGGAATTCTTATGCCTTCAATTTCGCGCTTTCTCGCTCGTCGTCAGCTTATAGGCGTCGGGTTGTTCATCCTGATACGCAAACCGTGAAAAGGCCCATGATCACGTTCGATGAGTTGATGACACGGTGGAAATGGAACCCGATCCGCGGCTGCCCGGGGAGATACATCCTGAATTCCGCGCCCGATGATATATTGCCGGAATATCTCCTGGGGCCTGACGTCGAAGTGAAGATGTTTCAAGTTCCAGCGGCGAAGGACACTGTTGTCGTTGCCCGCCTGGACACAGGCGGACTGATCTCTTACCTCCGAACCGACAAAACATACTTGCACACGCTGAATGACGAGGAGGGCTTTGAAAGGAAACTGCTAGCTCTGGGGATAGAGCTGAATGAGAGGGGCGGTAGCGGCGAGTGACGATCAGTCTCCAAATATGTCCTCTACCGTCGCGCGCAGAATCTCGGCCACGCTCCATGCCTGAGCGATACAGCCTCGCGGAGTATGTGGGGATTCCCCATCGCAGATCTCTGATATGTGCCCCAGGCCGGCTTCACTGAGGTGCGCGCAAAATGCGCCCAGCCACTCGGCTGCCCTTTGCCTGCTCGCTCTCGTCTTCCCATGTGATTTCACATAAGCCGTGATGAAGGGGCCCATCAACCACGGCCAAACTGTACCCTGATGATAAGCCAAATCCCGTTCCCATATGCCTCCTTCGCAACGCGGCCGGTACCGCGGATCCTCTGGCGCAAGAGTCCTCAGGCCAACGGGCGTCCATAGGCTGCGCTCAACCACTTCGACCACACGCCTCGCTTTGTTTCGCTCGAGCATTGAATACGGCAAGCTCGCCGCTATGACCTGGTTCGGCCTGATCGAACCGTCGCGCTCCTCACCCTTGACGCAGTCGTAGAGGCAGCCCGCACCCTCGTTCCAGAAGAGCAGATTGAAACTCCGCTTTGCGCGTTCGGCCAGGGTTCGGTAACGGTCGCGACTAATTCCATCCCCAAACTCGAGGGCGAATTGTTCCATCACGCGAACCGCGTTGTACCATAGCGCCTGGATCTCAACCGGTTTGCTCCGCCGGGGCGTCACCACCAGGTCGCCAACCTTCGCATCCATCCAGGTCAACTGAACGCCTTCTTCTCCCGAGCTGAGCAGACCGTCCTCATCGACGTGAATGCCGTACCGAGTGCCACGCTCGTGCCAGTCGACGATGTCGGCCAGCACCGCATACAGATTGGCGCGGATGAATTCAGTGTCTCCGGTGTAATGACCCAGCGACCGAACCGCCTCAAAGAACCACAGCGTCGCGTCGACGGTGTTGTACTCGGCCTGCTCACCTTCGTCGGGAAAGCGATTGGGAATCATGCCTTGATCGACGTGACGAGCGAACTCGAGCAATATGCTTTTCGCTGCGTCGTAGCGTCCGGTGACCAACTCCAGCCCCGGCAACGCGATCATCGTGTCACGACCCCAGTCGCCAAACCAGTGGTAGCCTGCGATGACGGTCCTGAGATTGCCTCGCGCGACGATGTACTGGTCCGCCGCTGCTGTGAGCGTGGTGATCAATTCCTCCTCAACGGGCGTGGATGAGGCGAGCGATCGCCTGCGCTTCATCTCCGCCTCGCGGTAGGTCGAAGCCTGGGCGGCCTGATGCGGCTCGGTGGAGGCTATCAGGTTTGCTTCGACCCGGTCGTTAAAGTCGAATCGGATCGTGAATGGGTTGAACAGGTCCTCCACGAAATCCAGGCCCCGTTCGCGCTCCGCCCGGTATTCGAAATTGCGATACCAGTGACCGGTTGGTTCCACCCCCGAGCCATCGTGCGCAACATTAAGCTGCGGCATCCCCGGGTAAGGCGAAATCCTGACAGAGCCATCTACGATCTGCACTTTGGGGTTTAAAGAACTGTTTTCGTGCGTCGTGCTGTGGTGATCACGGAATGCGAGGAGCGGCCGAGCTTCGAGCACTACTACGGCGGTTGCGGACCCCGCTTGGCGTCGCAGCCTGTATTGCAGAACCGTGCTGTTCTCGCCCTGGATCATGAAGACTGACTTCTCTATCTCCAACCCCTCGATCTCGTAACTGAAGGTGGGGAACGGATCGAGCCTGAACTGTTTCAAATACTGATAGCCGGTCGGGTGAATGACGCCCGGGTACTGATTTGCCCCAAGCTCATACCGCCGTCCGTCAACAACGACGGTCTCTTCAACCTTCGACACCAGCACCGTTCGGCCACAGGGCACTGTCGTCGCGGCAACCAGCACTCCATGATAGCGGCGCGTATTCAAACAGATGATCGTCGACGATGCGAACCCGCCGATCCCGTTAGTCTCCAGCCATTCGCGAGTCAGGGCCGCTTCCAGGTCTCCGCACGCTTGCTGGTCGAATTGAATCATGATGTTGGGGCACTCTGTGGTCCTCGGTCCACGTTGCTACAGTTGACCATGGACAGGCGACAACTGACAACTGGCGCATGAGTCGCGGCAGGCGGTATGCTAGCGCTCGACGACGGTCGAGTCCCCGGTGCGGGATGAGAGTGGAGGATAAAGGTGGAGAGTCTTCAAAGCTGGCTTGGACGAATAAAGGGCTTTTTCGATTTTCCGATCGTCAAGCTTGGGGAAGCGCAGATCACTGTATGGACGATCATCTGTTTCCTTGTGCTTCTCGTCTTGCTCTTTTACCTTGCCGGCAAGATGAGGAAGCTCCTCGTTGGCCGAGTCCTGGCACGCAGCAGGCTCGATTTGGGAGCGCAGCAGGCGATTGGGTCCATCACGCGTTATGTGGTGTTGTTAGTCGGCCTGTTGATAATTCTTCAAACCGTGGGAATCAATCTGACGACGCTCAACGTGGTCGCCGGAGCGGTTGGTATTGGAATCGGGTTTGGACTGCAAAACATTGCGAGCAATTTCATAAGCGGTTTGATCATCCTCTTTGAAAGGCCGATCAAGATTGGAGATCGGATTGAGGTGGGAGGAGTCGAGGGCGATGTAATTTCAGTTGGAGCTCGCAGCACGACGGTTGTGACCAACGACAATATCGCCATCATCGTTCCGAACTCCAAGTTCGTAACTGAGAATGTCGTGAACTGGAGCTATACCGATTCGACGGTGAGATTCAAGATCCCGATCAGCGTCGGCTATGGCAGCGATGTAAGACAGGTGGAGAAGCTGTTGCTTGAGGTGGCCAGAGAGAACGCCGACGTGCTCGACGTTCCGGAGCCCGGAGTGCGATTCCTCGAGTTTGGTAACAGCGGGTTAAAGTTCGAGCTGCGCGCCTGGAGCCGGAGTCTCGTTCATCGGAAAGGGAAGTTGGTCAGCGGGCTGAACTTCGCCATCCACGACAAATTCCGACAACACCAGATAGAGATACCCTACCCGCAACTCGATCTTCATATTCGAGGCGGCAACCTTGATGTCAAGCGGTCGTCTTCATCGTGAGTGAGCAAACAGAATCGGGGCACGCTGGAAGCGTGCGTACCCAGGAAACCTCTATTTCGCATCGCGAGCGAGCCTTATTCCGCTGAATTGCCAGCGCGCGTCCGGCGGGAGAAAGTTACGGTAGGTCGCGCGAATGTGGGACTGTGGCGTAGCGCAGGAGCCCCCCTTGAGCACTATCTGGTGGCACATGAACTTGCCGTTGTATTCACCCAGCGCTCCCTCCGGCGGGTTGAAGCCGGGATAAGGGATATATGGACTCTGAGTCCACTCCCAGACGTCTCCGAACATCTGAGCCGGGCCTTCCCTGTGATCGGCTCCAGGAGCCGGATGCAGGAGGCCCTTCTCCACAAAGTTACCGGCGATCGACTCCTCGCCGGCCACCGATTCCCATTCGGCTTCAGTGGGCAGACGCGCCCCCGCCCAACGGGCAAACGCATCCGCCTCGTAAAAGCTAACGTGGCAAACAGGTTCCTCGGGGCGAAGCTCGCGCAGTCCCGACAACGTGAACAGGAACCACGTGCCATCCAGAAACTCCCAATAAAGGGGCGCGCGCCAGTGCTGATCGCTAACCGCGTACCAGCCATCTGAGAGCCAGAGATCAGGGCGCTCATACCCGTCAGCCTCTATGAAAGCCACGTACTCGCCGTTAGTCACCGGACGCGACGCAAGCTCAAAGGGCTCGATGAACACGCGATGGCGCGGCTCCTCGTTATCGAAGGAAAAGGAGTCCCCTTCGTGGCCGATCCACCGGAGGCCTCCATCATAGCGACTCCAAGTCAGCGGTTGAGACTCCCCCGCCGGCCCAACAACGCTTGCGTACGAGGGACGCAGCGGATTGAACGAAAGCATGTGTTTGATATCGGTCAGGATCAACTCTTGATGCTGTTGCTCGTGCTGGAGGCCCAACTCGATTACACTCGCCGTCGTGGCCCGCGTGCCCTCGGCTTCAAGAACCGAGAGCATGCAGCGATCGACGTGCTTTCGGTATTCGAGCACCTCGTTCAGAGTCGGGCGCGACAACAACCCGCGCGACGGACGCGGGTACTGCTCGCCCACTGACTGATAGTAGGAGTTGAACATCATTCGGAACTGCGAGTTGAAGGAGATATAGTCCGGTATGCTGCGCTCGAGAATGAAGGTTTCAAAAAACCAGCTCGTGTGCGCCAGATGCCATTTCGCTGGGCTGCAGTTTGGCATCGACTGAACCACGCAGTCTTCGGGTGACAGCGGCTTACATAATTCTACGGTCGCCTCCCTTACGCTGTGGTAGCGAGCCTGCAGATCGTCAGCTTCATCAGTCCCAACCCGGCTGCCTGCGAAAGAGGTCGAGGGAGTTGTAGTCATAGTGGCGCTTTTCCTTGTGTGAACGAAGCGGCGATCTCCTTTGCTGACGAGGTCAGACAACAGCACACGTCGTCCCTCGTCGTTGTCGCGCGTCAATGTTAGTCTACTGCGTCGCCCGGCCTTCAAGCCAGAGCATAGTGCGAATCGCGCCCCTTCAGGGACGCGGCGTCGTGCCGTTATTGTGCATTCCCGATTCATCGTTCATATTCATGACTCATGCCGGTCGCTCTTGCCACCATAGCGTTGCTCTCCTTCGCCGCGACGGGCGTCGATTCGGCTAGCCGACCCTTGCGAATAGGACTCTTCAGCTTATTCAAGCCCGATGTGCTCAATGTGCAGCCCTCCCCGGGTCATACCGCAATTCTGAATGCCGGCAGGCTCTCGGAAGTAGTTGTTGAGCCGGGCCAGACGATTCGAGTTCGGAAATCGGGTGCGGGTCTCAACGTGGTCCTGGTCGATGCTTACGGGCGCATCAAAGCAACTGCAACAGCGGGCGAGGCTAAAGTGGAACCCGATGGTTCAGGCGGCCTCGAATTGAACCTGCCTGCGCGAATGAAACGCGCGGTACGCGGTAGCCTGTACGTTGGAGCGGAGAACCGATTAGAGCCTGCGATGCTCTCGATCGTTCTCGAGACGGATATGGAGTCGGCGGTGGCCTCCATTGTTGCAGCTGAGATTGCCGGGCGGCGCGAGTCGGAGGCGATCAAGGCGCTTGCGATCGTCGTCCGTACATTTGTGCAGTCTCATCTCGGCCGGCATCGAGCCGAGGGCTTCGATTTTTGCGACACAACTCACTGCCAGCTGTACCGAGGAGAAGCAGATCTTTCAGCGGAAGTGTTGACTCCGGTTGTCGCAATGGCTGTGTCGTCGACCGAAGGTGAGGTTCTTATCTTTCAAGGCCGTGCGATCGAAGGCCAGTATACTGCTGCCTGCGGGGGCCTTTCAGCCACGCCTGAGATGGTGTGGGGAGGCAGAGTCCAAAGCGGTTATCCCTACCGGCGGATCGCGTGCCAGTGGTGCCGGGCTTCACGGTACTGCACATGGCAGCGGACGGCGCGGGCCCAGTCGGTGCTCGATGCGCTGGCATCGGCCGCGCCAGGGCGGAGGCTTTCTCAGGCGGCAGAGATTGTCGCGCAAACCGAAGGGTCGAGTGATCTCGTTCGCTCTATCAGCATCCGGGACCGCGGCCGTAGCGTCGAACTTCCTACCGACGACTTTCGGCGCCGCCTCGGGCAGCGGCTCGGCTGGAACACTGTTCTGAGTCCAACTTTTTCAGTTCAGCGGCGGGGGAATGCATTCGTCTTCAGAGGCCGCGGTTTCGGCAGTCAGGTTGGACTATGTGTGGCCGGTGCGTTAGCTCAGGCAGTAGCCGGACGAAGCTGTCGCGACATCCTCAGCTTCTATTACCCGCAAACCGAGGTAACGAGGGTCGGGTGAGAATCAGACGGAGAACTGGAAATGGAGAAGCGCCGGGCTTGGCCGAAGGTTTCGAGTCGGGCGGCTCGGCTTCAAGCCGGGCGGGGCTATCATTTGGCTCCCTGGTAGGGATCAAGCGCAGCCTAGCCGAGCTGGGCGCATGGCTAATGACCTTTGGGGCGGTCGGATTGTTCGGAATCGCTCTGCTCGACTCAGCGTTGATTCCGCTGCCCAGCGGCCCTGATCTCATCATGATCACGCTGAGCACCGTGAATCCAGCGCGGATGCCGCTCTATGCGCTTGCGGCGACTGCGGGGTCAACAATCGGCTGCACAATCCTGTATCTGATAGCTCGCCGTGCGGGTGAAAGCGCGCTGAGGCGTGTGAACCCGCAAAAGCGTGAGCGAATACAGAATCTACTTGGACGTTACGACATGCTGGCTGTGATGACCACGGCCGTCCTTCCGCCTCCCTTTCCATTCAAGCCGTTCGTACTCGGGGCTGGAGTCTTCAAATTGAAGACAGTGCGGTTTGTCTTCGCCATACTGATTGGAAGAGCGATCAGGTTCCTGATCGAGGGCTGGCTTGCAATCGAGTTTGGGGACGACGCCTTTCGAATTGTGAAGGATCACGGCGGCAAGGTGTTGATAGGGGTTTGCGCGGTTTTGCTGGTCGTCCTCGCAGTGGCATTGTATCGGCAGCGGTTGCGAAGGTCGCGGGTTGTTGCGACCGACGAAGCTTCGGGCGCACAATAATCGAACTGCGAGAGCCTTCTGACGTTCACCAATGGGTGGAAACACTCTTTCGCGGTCCCCAATCGCTGTGGTAGCATTATCAACTTGTAGAGGAGACCGTTTTCGTACATGCACAAGCTTGCCTTGATACTTGCGATGCCCCTGCTGGTACTCACGGGGCTCGCACAGCCGCGCAACTGCCTGCGCGTAATGCCGATCGATGAATTGACACGCAATTCAATCTTCATAGCGCGAGTGAGGGTCCAAAAAGCAGTTCGGGCTAACTACCGTGGTGCGTTCAGCCAGCTCGCGATCCTCAAGCCGCTTGATGTGATTGACGGTGACTTCACCCTGAAGCAAGTCAACGTGCTGGCGCGGGCGAACGTGCGATGCGCGGAAGACAACTACATTGAGAAACAGGAGATGCTGGTCTTCCTTGCGCTCGAAGACAGCCTGTTCCGCACTCAGAACTTTCAGTACGGCCAGTTTCTGATCGACGGTGAAATCGTCAAGGGGTGGAGAGACAAGGCGAACAAACCCGTTGACAGGCTTTATGCTGAAGTCCGATTGGAAATCGAGGCCTACGTGAACGCCACGCATCACCCCCCTTCGGAAGCACCAGTTTCGCAGCCGTCCAAGCCAATAATCCCACCTCAAGACTAATAAAAGAGTCGTTGCGCGTTTCTCGTTGCTCGTTGCTCGTTCTGCGGTTTTTGTGTGTAGGGCAACTCTCGGCTCCTCACGAGCAACGAGCAACGAGGAACGAGCAACGATCTTTTTTGCGCCTCGCGGAAATTGAAGATAAAATCCCCCGGATATGAAAATCCTCGTAATCGGCTCCGGGGGCCGAGAACACGCAATCTGCTGGAAACTGAGTCAAAGTCTCCAGACTTCTCACCTCTATTGCGCGCAAGGCAACGCGGGGATCGCTGAGATCGCGACCTGCTATCCGGCCAACCTCAATGACGCCGCCGGGCTTGCAAGCCTTGCCGAGTCGCTGGACGCTGAGCTGACGGTGATCGGTCCGGAAGCACCTCTGGTTGCGGGCGTGGCCGAGGCATTCCACGAGCGACGATTGAAGGTAATCGGACCCTCCAGCGGCGCCGCGCAGCTGGAGGGCAGCAAGGTATTTGCCAAACAATTCATGGCTCGTCATTCCATTCCGACGGCGCGGTTTACAATCTGCCACTCGCCCGAGGCTGCCAGGGAAGCCCTGGATCGCGATTACAGTTTACCGGTAGTGGTTAAGGCCGACGGGCTGGCCGCCGGCAAAGGCGTCCGTATACCGGCCGATCGACGAGAGTTTGATGAGGCCATCAATGCGATGATGGTTGAACGAGTATTCGGCGACGCCGGCTCTGCCGTGGTCCTTGAGGAGTGCCTGTTCGGGCGCGAAGCGTCACTGATGATCTTCACCGACGGGAAGGACTATCAGATCATACCACCGGCGCAGGACTACAAGCGCGTCGATGACGGAGACCTTGGGCCGAACACCGGCGGTATGGGATCGTTTTCAACCCCGGCGCTCATTGACAACGCTACGCTCGAGCGCATCACTCGCGAAATTGTCGAACCGACACTCGAAGGAATAGCCGGTGAGGGGCGACCCTTCCGCGGCGTGCTATACACCGGGTTGATGCTCACCGCCGAGGGACCGATGGTGATCGAATACAATGCGCGGTTGGGCGACCCTGAAACACAGGCTGTGCTGATGAGGCTGGACAGCGACCTGGTCGAGATATTCGACGCGATCCTCGCCGGGCGCATCGGTTCGCTGCCGATGAAATGGAGCACGGATTCATCGGTCTGCGTCGTCGCCGCGTCCGCTGGATACCCTGGGAAATTCGAAAAGGGAAAGCCGATAGCAGGGCTTGCTGAAGCCGCGGCGGTTGAAGGGGTCGTTGTCTTCCATTCTGGCACGGCTTTCGATGAGCAGGGACGGTTTATGACAGCCGGCGGTCGAGTCATTGGAGTGACGGCACGGGCGGCCACTCTCGAGCAGACCTGCTCGCGTGCCTATGAAG